>NZ_JBVHHL010000005.1:0-296719 GCF_055561075.1 Streptomyces sp. NPDC022910
TGCAGCAGCGTGGACTTGCCGCCGCCGGTGGGGCCCTGGATGACGAGCCGGTCGCCGTCGCCGATGGTGAGGTCGACGCCGTCCAGGGCGTTGATGGTCTCCTTGCCCCGCGTGTAGCGCTTGGTGACGCCTCTGAGTTCGTACATGGGTGCAACTCCTGGGATGGGAAGGGGGTTGGGGCCTGCCATGACGACAGGCCCCGGGCCGCGCGCTGTACGGGGCGGGTTCTACTCGACGCGGCGCAGGGCGTCCGCCGGGCGCAGACGGGAGGCGCGCCAGCCGCCGAAGCCGCCGGCGATCAGACCGCCGGCCACCGCGAGGGCGACCGCGACGGTGATGGTGGTGGCGCTGACCGGTGCGGTGAGCGCCACCTCCAGGGTCTTCGCAGCGGCCTGCCGGCCGGGCCCGCCGAAGCCACCGCCGCCGGGACCGCCGCCGAAGCCGCCGCCACCACCGCTGCCGCTGCCGAGTTGCGCCTGCAGGGTCGGGCTGATCGCGGTGACGACGTACGCGCCCGCCAGGCCGAGCGCGATGCCGAGGGCCCCGCCCACCAGGCCGTTGACGACGGCTTCGCCGACCACCTGGCGGGTCACCCGGCTCGACTTCCAGCCCAGCGCCTTGAGCGTGCCGAACTCGCGTACCCGGCGGGAGACGGCGGAGGACGTGAGGAGGCCGGCGACCAGGAACGCGGCGACCAGCACCGCGATGGACAGCCACTTGCCCACATTGGTGGCGAGGCTGGAGGCGGTGGACAGGGAACCGGAGACGGTGGAGGCGAGGTCGGAGGAGGTGGTGACCGTCGTCCCCGAGATGTTCTTCTGGATGGTCTTCTTGACGGTCGCGATCTGCTTCGAGTCGGTCGCCTTGACGTAGATCGTGGTGACCTTGTTCTTCGCGTCGGCGAGTGTCTGGGCCTGCTGCAACGGGATGTAGAGGTTGGCCGCCGAGTCACCGCTGTCCGCCGTGGCGATGCCGATGACCTTGAACTTGACGCTCTTGATGGTGACGGTGCTGCCGACCTTGAGCTTCTTCTCCTTGGCATACGCCGAGTCCGCCACGACGACTTTGGCGTTCGTCTCGGAGGTCTTGAACGTACGGCCGCTGGTGATCTTCGAGGAGGTCAGCGGGCCGAGGGCGGGCTTGGTGACGTCGGTGCCGTAGACGGAGTAGTTGTTGACGTCGAAGTTGGCGCCGCCGCCCTCGACCTGGCCCTGCGGCTGGCCGGTGGGAGCCCCGCCCCGGCCGCCCTGCTGGCCGCTGTTCGGGTTCTGCTTGAACTGACCCCGCGTGAACTGGCCACTGATCTTGACGACTCGCAGGCTCAGTCCGCCCACGGCGTCCGAAACGCCGCTCTGTGAGCCGACCTTGTCGACCGTGCTGCCGGCCAGGGTCTGGAAGCCCTGGACCATGACACGGTCGCTGCTCTGGGTCTCGTCGGAGCCGTTGCCACGGGCGTCGAAGTTGAAGCGCGGCCCCTGCGAGCTGCCCGACGCGGGGGTGGCCGCCTTCGTGACGGTCATGTCGGTGCCGAGTCCGTACAGCGACTGCAGAACCTTGTCCTGTGCCTTCCCCATGCCCGAGGACACGGAGTTGACCACGATGACCAGTGCGATGCCCAGAGCGAGCCCGGAGGCGACGACGAGGGCCGCCTTTCTCCGGCGGCGCAGTTCGCGCCTCAGGTAGGTGAAGAACATGGCCGCAAACTAGGGAGGCACCCTGATGAACCCATAAGCCGGACATAAAAGAACGATGAGAAGCCTGTGCCCGGCCTCGGCTCCGCCGTGAAAAGGCCTGTGAGAAGACCGAGGCGCCCGCCGCCTCGGAGGGGGCGGCGGGCGCCTCGGGTGAAGTGTGGGGGACGATCCGCTGGGCCTTCGGCTCAGACCGCGGAACCCGCCTTCCACTGGGCCCAGTCCATGTTCCAGCCGTTGAGGCCGTTGTCCGGTGCGACCGTCTTGTCACCGGTGTTGGTCACGACCACGACGTCGCCGATGATCGAGTTGTTGTAGAACCACGAGCCCGGCGTGCTCGCGTCGTTCGCGCCCTTGGTGTCGGAGAGGCCGACGCAGCCGTGGCTGGTGTTCACGTTGCCGAAGATGGACTTCGCGCCCCAGTAGTTGCCGTGCACGAACGTGCCGGAGTTGGTCAGGCGGATGGCGTGCGGCACGTCCTTGATGTCGTACTCGCCCTTGCCGTCGCTGTCGGTGAAGCCGACCGTCGCGCCGTTCATCCGGGTTTCCTTGAACTTCTGCGACATGACCATCTGACCTTCGTACGTCTTGTTGTCAGGCGAGCCCGCGGAGATCGGGATGGTCTTGATGACCTTGCCGTCCTGCGTGACCTTCATCTGCTTGGTCTTCGCGTCGACGTACGAGACCTGGTTGCGGCCGATCTTGAAGGTGACCGTCTTCTGCTGCACGCCGTACACACCGCTCGTGCCCTCTACACCGTCGAGGTCGAGCTTCAGCGTGACGGTGGAGCCTTCCGTCCAGTACTGCTCGGGCCGGAAGTCGATCCGGTTGGCGCCGAACCAGTGCCCGACGACCTCCTGCCCGCTGCTGGAGGTGACGGTGATCCCCTTCTGCACGGCGGCCTTGTCGGTGATGGCCTTGTCGAAGTTGATCGAGACCGGCATGCCCACGCCGACGGTGGAGCCGCTCTCCGGCGTGAAGTTGCCTATGAAGGAGTGGGCCGGTGCGACGGTCGTGAAGGAGGCGTTCTCGTGGGCGGCACGGCCGGCGGAGTCCTGGGCCGACGCGGCGACCTTGTAGGTCGTGGCGCGCTCCAGCTGGTTGGTGGGCGCCCAGCTCAGCTTGTCCGCGGATATCTGCCCGGCGACGGGGGTTCCGGACGCGGTGGTCATGGTGACGTTGGTGAGCGTCCCCTTGCTGACCGTCACCTTGGCGGCGTTGTTGATGGAGGCGTTGTCGGAACCGTCCGCCGGTGTGATCTTGATCTGTGCCTCGGAGGCCTTCTTGGCCGCCGCCTCGTCCGCCTTTGCCTGCGAGGTGGAGTCGCCGCCACTGCCACTGGCCGCGTCGCCGCCTCCGCTGCACGCGGTGAGCACGAGTATTCCGCCGAGCAGTGCGGACGCGGTCACCAGACCCTTGCGCCGCTTACTGACCGTAATCACACACTTCTCCATGGTTGCCGAATCCCCAAAACCCCGTGAGCCCCCGTAAGAACCATCAACGCTACGACCGGTGGGCCCCGTTCCACATCGGTTGGATGTGTGGGCCACACCACGTCGGTGCGACGGATGCCCAGACGCTCTCCGTGTCACACGGGACGCCGGGGGAACACCTCTGGAGACGACGGAACCCCGGGCGCCGGTTGCCGCCCGGGGTCACGATTTCCCCAAGACACGTCAGCCGAGTCGGACCTCCTCGTCCTCCTCGTCTTCCTCGTCGTCATCGGACTCATCATCCTCGCCGAGGGCCCAGTCAGGCGAGTCCGGGTCGTAGTCGATCTCCTCGCTGCTCCAGGACGCCTGGGCGAGTTCGACCCCAGGCACCTCGCTGATCAGGGCGGACGGATCGATGAGATAGGCGAGGGCCTCTGCAGTGTCTTCCGTCACTGCGCTTTCCGTGTACGCACGCTCACCCTCGGGCATGTCCGGCTCGTCCTCGATCCGGTGCAGTGCGGCCTTGGCGACGGCGTCGGCGTCGGCGACCTCGACGACCAGCTCTACGCGAAGTCGGACAAACCGTGATGTCTCAGAAGTGCTCATGGCGGGCAGCGTACGGCCCGGAGGGGGCGCGACTTTCCCGCGACCCGCGCCTTTCACTAGCATCGCTCCACACGGCCAATTCGCAAGCACCACAGGGGGATCGGTATTTCGTGTCCGCCGCACGTCGATCGACGTCCACCGCACGCCGGACGTTGCTGACCGCCACCGCCGCGGGGACCCTGCTGGGGGCCCTGTGGTTCGTCCCGTCCGCCAACGCGACTCCGGATGCGTCCGGACAGCACTCCTCGACATCCGCACGAACGTCCGCGGAGACGGACGCCTCGGCGACGGGCACCCAACTGGCCGACACGGGCAGCGTCGACACGACGCCGTACGTGGTCGGAGGCACCCTCTTCCTCTGCCTGGGCGCGGGTTTCGTGGCGTACTCGGTGCGCAGGGAACGCATGGATTTTTGAATTGCTTGACGTGCCTTTGGCATGGCATTCACAGTCCGTTCATGAAGAGATCATCGAGGGTGCGGCTGTGCGCCACGGTTGCCGTGGGCGCGGTGTCGCTCTCCCTCATCACGAGCTGCTCCGACGGAGGGTCGAACGACTCCAAGGACTCCGGTTCCTCGGGGCCGGCCGCGGCCGCGAAGGCGCCGAGTGCCGCGGAGTTGAAGAAGCTGATCATCGCGAAGGGCGACGTGGACGGGTACAAGGTCGGCGCGGTCCCCAAGACGTACCCGGCCTCCAAGACCGCCATCAAGAGCGACGAGCGGTGCAAGCCGCTCCTCTACGTCATGAGCGGCCTCGCCCCGGGTGACGCGGCGGCGGAGACCAACAGCATGGCCACCGAGGAGAAGAAGCCCACCGACAAGGCCTCCACGTCCGCCCAGGACCTGTCGGAAGACGCGATCGAGGATGCGCTCACCGACTCGATGACCGTGAACGTCACGGTCGTGTCCCTGTCGTCGTACGAGGGCGACGGCGCCGAGAAGGCGATGAAGTCGGTCTCCGACGCGGTGAAGGGCTGCTCCGGCGGTTTCACGGCCGGCTCGGGCGGCGACGAGCAGAAGTTCACCAAGGTCACCGCCGAGAAGGCCGCGGAGGCGGGCGACGAGTCGGTGGCGTTCGGCGCCGGCGGCGAGATGGAGGACACGGACGGCAAGACGGGCACCCTGCACGCCCAGGTGGTGCGCCACGGCAACACCATCGCCACCTACTACACGATGAACCTCGGCGCGATGATGTCCGGCAAGGACTACACCGTGCCGGACGCGGTGATCCAGGCCCAGTCGGGCAAGCTGAAGTGAACCGTCGGGGCCCTGCCGTCCGGCAGGGCCCCGATCGCTTTGCTCCCCGCTGCCTGGCAACTTCCTTACTGCAGTGCCCCGGTGACCGTCTCCACCGCCGCGACCAGCCCGCCGTCGCGCACGAAGGCATCCGCGGCCGCCAGGTCGGGCGCCAGGAAGCGGTCCGGGCCCGGGCCCTGGGCGCCCGCCTCACGCAGGGCCGTGATCGCCGCCTGGGTGGCGGGAGCCGGGGTCAGTCCCTCACGGAGTTCGACGGCCCGCGCGGCCGCGTACAGCTCGACCGCCAGGACCCGGGTGAGGTTGTCCACGGCCGTGCGCAGCTTGCGCGCCGCCGACCAGCCCATCGAGACGTGGTCCTCCTGCATCGCGGAGGACGGGATCGAGTCGGCGGAGGCCGGAACGGCCAGCCGCTTCATCTCGCTCACCAGCGCCGCCTGCGTGTACTGGGCGATCATCAGGCCCGAGTCGACGCCCGCGTCGTCCGCGAGGAACGGCGGCAGGCCGTGCGAGCGGTTCTTGTCGAGCAGGCGGTCGGTGCGACGCTCCGCGATCGACGCCAGGTCGGCCGCCGCGATCGCCAGGAAGTCCAGGACGTAGGCCACCGGCGCACCGTGGAAGTTGCCGTTCGACTCGACCCGGCCGTCGGGCAGGACCACCGGGTTGTCGACGGCGGAGGCCAGTTCGCGCTCGGCGACCAGGCGGGCGTGCGCCAGCGTGTCCCGGCCGGCGCCCGCGACCTGTGGGGCGCACCGCACCGAGTAGGCGTCCTGGACGCGCGGCGCGTCGTCCTGGTGATGCCCCGTCAGGCCCGAACCCTTCAGCACAGCCAGCATGTTGGCGGCCGAGGCGCCCTGCCCGGGGTGCGGGCGGATGGCGTGCAGCTCCGGCGCGAGCACCTTGTCCGTACCGAGCAGCGCCTCGAGCGACAGCGCCGCCGTGACGTCGGCCGACTTGTACAGCTGCTCCAGGTCCGCCAGCGCCATGATCAGCATGCCGAGCATGCCGTCGGTGCCGTTGAGGAGCGCGAGGCCCTCCTTCTCGTGCAGCTCGACGGGGGCGATGCCGTGCTCGGCGAGGAGTTCGGCGGCGGGCCGTACGACGCCGTCGGGGCCCTCCGCCTCGCCCTCGCCCATGAGCGTCAGCGCACAGTGGGACAGCGGCGCCAGGTCGCCGGAGCAGCCGAGCGAGCCGTATTCGTGCACGACCGGGGTGATGCCAGCGTTGAGGATGTCCGCCATGGTCCGAGCGACCTCGGGGCGGACACCGGTGTGTCCGGAGCAGACGGTCTTCAGCCGCAGGAACATCAGGGCGCGCACGACCTCGCGCTCGACCCGCGGGCCCATACCGGCCGCGTGCGAGCGGACGATGTTGCGCTGCAGCTGGGTGCGCAGCTCCCGGCTGATGTGCCGGGTGGCCAGCGCGCCGAAACCGGTGCTGACCCCGTAGACGGGATCCGGCTTCGCCGCCAGCGCGTCCACGATCTCGCGGGCCGCCGCCAGGGCTGACAGGGCCTCCTGGGAGAGCTCGATCCGGGCGTCCGCGCGCGCCACGGCGAGAACGTCGGACGCGGTGACCCCGGACGTCCCCACCACCACAGTGTGCATATCCATATTCAGGAGCGTACGCAGTGAATTCAATGATGTCACTAGTGGGTGGCGGGTTGACCCCTTACCGCGACCCGGGCTTCACTCAGCGACGCCCCCGGAACCGACGCCGCTCCCCGGTGGAGGGCGGGGGCGCGTCGGCCAGGCGTACGACCGGGTCGTCGGGCCCCTCACGGCCCGCGACCACGGGCTTCGCCGCGCGCAGGGCCTTGGCCCGGTACTGGGCCGCGTCCGCGAGCCGGAACAGCCGTCGAGCCGAACGGACGGGACCGATCGGGTCCTCGGTCGAGGCGACCCCGCAGGCGACGCCGTCGCCGAGCTCCAGTTCGGCGGCGCGCCGGCAGACCTCGTCGGCTACCCGGACGACCTCGTCGGCCGGCGGACCGACCGCGAGGAGGCAGAACTCGTCGCCGCCGAGACGGGCGACGAGGGCGCCCGGCAGCATTGCGCCGCACAGCGAGAGGACCGATCCGAAGCGTTCCAGCAGCCGGTCGCCGACGGCGTGCCCGCGCGTGTCGTTGACTCGTTTGAGCCCGTTGAGATCGCAGACGACGAGCGAGACCGCGACGCCGTCCCCGCGGTGCCGTTCGATCGCCTCGTCGAGGCGTACGTCGACGGCGCGGCGGTTGGCGAGACCGGTGAGGGCGTCGGTGAAAGCCAGCCGACGGGCCTCCTCCAGGCGCTCGGTCTGGGCGATACCGGCGGCGACCACGGAGGCGAGGACGGTGGCGAAGTCGGCGTCGGCGTCACCGAAGACGGGGACGCCGGCCTCACGGGCGACGTACAACTCGCCCCAGGCACGGCCGTGCAGCAGCACGGGAGCGACCACGCAGCAGCCGCGGCCGCGTCGGCGCAACGCGGCGACCCGCTGGTGGCAGTACCCGGCGTGCCCCGCGGCCGGGCCCTCCGCGGTCTCCACCCAGGCGCTCGGCCCGCCGCCGCCCGCCCAGCGCTCGTGCAGGAACTCGGTGATCTCCGGGAACTGATGCACGGGGTAGGTCTCGCGCTCCGGGAACTCCTCCTCCTCGGGCGCCCGCTCCCCCACATTGACCAGGACCCGCAGCCGTCCGCGCTCGCGCTCCCACACGGAGAGCGCGGCGAAGCTCCCGGCGAGCGCCCGGCACGCACCGAGCGCGGCGGCCCGCCAGGACTCCCGCGGGTTGTGCGCCGCCGCCATCCCCTGGGCCAGCGCCACCACCGCACTGAGCCGACTGTCCTCACCCATCACTCCAGGCTAGGGACGATCAGGACAATGTGAGACATCGGTGCGGCGATCAGGGGTGCAGGCCATTCCGGCGTCAGTGGCGACACGACCCCGGCACTTCGGTACTACTCGCCCGGCCACTGCGGGCTGCGCTTCTCGTTGAAGGCGGCCACCCCTTCCGCGCGGTCCCCCGAGAACGCCACCGAGCGCCACGCCGCGTCCTCGACCTCGAGTCCGGCCCGCAGGTCGAGGCCGTGACCCAGGCGCAGGGCACGCTTCGCGGCCCGCAGGCCCACCGGGGAGTTCGCCGCGATACGGGCCGCGAGGGCGAGCGCCTCCTCGCGGTCGCTGCCTTCCGGTACGAGCTCGTCGACCAGGCCCAGCTCACGCGCCTCTGCCGCCTCCAGACGGCGCGCCGTGAAGATCAGCTCGGCCGCGCGCGCCGAGCCCACCCGGCGGGGCAGCAGCTGCGTACCGCCGCCTCCCGGGATCACCCCGACGGACACCTCGGGCAGGCCGACCACCGCGGTGCCGTCCGCCACGATCAGGTCGCAGGACAGCGCCAGCTCGAAGCCGCCGCCCAGCGCGAAGCCGTGCACGGCGGCGACCGTCGGCATCGGCAGCTCCAGGACGCCGGTGTACGCGGCGCGCGTGACAGGGCGCTGGCGCACCAGATCGGCGTCCGTGAAGGAGTTGCGCTCCTTGAGGTCGGCGCCCACGCAGAACGCCCGCTCGTGCGTCGACGTCAGCACCGTCACCCGCGCGTCCCGGTCGGCCGCCAGGTGCGTGCACGCCGCGGCGATCGAGCGCGCCATCTCCGTGGACACCGCGTTCATCGCCTTGGGCCGGTCGAGCGCCAGCTCCGCGACGTACCCGTGCCGCCGTACGACGACGTACTCGCCGAACGGCCGCTCGTCGCCCTGCTCCGCCATGACACCCTCCCGGTTAACGCGGGTTAACTTCCGACGTCCCGATCATCGCAGCCGAAGCGGCCCTGCGAAAGCCGCCGCGAGCCTGCGCCAGGGGCGGGCCACTTGGGCCCGCCCCTCCCCTTTCGGGTGACATCCGGGCCGTCTCCTCATCACCTTCCCCCAATCGGCACATAATCTGCCCACCGCGGCGCATCGGGGGAGTACGGGCACACCGGGGAGGGACGAGCATGACGACGGACACGGGTACCGCTGAGACCACGGCGGCGACGCACGGCGCCACCGGCCCCCTGCGGTTCCGCCCGGCGGGCCGGCACCGCAAGCCCCGGCGACGGCGTGTGGTCCTCGCCGTCGGCGGGCTCGCGCTCGCCGCCGGGTCCCTGAGCCTCGTACGCCTCGCGACCCAGTCGGCCACGGGCGGGAGCGGGACCGCGGAGGCCGAGCCCCGGATCGACACCACCGACACGGCGGCGACGGTCGCGACCGGCCCGGCGACGGGGGGCGTGAGCACCTCCGCGGCCGCTGTCACGCGGGCGGCGAGCCCGGCTTCGGCCGCGACGGTCCCCGCGAGCCTGTCCGCACACCCGTCCTCGTCGGCCCCACGCGCCACAAACCCCGCCACGGGCATCCCCGAAGCGCCGTGGTCGCCGACGGGCACCCGCACCTCCGAGCCCCCGGCGACCACGACTCCCGCCAAGCCGCGGCCCACCCCGACGGCGCCCGCGCCTACGCCCACGCCCACGCCCTCACCGGACCCGAGCCGACCGGGCCTGTGCATCCCGATCATCGGGCTGTGCGTCAACAGCCTGTCCTCACCGGGTGGTTGAGCCGAAGCCCCGGGCGCGTCCGGCGGTCGACATCGGACCGCAGGCCACGACCGGCCCGGGACCCGGCGGCCCACCCCAGAGTGCAGAACGCCGACCGCCCGGGACCCGGCGGCCCGTCCCCGGGCGCACGACCACGACCGTCCTGGACCCGGCAGACCGCGCATGGGTGCACCACAACAACCGACTCCAGGCCCGGCGCCCCATCCCCGGGGGGCACGACCACGACCGGCCCGGACCCGGCGCCCCGTCCCCGGGCGCACGACGACAACCGACCTGGACCCGGCGCCCCATCCCCGGGCGCACGACGACAACCGACCTGGACCCGGCGCCCCGTCCCCGGCCGCACCACCACGACCCACTCCGGACCAGGCAGCCCACCCCCGGCCGCACCACCACGACCCGCCTGGACCCGCCAGCCCACCCCCGGCCGCACCACCACGACCCACTCCGGACCAGGCAGCCCACCCCCGGCCGCACCACCACGACCCACTCCGGACCAGGCAGCCCGCCTCATGACCGGCGGCGTCCGGACCACGACCGGTGCGCGCGCCAAGGCCCCACCCGCGACGTACGAGCGGACTACGACGGCCCTTCCCGCCGGGTCAGCAGCCATGGCTCGATCACGCCGAGGCCGCGCACCGGACGTTGCCACATCGGCTGGAGCGCGAAGCGGTACGAGGGCGGTTCCTCACCCTCCTTCTCCGCGGCGGCCGCTGCCTCGGCGGCCTCCGCCTCAGAGGCGGGCGCCTCGCCCGTGCGGATCAGCTCCTCCGCGAAGGCCCCGTCGACCAGGACCGCGTCCCGGGGCGCTATCGAGGTGAGCCGGCTCGCCAGGTTCACCGTCGTACCGAAGACGTCGCCCATGCGGGTGGTCACCGTGCCGAAGGCGATGCCCACGCGCAGTTCCGGCATGGTCTCGTCGTTCGCCATCGTCTCGATCAGGCGGAGGGCGATCTCCGCGGCCGTACCGGCGTCGTCCGCCGCGTACAGCACCTCGTCGCCCAGCGTCTTGATGAGCCGCCCGCCGTGCGCGGCGACCAGGTCCGCCGCAGTCGTCTCGAACGCCTCGACCAGCTCGCCGAGTTCCTCCTCCTCCAGGCGGCGCGTCAGGCGTGTGAAGCCCACGAGGTCCGCGAAGCCGACTGCGAGGCGGCGGTCCACCATCTCCTCGTCGTCCCCGGCCTGGACGACCCGGCCGGTCGCGGCGGCGAGCTGGCGCCGCCAGACGTAGATGAGGAACTCCTCCAGCTCCGGCAGGAGCAGCTCGATCAGGGGGTAGGTCACCTCGGTGCGGGTCATGCCGGGCTCGGGGGGCTCGGTGAGGCCCTCCAGGAAGGAATCGATCTGCCACTCGGCCAGCCGGGCGGTGGTCTGCCCGGTCGACCGGGCCACCTGCACCGCCATCGCCTCGCTCAGCAGGCCCGCCTCGACCAGACCGGCGAGCCGGCGCAGGGCCAGCACGTCGGCCTCCGTGAGCGCCTTGGCCTGTCCTATGTCCGCGAAGCCCATCGCCCGCCAGAAACGGGACGCCAGTTCCATGGACACGCCCGCACTGCGGGCCGCCTGGAAGGGGGTGTAGCGGCGCTCCGCCCCCAGGATGAGCTGCTCCAGGCGCAGCGCCAGGGGGTCCTCGTCGGACTCGGCGTGTGCGTCCCGCCCCGGCTCACCGTCGGGGTCGGGGTGTACGCCCGTGCCCGAGCCCGTGTCGTCGACGGTCACGCGTGCTGCCCTTCCGATCTGCCGCGGTCAGGTATCGACCGCGGTCAACTCTACGGCAGGTGTGCGGTAGCTCACTCCTCAGCGGCATCCTCGGGCAGCCGACGAAGGGGTGGGCCGCCTCCCCGGGCCACGCCCGGGCCGGTCATCGCTCACGCCGGTCGCACGTGCACGATGTCCCCCGCCCCCACCGGCTCCTGCACTCCCTCTTCCGTCGCCAGCACGAGGCGGCCGTCGCCGTCGATCGCCACCGCCTCTCCGGTGATGGACCGGTCGCCGGGCAGTTCGGCCCGTACGAACCGGCCCAGCGTCGCGCAGCCGGCCGCGTACGTCTCCTGGAGGCCGCTCGCCACCGGGTCGCCGCTCGCGGCGCGCCAGCGGCCGTACCAGTCCTCCAGGGAGCGCAGCACCGCCCGCAGCAGCGGGTCGCGGTCCGTGCCGCGGGCACCCGCCAGGGCCAGGGAACCCGCCGTGGGCACCGGGAGCTCGTCCTCGCGGAGCGAGACGTTGATGCCGATACCGATCACCACACCGTCCTCGCCGGCACGCTCCGCGAGGAGCCCGCCGGTCTTGCGTTCCTCCTCGTCCACGGTGACCAGGAGGTCGTTGGGCCACTTGAGTGCCGTGTCGACGCCCGCCGCCCGCGCCAGCCCGGTCGCGACGGCCACCCCGGCCAGCAGCGGCAGCCAGCCCCAGCGGGCGACGGGCACCTCGGCGGGCCTGAGCAGGACCGAGAAGAACAGTCCGGAGCGGGCCGGGGCCGTCCAGGCTCGGTCCAACCGCCCGCGCCCGGCGCTCTGCTCCTCGGCGACCAGGACGGTGCCCTCGGCGGCCTTGCCGGCCGCGGCGAGGGCGACGAGGTCGGAATTGGTGGACCCGGTGCGCTGCACCACCTCGATCCCGGACCAGAGGCCGCCCTCCCGCACCAGCGCCCGGCGCAGCGCGGCAGCGTTCAGGGGCGGGCGCTGCAGGTCGGACCAGCGGCCGCCGCCGCCCGCGGAGTCGTTCGACCGGTCGTTCGCGTCTGAGGCATCTCGCGGCATCATGCAAGCCACCCTAGGTGTGGTAAACGCCGCACTGCCGATCGGTAGGTGCGCCACTACGCTACGGATGAGTAACCGTTCGTTCTTCTGAGCATTCTCTCAGCACCTCACCCTCACGTCCCCACTGAGCAGGCAGGGAGCCGCATCCCGATGTCCGAGCCGGAAGAGATCGACATTCACACCACCGCGGGCAAGCTCGCTGACCTCCAGCGCCGCGTCCAGGAGGCGACGCACGCCGGCTCGGAGCGTGCCGTGGAGAAGCAGCACGCCAAGGGCAAGTTGACGGCCCGTGAGCGGATCGAGCTGCTGATGGACGAGGGCTCGTTCGTGGAGCTGGACGAGTTCGCCAGGCACCGCTCGACCAACTTCGGCCTGGAGAAGAACCGCCCCTACGGGGACGGCGTGGTGACCGGTTACGGCACCGTCGACGGCCGCCCGGTCGCCGTGTTCTCCCAGGACTTCACCGTCTTCGGCGGAGCCCTGGGCGAGGTCTACGGCCAGAAGATCGTCAAGGTGATGGACTTCGCCCTGAAGACCGGCTGTCCGGTCATCGGCATCAACGACTCCGGCGGCGCCCGCATCCAGGAGGGCGTCGCGTCGCTGGGCGCTTACGGCGAGATCTTCCGCCGCAACACCCACGCCTCCGGTGTGATCCCGCAGATCAGCCTGGTCGTCGGCCCGTGCGCGGGGGGCGCGGTGTACTCCCCGGCGATCACCGACTTCACGGTGATGGTCGACCAGACCTCGCACATGTTCATCACCGGCCCGGACGTCATCAAGACGGTCACCGGCGAGGACGTCGGTTTCGAGGAGCTGGGCGGTGCCCGCACCCACAACACCGCCTCGGGCGTGGCCCACCACATGGCCGGGGACGAGAAGGACGCCATCGACTACGTCAAGCAGCTGCTGTCGTACCTGCCGTCCAACAACCTGTCCGAGCCCCCGGTCTTCCCGGAGGAGGCGGACCTGACGGTCACCGACGAGGACCACGAGCTGGACGTACTCGTCCCGGACAGCGCGAACCAGCCGTACGACATGCACACGGTGATCGAACACATCCTGGACGACGCCGAGTTCTTCGAGACGCAGCCGCTGTTCGCGCCGAACATCCTCACCGGCTTCGGCCGGGTCGAGGGCCACCCGGTGGGCATCGTCGCCAACCAGCCGATGCAGTTCGCGGGCTGCCTGGACATCGACGCGAGCGAGAAGGCCGCCCGCTTCGTGCGCACCTGCGACGCCTTCAACGTGCCCGTGATCACCTTCGTCGACGTGCCCGGGTTCCTGCCCGGCGTCGACCAGGAGCACACCGGTATCATCCGCCGCGGCGCCAAGCTGATCTACGCGTACGCCGAGGCCACCGTTCCCCTCATCACGATCATCACCCGCAAGGCCTTCGGCGGCGCCTACGACGTCATGGGCTCCAAGCACCTGGGCGCGGACCTGAACCTGGCCTGGCCCACCGCCCAGATCGCTGTCATGGGCGCGCAGGGCGCGGTCAACATCCTGCACCGCCGCACGATCGGCGAGGCCGACGACCCGGAGGCGACCCGCGCCCGGCTGATCCAGGAGTACGAGGACACTCTCCTCAACCCCTACATCGCGGCCGAGCGCGGCTACATCGACGCGGTGATCATGCCGTCCGACACCCGCCGCCACGTCGTACGCGGTCTGCGGCAGCTGCGCACGAAGCGGGAATCCCTGCCCCCGAAGAAGCACGGCAACATTCCCCTGTAAACCCGCGGACGCTTGGGAGCGGACATGACGATCAAGGTCGTACGGGGCAATCCGACCCCGGAGGAGCTGGCCGCCGCACTGGCGGTGGTACGGGCCCGCGCCGCGGCGGCGGCCGCCGAGCCGTCCGGCGCGGCGCGGGCCCGCGACTCCTGGGCCGACCCGGCCCGCATCGCCACCCACCGCCTGCCCCAGCCGGGGCCGGCGTCCTGGCCTCGTACGTACTGGCCCGGCTAGGTCCTGTCGCCCGGCAGGCGAGAGTTCGACGACAGGACCCAGGGGGCGTGCCGCGCCGGTCGGACCCGACGGGCCGACCGGCGTGGAGGCTCGGGGAGCCGTGCAGCCGCCCGGCCAAGTTGAGTACGCGTACTCAGGCGCCGGTGCCGGCCACCGTCGCACGATCGAAGGCATGCTGTGGTCCGACCCCGAGAACGAGCCGCCGGAGGAACTCCGCGACACGCAGAAGATGTTGCGGCGGCTGGGGGTCCTCATGGCACTGGCCATGGTGATCGCGATGATCGTCATCGGCACCGGGTGAGGTGCGCCGATACGCTGAGCCCATGACCGATCAGCCGCGTCGCCGTCTCGTACTCGCATCCCAGTCCCCCGCCCGGCTCGGACTGCTCCAGCAGGCCGGACTCGATCCCGAGGTCGTGGTCAGCGGGGTCGACGAGGACGCCGTCACCGCCCCCACCCCCGCCGAACTCGCGCTCGCGCTGGCCGAGGCGAAAGCCTCCGTCGTGGCGGCCAAGCCCGAGATCAAGGGCGCGCTGGTCATCGGCTGCGACTCGGTGCTCGACCTGGACGGCGAGGCCCTCGGCAAGCCGGCGGACGCGGAGGAGGCCACAGCCCGCTGGAAGGCGATGCGCGGCCGGGCGGGCACGCTGCAGACCGGCCACTGCGTCTACGACACGATCAGCGGCCGGTACGCGTCCGCCACCGCGTCCACCGTGGTCCGCTTCGGCGAGCCCACGGACGAGGAGATCGCCGCGTACGTCGCCTCCGGCGAACCGCTCTACGTCGCCGGGGCGTTCACCCTCGACGGCCGCTCGGCGCCCTTCATCGACGGCATCGACGGCGACCACGGCAATGTGATCGGTATCTCGCTGCCGCTGGTGCGCCGGTTGCTGGCCGAACTGGGCGTCGGCATCACGGAATTGTGGGCGCCGCCGCAGACGTGAGCACCGGCCGGCACGGGCGCGGCGCTCAGGGGGTGACCGGTGCGGGGCCGCCGTTCTCGGGGGTCTCGCCCTGCTCCACAGCCTTCAGAGCCGTCCCCTCGTCCTGCCCGGGGCCGCCGCCCGCGGACGGCGTGTCGACCGGGCCCGGCGGAAGGTCGTACGTCACGAGGGTGAGCAGTATGAGTCCCAACACCGCCATCATGAACGCGAACGCGCCCCAGCCCACCAGGCCGACCGTGAGGGCGCCGAGCAGACCGTGCACCACGGCCGCGCTGATCAGGAGAATGCGCCAGATGCCGGACGGGGAGCGGTCGCGCACGGCGACCAGCAGTGCGGCGAGGCCGCACAGCGCGAAGTAGAGCCCGAACACGACGCCGCCCGCCTTCGACGACAGCGACATCGCGTCGGGGTCGAGGCCGGCCAGGGACATGTTCTGCCGGTCGACGACCACTCCCAGGAACCAGTTCAGCAACGCGATACCGATCGCCTCCACGAAGAGGACGATCGCAACGAGCCATGCCACCGGTCTACGGACCACCGGCCCCCACCCACCTTCGTGCGCGTTTCCGTGTTACTCCCAGTACGTTCGAGACATCGCGAACGCTACTAACGGGTAAACGACGGGACAAGAGGTCTGGCAGGGGCAAAGATTCGTTGGGCCATTAGTAGGGACTCCACAAAGAAACACGACCTGCGGCAGGACTACTTCATAGAGACCTTGACCACATCGGAGGGCTAGGGTTTTCCGGTGGATTCCCATGTGCGGCGGTGCGACAAGGGATTTCGTAGGTTGAGTGAGCCTGGTTTCACGCTCCGTGTGGGCAAGCTCACCACTGGGGACGGGTCGAAACGTCGTGTCGGCAGTCCCTAAACTCGGCTTGTTTCAAGGAGAGGGAGCCATCGTGCGCAAGGTGTTGATCGCCAACCGTGGCGAAATCGCTGTCCGTGTCGCCCGGGCCTGCCGTGACGCCGGGATCGCGAGCGTGGCCGTGTACGCCGACCCGGACCGGGACGCCCTGCACGTCCGCGCGGCGGACGAGGCTTTCGCCCTGGGCGGCGACACACCGGCCACCAGCTACCTGGACATCGACAAGGTCCTGCAGGCCGCCAAGGACTCCGGCGCGGATGCCATCCACCCCGGCTACGGCTTCCTCTCCGAGAACGCCCACTTCGCCCAGGCCGTCCTGGACGCCGGGCTGACCTGGATCGGCCCGCCGCCGCAGGCCATCCGCGATCTGGGTGACAAGGTCGCGGCCCGCCACATCGCGCAGCGCGCGGGCGCCCCGCTGGTCGCCGGTACGCCCGACCCGGTGTCCGGGGCCGACGAGGTCGTCGCCTTCGCCGAGGAGCACGGCCTGCCCATCGCCATCAAGGCGGCCTTCGGCGGCGGCGGGCGCGGCCTGAAGGTCGCCCGCACTCTTGAAGAGGTCCCCGAGCTGTACGAGTCCGCGGTGCGCGAGGCGGTCGCCGCCTTCGGCCGCGGCGAATGCTTCGTCGAGCGCTATCTGGACAAGCCCCGGCACGTGGAGACGCAGTGCCTGGCCGACAGCCACGGCAACGTGGTCGTGGTCTCCACCCGTGACTGCTCCCTGCAGCGTCGCCACCAGAAACTCGTCGAGGAGGCCCCGGCGCCCTTCCTCTCCGACGAGCAGGTCGCGCAGCTGTACTCCGCCTCGAAGGCCATCCTCAAGGAGGCCGGGTACGTGGGCGCGGGCACGGTGGAGTTCCTGGTCGGCAACGACGGCACGATCTCCTTCCTGGAGGTCAACACCCGTCTCCAGGTCGAGCACCCGGTCACCGAGGAGGTCGCCGGCGTCGACCTGGTCCGCGAGATGTTCCGCATCGCCGACGGCGAGGAACTGGGCTACGGCGACCCCGAACTGCGCGGCCACTCCTTCGAGTTCCGTATCAACGGTGAGGACCCGGGCCGCAACTTCCTGCCGGCGCCGGGCACCGTCACACGGTTCGACCCGCCGTCCGGCCCGGGCGTCCGCCTGGACGCCGGTGTGGAGTCGGGCAGCGTCATCGGCCCGGCGTGGGACTCGCTGCTGGCCAAGCTGATCGTGACGGGCCGCACCCGTAAGGAAGCCCTGGAGCGGGCCGCCCGCGCCCTGGACGAGTTCCAGGTGGAGGGGATGGCCACGGCGATCCCGTTCCACCGTGCGGTGGTCAGGGACCCGGCGTTCGCCCCCGAACTCACCGGCTCGAAGGACCCGTTCACCGTCCACACCCGCTGGATCGAGACCGAGTTCGTCAACGAGATCAAGCCGTTCGCGGCGCTCGCCGAGGCGGAGGCCGAGGAGGAGCCGGGCCGCGAGACGGTCGTGGTCGAGGTGGGCGGCAAGCGCCTGGAGGTCTCCCTGCCCGCCTCCCTGGGCATGTCCCTCGCCCGCACGGGCCTCGCGGCGGGCGCCAAGCCCAAGCGCCGCGCGGCCAAGAAGTCCGGTCCGGTGGCCTCCGGCGACACCCTCGCCTCTCCGATGCAGGGCACGATCGTAAAGGTCGCGGTCGAGGAGGGGCAGGAGGTCAAGGAAGGCGACCTGGTCGTCGTCCTCGAGGCCATGAAGATGGAACAGCCCTTGAACGCGCACAAGGCGGGCACCATCAAGGGCCTGAACGCGGAGGTCGGCGCGTCCATCACGTCCGGCGCCGCGATCTGCGAGATCAAGGACTGACACACGCTTGCACCGAGGCGCCCCACGGGCCGGTCGTTCCGGTCCGCGGGGCGCCTTGTCGTTCGCGCTGCTGTGCGCCGTGTCCGCGGCACGTACGCCATGCGGGCCGGTGTGCGGGCGGGGCGGAGTCGGTGGCCGCAACGAGCGGCGCGGTGACCAGCGGCGGCGCGCCCAGGCATACGGCGCTCATCAACAAGGACGCGCCCAAGGCGTGTGCGCGATCGACGGCGGGCCGAAGGCCGACACGGCGGCTGCCCGCGGGTCGAAGCCCGAGCGGCCCCTCGGCGGACCGGACGCCTCGCGACGGCGTCGCCCCCGGCGCTCGCGGCGGACCCGAGGCACACCCGGCGGCCGACTGAGGCCACAGGCCGACGCGCCCCCGGGCATCGCACCGACGCCACGCGTGGCGGGCCCGAGGCCGCCGGTCGCTACCGGCGCCGCAGATCCGCGACGCGGGCGCGTTCTCCCGTGGCAGGCTCCCCGAGGACCGTCGCGGTGCGCAACTGCGGGCCACCGGACACCTGGCTGCGGCGCGGGCCGGGGAGGGGCACGTCCCGGCGCGGCTGGCGCCCCGCCGGGACCGCATCGCCTCCCGCCGCGCCGCCGCCCGACCCGGCGACCGCGATCTGCACGCCCTGATCGGCCAGGGCCTGCAGCTCGGTGGCCGCACGGTCGTCGTGCGCGGGCGGCTCGTCGGTCACCAGCCGGGTGATCACGTCCGTCGGCACGGTCTGGAACATCGTGTCCGTGCCGAGCTTGGTGTGATCGGCGAGGACGACGACCTCCCCGGCCGCCTGCACCAGCGCGCGGTCGACGGACGCCGACAGCATGTTGGACGTGGACAGCCCTCGCTCGGCGGTGAGCCCACTCCCGGACAGGAAGGCCCTGGAGACACGGAGTCCCTGGAGCGACTGTTCCGCGCCGCTGCCGACGAGGGCGTAGTTGGAGCCGCGCAGAGTGCCGCCGGTCATCACGACCTCGACGCGATTTGCGTGGGCCAGCGCCTGCGCCACCAGCAGGGAGTTGGTGACGACGGTCAGCCCGGGGACCCGCGCGAGCCGGCGCGCCAGCTCCTGCGTGGTGGTCCCCGCCCCGACCACGATGGCCTCGCCCTCTTCGACGAGACCCGCGGCGAGGTCGGCGATGGCCGTCTTCTCGGCGGTCGCGAGATGTGATTTTTGCGGAAAGCCGGACTCCCGCGTGAACCCGCCCGGCAATACCGCACCGCCGTGCCGGCGGTCGAGGAGTCCTTCTGCCTCAAGTGCGCGCACGTCCCGCCGTACGGTCACTTCGGAGGTCTGGACGACGCGGGCGAGCTCACGGAGCGACACGGCCCCGTTCGCTCGCACCATTTCGAGGATCAATTGGCGACGTTCTGCAGCGAACACGAAACTGACAGTAACCCCAACGACCGTCTGCTTTCAGCAGTTTGCGCCGAATAACAGAAGTTGTTCGCACGGCAGCGCGGAAAGTGGTAAAGGCGCCTACGCCCGCCGCCTATGCCGTACGCATCGTCGACCACTCCCCGTGACCGGCCCCGTGAGCGGCCGCGAGCCCGGCGACCGCCCGTTGCGGGCCGTCAGACCTCGGCGCCGGCCTTCCGGGTGTGCAACTGCCGTGCAACCTCGGCGATCGAGCCCGACAGCGAGGGGTACACGGTGAACGCGTTCGCGATCTGCTCGACCGTCAGATTGTTGTCGACCGCGATCGAGACGGGATGGATCAGTTCGGAAGCGCGCGGCGCGACGACCACACCGCCGACGACGATCTCGGTGCCGGGGCGGCAGAAGATCTTGACGAAGCCGTCCCGGATGCCTTGCATCTTGGCGCGCGGGTTGCGCAGCAGCGGCAGCTTGACGACCCGGGCGTCGATCTTGCCGGCGTCGACGTCGGCCTGGGTGTAGCCGACGGTGGCGATCTCCGGGTCCGTGAAGACGTTCGAGGAGACGGTCTTCAGGTTGAGAGGGGCCACCGCGTCGCCGAGGAAGTGGTACATGGCGATGCGTCCCTGCATGGCGGCGACGGACGCGAGCGCGAAGACACCGGTCACGTCACCGGCGGCGTACACGCCCGGAGCCGTCGTCCGGGAGACCTTGTCGGTCCAGACGTGCCCGGACTCGCGGAGCTTGACCCCGGCCTCCTCGAGGCCCATCCCACTGGTGTTGGGGATGGCGCCGACGGCCATGAGGCAGTGCGAACCGGTGATCACGCGCCCGTCGGCGAGGGTGACCTCGACCCGGTCGCCGACGCGCTTGGCGGACTGCGCGCGCGAGCGGGCCATGACGTTCATGCCACGGCGGCGGAAGACGTCCTCGAGGACGGCGGCGGCGTCCGGGTCCTCGCCGGGCAGCACCCGATCGCGCGAGGAGACGAGGGTGACCTTGGACCCGAGGGCCTGGTAGGCGCCGGCGAACTCGGCACCGGTGACACCGGACCCGACGACGATGAGCTCCTCGGGCAGCTCGTCGAGGTCGTAGACCTGGGTCCAGTTGAGGATCCGCTCGCCGTCGGGCTGGGCGTCGGGCAGCTCGCGCGGGTGACCGCCGGTGGCGATGAGCACGGCGTCGGCGGTGAGGGTCTCCTCGGTGCCGTCCGCGGCCCGCACGACGACCTTGCGCGACCCGTCCAGGGCCTGCATGCCCTCCAGCCGGCCGCGTCCGCGCACGACCCGGGCGCCGGCGCGCGTGACCGACGCGGTGATGTCGTGCGACTGGGCGAGCGCGAGCCGCTTCACCCGTCGGTTGACCTTCCCGAGATCGACACCCACGACGCGGGCGGACCGCTCCAGGGGAGGGGTGTCGTCGGCGACGATGATGCCGAGCTCTTCGTACGAGGAATCGAAGGTGGTCATCACCTCGGCCGTCGCGATGAGCGTCTTCGACGGCACGCAGTCGGTGAGCACCGACGCACCACCCAGACCGTCGCAGTCGACGACGGTCACCTCCGCGCCGAGCTGCGCGGCCACCAGCGCCGCTTCATATCCGCCGGGTCCGCCACCGATGATCACGATCCGAGTCACGTACCCCATTGTCCCGCACGCTCAAGGTGGCGCTTCCCCCGGGGGCCGAGCGGTGGTGCTTCTGTTACACGAGAGGCGGACGGAGTGCTGACGTACCCTCGATCCATGTCGCTCTACGCCGCGTACGCCGGCAACCTCGACGCGCGGCTGATGACCCGCCGCGCACCGCATTCGCCGCTGCGCGCGACCGGCTGGCTCAACGGCTGGCGGCTGACCTTCGGCGGCGAGCACATGGGGTGGGAGGGCGCCCTCGCGACGATCGTCGAGGACCCGTTCTCGCAGGTTTTCGTCGCGCTGTACGACATCGCCCCGATGGACGAGGACTCCATGGACCGCTGGGAGAGCGTGGGGCTCGACGTCTACCGCCGGCTGCGCGTCCGCGTCCACACACTGGACGGCGAGGAGCCGGCCTGGACCTACGTCCTCAACAGCTACGAGGGCGGCCTCCCGTCGGCCCGCTACCTGGGCGAGATCGCGGACGCCGCCGAGTCGGCCGGGGCGCCGCACGATTATGTGATGGAGCTGCGCAAGCGGCCTTGCTAGAGGGGCTCGGCCCCTAAAATCGGGCTGACCGACGCACGAATGGGAGGGCGCGCCATGGCCCCCATCGGCACGTACGACGTGTATTACACCGAGCAGGCCGCCGCAGCCCGTGACCGGCTCGACGACGAGCAGCGCACGGCCTTCGACAAGGGCATCTCCCTTCTGGCCCGGGACCCCTTTCTTCCGGTGTCCCGCCCCATAAGCTCCACGGGGGACGACCGCACGATCCGAGTCACCCGCAACATCCTGGTGGAGTACACGGTCAGCCGGGGCCGACTGCTGATCTTCATCGTCGAGGTCTTCAACGACAAGGACATCCTCATCCCGGACGAGGGCTGACCCCCGGCCGGCCCCAGGGGCACCACTCTCGTCGAAAACGACAAGACAACGATCGCATTGCCGTGGCCTCCGTCATCTACGCGCGTAGGCCGGGACCGGCTACCCTCATGCGCGTGAACGCATCTCTTCTTCCGGACGACATCCACGGCGACCCCTACGCCGCCGCCGACGCCGCCGCCTCTCGGCTGCGTGAGCTGACGGGTGCCGAGACCCATGATGTCGCCCTCGTGATGGGCTCCGGCTGGGCTCCGGCCGTCGACGCCCTCGGCGAGGCCGACGCCGAGTTCCACGTCACCGAGCTGCCCGGGTTCCCGCCGCCGGCCGTCGAGGGCCACGGCGGCAAGATCCGCTCGTACCGGATCGGCGAAAAGCGCGCCCTGGTGTTCCTGGGCCGTACGCACTACTACGAGGGCCGCGGCGTCGCCGCCGTCGCGCACGGTGTCCGCACGGCCGTCGCCGCCGGCGCGAAGACCGTCGTGCTGACCAACGGCTGCGGCGGCCTGCGCGAGAGCATGCGTCCGGGTCAGCCGGTCCTGATCAGCGACCACATCAATCTGACCGCGACCTCCCCGATCGTCGGCGCCAACTTCGTCGACCTGACGGACCTGTACTCCCCGCGCCTGCGCACCCTGTGCAAGGAGATCGACCCCTCCCTCGAGGAGGGCGTCTACGCACAGTTCACCGGCCCGCACTACGAGACCCCGGCGGAGATCCGCATGGCCCGCGTCATCGGCGCGGACCTGGTGGGCATGTCCACGGTTCTCGAGGCGATCGCCGCGCGGGAGGCGGGGGCCGAGGTCCTGGGCATCTCCCTGGTCACGAACCTGGCCGCGGGCATGACGGGCGAGCCGCTGAACCACGAGGAGGTCCTCCAGGCGGGCCGGGACAGCGCCGCGCGCATGGGTGCTCTGCTGGCCCAGGTACTGAACCGGCTGTAGGACGCGGCCTGCCGGGTGGCCGGCACCGCGCCCCGGACCCTCGGCGGACCGGTCGCGCCCCGGCCCGGGCCCGGGAGTGTCAAGTCCGGCCGGATGGCGAAGGGTGCCGACCGCGCCGACCGGTGCTGCACTGGACGGGACAACGGGGTGTCGCGGGCAGCGGCCGCACGCGGCCACCGGCACCCTCCGCACCGGACGGCTCGGAGCGGGGTCGCGGACGGATCCCTACCGATCCGGCCTCCCGACCCGCCACAGGTGACGCGAGCCCCGCACAAACACACAACGAGAGGTTGACCCGACGTGCACGACGAACTCATCGCACGGGCCAAGGCGTGGCTGGCCGAGGACCCCGACGCGGAGACCCGTGAGGAACTCGCCAAGCTCATCGACGCCGAGGACCACGCAGAGCTCGCCGCGCGCTTCAGCGGCACCCTCCAGTTCGGCACCGCCGGTCTGCGCGGCGAACTCGGCGCGGGACCCATGCGCATGAACCGCGCCGTGGTCATCCGTGCCGCCGCCGGCCTCGCCGCGTACCTCAAGTCCAAGAACCGGGCCGACGGTCTCGTGGTCATCGGCTACGACGCCCGCCACAAGTCCGCCGACTTCGCCCGGGACACCGCGGCCGTGATGACCGGCGCGGGCCTGCGCGCGGCCCTCCTCCCCCGTCCCCTGCCCACCCCGGTGCTCGCGTTCGCCATCAGGCACCTCGGGGCGGTCGCCGGTGTGGAGGTCACCGCCAGCCACAACCCTCCCCGTGACAACGGCTACAAGGTCTACCTCGGCTGGGGGTACCCCCGGACGGGGTCCGGGGGAGGCTCCCAGATCGTGCCGCCCGCCGACGCCGAGATCTCGGCCGAGATCGACGCGATCACCAGCCTCACCGCGGTCCCCCGCCCGGACAACGGCTGGGACACGCTCGACGACGGCGTCCTCGACGCCTATCTCGCCCGCACGGACGCGGTCGTCGCCGAAGGCTCCCCCCGGACCGCCCGCACCGTCTACACGGCGATGCACGGCGTCGGCAAGGACGTCCTCCTCGCCGCATTCGCCCGCGCCGGCTTCCCCGCCCCGGCCCTCGTCGCCGAACAGGCCGAACCCGACCCGGACTTCCCGACCGTCGCCTTCCCCAACCCGGAAGAGCCGGGCGCCATGGACCTCGCCTTCGCGAAGGCCCGCGAGACGGACCCCGACCTCGTCATCGCCAACGACCCCGACGCCGACCGCTGTGCCGTGGCCGTCAAGGACGGCGAGGACTGGCGCATGCTCCGGGGCGACGAGGTGGGCGCGCTCCTCGGCACGCACCTGGTCCGCCGCAAAGCCACCGGCACCTTCGCCGAGTCGATCGTCTCCTCCTCGCTGCTGGGCCGCATCGCCGAGAAGGCCGGGCTCCCGTTCGAGGAGACCCTCACCGGCTTCAAGTGGATCGCCCGCGTCGAAGGGCTGCGCTACGGCTACGAGGAGGCGCTCGGTTACTGCGTCGACCCCGACGGCGTACGGGACAAGGACGGCATCACTGCCGCACTGCTGGTGACCGAGCTCGCCTCCGAGCTGAAGGAACAGGGCCGCACACTCCTGGACCTCCTCGACGACCTCGCCGTCGAACACGGTCTGCACGCCACGGACCAGCTCTCGGTCCGTGTCGAGGACCTCTCGGTCATCGCGAACGCGATGCGACGCCTGCGTGAGCAGCCCCCCACGCAGCTGGCGGGCCTGCCGATCACCGGGTCCGAGGACCTCACCAAGGGCACGGACAAGCTCCCGCCCACCGACGGTCTGCGCTACACGCTGGACGGCGCGCGGGTCATCGTCCGGCCGAGCGGCACCGAGCCCAAGCTCAAGTGCTACCTCGAGGTCGTCGTGCCGGTCGGCTCCCGTGAGAAGCTCGACGCCGCGCGGGCCAAGGCCGCGGAACTGCTCGGCGGCATCAAGCAGGACCTTGCGGCGGCCGCGGGGATCTGAACCGCCTGCCCGGAGGGGAAGCGGGCCCTTGCGCTGTCGGTCGGCGTACCGCGGCGGCGCCACCGTCCTGATGCGGCCAGCGCTCCCCGAGCTGGGGAAAGTGTCTGCCGCACACGCTTCACACCAAAGTGGTCCCTAGGTAACCCCTGGGAAAGGCAAAGAGAAAACGCTCGCTGCACTTGTTGGACAACGTTGCCATCTGGGGCGGAAGCGCTCCCATGGGGCAGGCGACCGCACGGTGGTCAGGCACGCGACCGCACGGTGGTCAGCCCCCGGGCCCAGAAGCCGGGCTCTCTTGGGCGCGTGGGCAATGCGGGGCGGCGGAAGCCCCCGACACGCCCGGACAGGAGGCAACCGGGCAGAGTCTGGGCCTCTGCCCGGCACCCGGACAAGCCCGACGGACCAGCCGTCCAGCGCCCCTACGGAATCAGCCGACAGCCAGCAGGATCGCCAGCAGCACCGCGCCGGCCGCCGCCGGGCCCATCACCTCGTACGCCCAGCGGACGGTCGGTTCCCCCTGGGCGCGCTCGGACTTCTCGTGTGCCTCGGCAAGTTCGCGCAGGTCGTCCATGATCTGGTCCGTCTGGGCCCGGGGAGCCACGGCCGGAGCCGAGGCGCGTCCGCCGGGCGCACCGCCCACCAGCCGGCCGAGCGCACCGCCCCGGCGGTCCCCGGCGCCCTGCTTCGCCGTCTGCCGGGCCGCCCTCTTGCGTGCCCGCAGCGAAACCGGAATCGCCCACAGTTGGTAGCTGGTGCCGGACGCGGCGACGACCTCGTTCGAGTAGCCGGAGCGGAGCGTGGCGACCGAGCCCCACGGGAGCACGATCACCCGGAAGGGGTTGCGGATGCGCAGCCGCTCCGCGTTCGCGTACACGGCCGGGCGCAGGGTGAAGGCGGTGACGAGCGGGATGACCAGAATCAGTGCGGCGAGCGCCAGCCAGGGTGTGCGGCCGTGCCCGGAGACCAGCGCGTCGATGCCGAGCCAGAGCACGATGGCGAGCAGCAGCACGCCGGCCGCGATGCCGGCGGGCGACCGGTAGATCCGGTCCCGGGACTCGGGTCCCGAGTGGTCCGGCGCGGGCGGCTGGTGATCCGGGGTCGTCATGAACCCGATTCTGCACGACGGGCGCCTCAGGCCGCGTAGCCGGTGCACAACAGGAGCCCGCATGGTGCGTGCCCATATCCGGCCCGCATCCGGAACCTCCCCGGGCTGTACAGCCGCTACGCGCGTAGATATGCTCGGCTGGTGACCATGCCCACCTCTGCACCAGCACACGCTCTTACGGACGTCACCGCGTCCGACAGTACGCTGCGCCGCTTCCTCCACGGGCTGCATGGCGTCGACGCGGTCGGCCTGGAGGCGCGCGCCGCCTCGCTCGGCACCCGTTCCATCAAGACCACCGCGAAGGCGTACGCCATCGACCTTGCCATCTCGATGGTCGACCTGACGACGCTGGAAGGCGCGGACACCCCGGGCAAGGTCCGGGCGCTCGGCGCCAAGGCGGTCCACCCCGACCCGACGGACCGTACGACCCCCCGGGCCGCGGCCGTCTGCGTCTACCCCGACATGGTGGCCGTCGCGAAGGAAGCCGTCGCGGGCTCCGGAGTGAAGGTCGCCTCCGTCGCCACCGCCTTCCCGGCGGGCCGTGCCGCGCTCGAGGTGAAGCTCGCCGACGTGCGCGAGGCCGTGGCGGCGGGCGCGGACGAGATCGACATGGTCATCGACCGCGGGGCGTTCCTCGCGGGCAGGTACATGAAGGTGTACGACGAGATCGTCGCCGTGAAGGAGGCCTGCGGGGCGGGCGCCCGGCTGAAGGTCATCTTCGAGACCGGTGAGCTGTCGACGTACGACAACATCCGGCGGGCGAGCTGGCTCGGCATGCTGGCCGGGGCCGACTTCATCAAGACCTCGACCGGCAAGGTGGCGGTGAACGCCACGCCCGCGAACACCCTCCTCATGCTGGAGGCGGTCCGCGACTTCCGCGCGCAGACCGGTGTCCAGGTCGGCGTGAAGCCGGCCGGCGGCATCCGCACCTCCAAGGACGCCGTCAAGTTCCTGGTCCTGGTCAACGAGACCGCCGGCGAGGACTGGCTGGACAACCACTGGTTCCGCTTCGGCGCCTCCTCGCTTCTGAACGACTTGCTGATGCAGCGCCAGAAGCTGGCCAGCGGCCGCTACTCCGGTCCCGACTACGTGACGGTGGACTGATCCCCCATGGCTTTCGAATACGCACCCGCGCCCGAGTCCCGCGCGATCGTCGACATCGCGCCCTCCTACGGGCTGTTCATCGACGGCGAGTTCACGGAGGCGGCCGACGGCAGGGTCTTCAAGACGATCAGCCCGTCCACCGAGGAGGTCCTCTCGGAGGTCGCCCAGGCCGGCGAGGCCGACGTCGACCGCGCGGTGAAGGCCGCCCGCAAGGCCTTCGCGAAGTGGTCCGCGCTGCCGGGCACCGAACGCGCCAAGTACCTGTTCCGCATCGCCCGCATCATCCAGGAGCGCAGCCGCGAGCTGGCGGTCCTGGAGACGCTGGACAACGGCAAGCCGATCAAGGAGACGCGCGACGCCGACCTGCCCCTGGTCGCCGCGCACTTCTTCTACTACGCCGGGTGGGCCGACAAGCTCGAGCACGCCGGCTTCGGCCCGGACCCGAAGCCGCTGGGCGTCGCCGGCCAGGTCATCCCCTGGAACTTCCCATTGCTGATGCTGGCGTGGAAGATCGCTCCAGCGCTGGCGACCGGCAATACGGTCGTCCTGAAGCCCGCGGAGACCACTCCCCTGTCGGCCCTGTTCTTCGCGGACATCTGCCGCCAGGCGGGTCTGCCCAAGGGCGTCGTCAACATCCTTCCGGGGTACGGCGAGGCGGGCGCCGCGCTGGTCGCGCACCCGGACGTGAACAAGGTCGCCTTCACGGGCTCCACGGCGGTCGGCAAGGAGATCGCGCGCACGGTCGCGGGCACGCAGAAGAAGCTCACCCTCGAACTGGGCGGCAAGGGCGCCAACATCGTCTTCGACGACGCCCCGATCGATCAGGCCGTCGAGGGCATCGTGAACGGCATCTTCTTCAACCAGGGCCAGGTCTGCTGCGCGGGCTCCCGTCTCCTGGTGCAGGAGTCGATCCAGGACGAGCTGCTGGAGTCCCTCAAGCGGAGGCTCTCCACGCTCCGCCTCGGCGACCCGCTCGACAAGAACACCGACATCGGCGCGATCAACTCCGCCGAGCAGCTGGCCCGGATCACCGCGCTCGCCGAGCAGGGCGAGGCGGAGGGCGCCGAGCGCTGGTCGCCGGCCTGCGAACTCCCGACGTCCGGTTACTGGTTCGCCCCGACGCTCTTCACGAACGTCACCCAGGCGCACACGATCGCCCGCGACGAGATCTTCGGCCCGGTGCTGTCCGTGCTGACCTTCCGCACGCCCGAAGAGGCCGTGGCCAAGGCGAACAACACCCCGTACGGCCTGTCCGCCGGCATCTGGACGGAGAAGGGCTCCCGGATCCTGGCCGTCGCGAACAAGCTGCGCGCCGGTGTCGTCTGGTCCAACACGTTCAACAAGTTCGACCCGACCTCGCCTTTCGGCGGCTACAAGGAGTCGGGCTTCGGCCGCGAGGGCGGCCGCCACGGCCTGGAGGCGTACCTCGATGTCCGATAAGTCCGAGAAGACGGCGATGACGGAAAAGATCGAGCGACTGTCGGTCTTCAAGACCTACAAGCTGTACGTCGGCGGGAAGTTCCCGCGTTCCGAGAGCGGCCGGGTGTACGAGGTGAGCGACTCCAAGGGCAACTGGCTGGCGAACGCACCGCAGTCCTCCCGCAAGGACGCCCGTGACGCCGTGGTCGCCGCACGCAAGGCGTTCGGCGCCTGGTCTGGTGCGACGGCGTACAACCGCGGCCAGATCCTCTACCGCGTCGCCGAGATGCTGGAGGGCCGCAAGGAGCAGTTCGTACGGGAGGTCGCCGACGCCGAGGGCCTGTCGAGGGCGAAGGCGGCGGCGGTCGTCGACGCGGCGATCGACCGCTGGGTCTGGTACGCGGGCTGGACCGACAAGATCGCCCAGGTGGTCGGCGGCGGCAACCCGGTGGCGGGCCCGTTCTTCAACCTCTCCTCCCCCGAGCCGACCGGCGTGGTCGCGGTCCTCGCCCCGCAGGAGTCGTCCTTCCTGGGCCTGGTCTCGGTGATCGCCCCGGTGATCGCGACCGGCAACACGGCGGTCGTGATCGCGAGCGAGAAGTCCCCTCTCCCGGCTCTCTCCCTCGGCGAGGTCCTGGCCACCTCCGACCTCCCGGGAGGAGTCGTCAACGTCCTCTCCGGCCGGACGGCGGAGATCGCTGCCCCGCTGGCCGCCCACCAGGACGTCAACGCGATCGACCTCGCGGGCGCCGACGACGTTCTGGCGAAGGAACTGGAGATCTCGGCGGCGGACAACCTGAAGCGCGTTCTTCGTCCACAGCCTGTGGATTACTTCGGGAAGCCGGGTACCGAGCGTCTGACGGCCTTCCTGGAGACGAAGACGGTCTGGCACCCGACGGGGTCGCTGGGCGCGTCCGGCTCGTCGTACTGACGCCCGAGAACCGGAGAGCCGCGCTTCCCCGCCGTCCCGGGGAAACGCGGCTCTCCGTCGTTCCGGCCGCCCGTCGCGTGGACGCTCAGTGCACCGCCCCGAGCACCTGCCCGACCAGCGGCACACTGCCCAGCGACTGCGCCTGAGCCACCGGCCGGGTCAGTGCCTGTGTGGACAACGGCTTGAAGTCGGCGAGCTGCGTGCCGACTCCGTTGTCGAGCGGGTCGACGCCCGTGCCCGCCAGCGGGTTGGGCTTGAGCCCCGCGAGCGGACCGGTGACGTAGCCCACGGTCCCCGTCAGCGCCGGCAGCGCCGCCTGCGGGTCGGCATGACCGAGCGACGCGGGCCGGGTGCGCATCACGTCGAGGACCGGGCCCGTGTCCGCCGACGCCGTGGCCGCGCCCGCCCCCAGTGCGGCGCCCGCGGTCGCGAGGGCGACGAAGGTCCGCCGAGCGGTGGGGGTCTTGGGGGACGCGTGTCGTGCCATGGTGCTGCCACCTTCTCACTTCGCAAGGTAATCCTGTCGACACGTAGGGTAGTTGAGGTGTGATGTGCGCTCCAACGTCGACCCACGGGGTCGGCGCGGTGCAGGCGATGCGTCAGACTGGTGTCTCGTGAGTCTCCATCCCCCGGCCCCCGCCCGCGTCGTGCTGCTCTGCGGCCCCTCCGGCTCCGGCAAGTCCCTTGTCGCCGCCCTCTCCGGTCTGCCCGTGCTGCGGCTCGACGACTTCTACAAGGAGGGCGGCGACCCCACGCTTCCGCTGGTGGAGGGGAGTTCGGACATCGACTGGGACCATCCGCGGTCGTGGGACGCCGACACCGCGGTCACGGCCATCGCCGAACTGTGCGCCACGGGCCGTACGACGGTACCGGTGTACGACATCGCGCTGAGCGCGCGCACCGGCGAGGAGACGCTGCACATCGACCGTACGCCGGTGTTCGTCGCGGAGGGCGTCTTCGCCGCCGAGATCGTGGAGCGCTGCGGCGAACTCGGCGTCCTGGCCGACGCGCTGTGCCTGACCCGCGGCCCCTTCGCCACGTTCCGCCGCCGCTTCGTGCGCGACCTCAAGGAGGGTCGCAAGTCGGTCCCGTTCCTGCTGCGCCGCGGCTGGCGGCTGATGCGCGCGGAGCGGTCCATCGTCGCCCGCCAGACAGCCCTCGGCGCGTACGCCTGCGACCGGGACGAGGCACTGGGCCGGCTGGCGGCGGCGGGCCGACGCGCCTCGGTGAGTACGGCGGCGTAGCCCCGGTACAACGAAAACGGGACTGGACGGACCCCCCGGCCCTCCAGTCCCGCTCTCTTGTGCTCCCCCGTGCTCCCCCGTGACCCCGTTGGTTCCCCCGTGATCCCCCGGTACTGCTCCCCCGTGCTTCCCCCTGGGCGGGGCTCCCCCGAGCCCCCGGTCCTCAGGCGACGAGTTCGCCGAAGGACTCCTCCTCGTCACGGCCGAAGCTGAGGACCTCGTCCTCGCGCAGCCGGCGGAGCGACCGCCAGATGCTGGACTTCACCGTGCCGACGCTGATGCCGAGGATCTCCGCGATCTCCGGGTCCGTGCGGCCCTCGTAGTAGCGCAGGACCAGCATGGTGCGCTGGAGTTCCGGCAGCCGGGCGAGCGCCTGCCACAGGACGGCGCGCAGTTCCGTGCCGCGCATCGCGTCCGTGTCGCCGGCGGTCTCCGGCAGTTCCTCGGTCGGGTACTCGTTCAGCTTGCGGCGGCGCCACGCGCTGATGTGCAGGTTGGTCATCGTCCGCCGCAGATAGCCCCCCACAGCGGCCTTGTCGCTGATCCGGTCCCACGCCTTGTACGTCGAGAACAGCGCGCTCTGCAGCAGGTCCTCGGCCTCGAAGCGGTCACCGGTCAGGTGGTAGGCGGTGGCGTACAGGGAGGCGCGGCGCTCCTCGACGTAGGCGGTGAACTCCGCCTCCGTCGCCGAACGACGCTCCCCCGGTGCCTCCCCGTACGCGGCTCCCCCGTGAGCCTCCCCCGTGCGAGCGTCGACCACCGCCATGTACGGCGCGGTGTGCTGACGCCCGGTGCCGCGAGCGCACCCCCGCCCTCCACCACCGGACTTCTCGGAACCCCGGGCCACGTCGTGGAGCCGCGTGACCACTGCGCTGGTGCTGGTGCCGTGCAGCGTGTTCATCTCGCGCCCCCCGTCGTGGACTTCCGGACTTCGGCTCGCTTCCTTGCCTGTGCCGAAAAGATTGCCCGGGCCACTTCATGGCCGTGTCCGCCGACTGTCACAGACCTGTCACAGGGGTGGTCCGCAACCGCGCCACAGCCCGGTCACAGAGAAGAGTCGTACGGCTACGCATGCGTACCCGAAGTCGACGCCTCGTACGGACGAGAGGAGCGGGACCGCCCGGGGTGCCCCCGAACGAAGTGTGAGGGGAGTCGAAAGACGGCCTCGCCATGGGCCAGAATGGCCCCTGTGCCTTCCCTGTTGCTGATCGAGGACGACGACGCCATCCGAACGGCCCTGGAGCTCTCTTTGACGCGCCAGGGACACCGTGTGGCCACCGCTGCCACCGGCGAGGACGGTCTCAAACTGCTGCGCGAACAGCGGCCGGACCTGATCGTGCTGGACGTGATGCTGCCCGGCATCGACGGATTCGAGGTGTGCCGTCGCATCCGGCGCACCGACCAGCTGCCGATCATCCTGCTGACCGCGCGCAGCGACGACATCGACGTCGTGGTCGGCCTTGAGTCCGGAGCCGACGACTACGTCGTCAAGCCCGTGCAGGGGCGGGTGCTCGACGCCCGGATCCGGGCCGTGCTGCGACGCGGCGAGCGCGAGGCAAGCGACTCGGCGACGTTCGGCAACGTCGTCATCGACCGGGCGGCGATGACGGTCACCAAGAACGGCGAGGACCTGCAGCTCACCCCGACCGAGCTGCGGCTGCTCCTGGAGCTGAGCCGCCGGCCCGGACAGGCGCTGTCCCGGCAGCAACTGCTGCGGCTCGTGTGGGAGCACGACTACCTGGGCGACTCGCGGCTCGTCGACGCGTGCGTGCAGCGGCTGCGCGCCAAGGTCGAGGACGTCCCCTCGTCCCCCACACTGATCCGTACGGTCCGTGGGGTCGGATACCGGCTGGACGCCCCTCAGTGACCGATCCGCACGGCGGACTCCGCGGCTGGGCCGCGGCACGCAGATCCGGACTGTCACGACTCCGCTTCACGAGCCTCAGGCTGCGCCTGGTCGTGGTCTTCGGGCTGGTCGCGCTGACCGCCGCCGTGTCGGCGTCCGGCATCGCGTACTGGCTCAACCGCGAGGCCGTCCTCACGCGCACCCAGGACGCGGTGCTGCGCGACTTCCAGCAGGAGCTGCAGAACCGGGCGAGTTCGCTGCCGGTGCACCCGACGCAGGACGAGCTGCAGCACACCGCCGGGCAGATGGCGAACAGCAGTCAGCGCTTCAGCGTGCTCCTGGTCGCGACGGACGACCGGGGCAGGACCGTGGTCGGCAACTCCGACCTGGACACCTTCACGCTGGAGGACGTGCCGAAGTCGCTGCAGAAGGCCGTCGACAAGCAGCAGGACGTGTCCTCGAACAACAAATACGCCTACCACCTGTACTGGCAGCGGATCGTCGAGGGCGGCAAGCCGTACCTGGTGGGCGGCGCCAAGGTGATCGGCGGCGGCCCGACCGGCTACATGCTCAAGTCCCTGGAGCCGGAGGCCAAGGACCTCAACTCCCTCGCCTGGTCGCTCGGCATCGCCACCGGACTCGCGCTCATCGGCTCCGCGCTGCTCGCGCAGGCCGCCGCCACGACCGTGCTGAAGCCGGTGCAGCGCCTCGGTATCGCGGCCCGGCGCCTCGGTGAGGGCAAGCTGGACACCCGGCTGCGCGTGTCCGGCACCGACGAACTGGCCGAGCTGTCCCGGACGTTCAACAGCGCCGCCGAGTCCCTGGAGAAGAAGGTCGCGGACATGAGCGCGCGCGAGGAGGCCTCCCGCCGCTTCGTCGCCGACATGTCCCACGAACTGCGAACCCCCCTCACCGCGATCACGGCCGTCACCGAGGTACTCGAGGAGGAGCTGGACGCGGAGACGGGCGGCCTCGACCCGATGATCGAGCCGGCCGTACGGCTCGTGGTCAGCGAGACCCGGCGGCTGAACGACCTGGTCGAGAACCTGATGGAGGTCACCCGCTTCGACGCGGGCACGGCCCGGCTGGTCCTGGACAACGTGGACATCGCCGACCAGATCACGGCGTGCATCGACGCCCGCGCCTGGCTGGACGCCGTCGAGCTGGATGCCGAGCGCGGCATGATGGCCCGCCTCGATCCGCGCCGCCTCGACGTCATCCTGGCGAACCTGATCGGCAACGCGCTCAAGCACGGCGGTTCGCCGGTGCGCGTCTCGGTGCGCGAGGAGGACGAAGAGCTCGTCATCGAGGTACGCGACCACGGTCCCGGCATCCCCGAGGAGGTCCTGCCGCACGTCTTCGACCGCTTCTACAAGGCGAGCGCCTCGCGCCCGCGCTCCGAGGGCAGCGGTCTCGGGCTGTCCATCGCGCTGGAGAACGCCCACATCCACGGCGGCGAGATCACGGCCGCCAACTCCCCCAAGGGCGGGGCGGTGTTCACGCTGCGCCTGCCGCGCGACGCGTCGCCGCTGATCGAGGAGGAGAAGCGGAACGGGAAGAGCACGGAGGGGAACGCCCGATGAGAATACGTGGCGGTCGCTCCTGGCTCGCCGTTCCGCTGCTGGCCACGCTGCTGGCCGGCTGTGGCCTCCGCTCGACCCAGGTGCCGACGGACTTCGGCCCCGCGCCGTCCCGGGTGCCCTGCGCACTGTCCGGCGCGGACCTGTCCACGCAGGCGGCCCGCGGCATACCCGTCCAGGTCTTCCTGCTGTGCGCCGGGCAACTGGTGCCGGTGGACCGTTCCGTGCGCATACCGGACGGCACGGCCGAGGCGGAGCGCCGGGTGCTGGTGGCACAGGGGCTGCTGGACGAGCTCGCCGCGAAGCCGTCGTCCGCGGAGAAGCAGGCCGGCTACACGACGAACGTGACCGGCGGCACCAGGGTGAGTGGGCCGCGCGGCAAGGACCCGGAGGGCACGTTCCGGCTGAGCACCCGCGTACAGGACCTCACCTCCTACGCCCTCGCGCAGATCGTCTGCACGTTCGCCACCTCGGAGGCGACGGCCGCCGACGACGGGACGGTCGTGCTCGGCGGCTCGGACGACCGGCTGCCGCGCCGCTACGAGTGCACGACCGAGGTGCGTACCCGCCCGGGCAGCGAGGAGCCGCCGTCCAGCGAGGTCAGCGGGCCCTGAACCGGCTCCGGACCGGCCGCCCGGCGCCTCGGTCGGCGCGCGTACGTGTGTGGCACCCGTCATTCGCCCCAGGGCGGGGCGGAACCGATCGTGCCGCACCCCGCGTCTAGGGGGGCGTGCAGCGTCAAGGCTCAATCGGCGGCAGCGCCGCGGTCCGCGTCCGTGTGGCAGGGGGTGTCCTCCTTGTCGCACACCTCGCGCTCGTCGCCTGGATCACGCTGCGGCCGCTGGACGTGCCCTGGGTGAGTCCCGCCAATCTCCATCCGCTCGCCGGTATCAGAGCCGATCTCGCGCTGGGCTGGCCGGAGGCCGCCCGACGCATCGGCCAGGGGCTCGCGCTGCTCGCACCGCTCGGGGTGCTGCTGCCCATGGCGGGCGGCAGGCTCGACGTCTCGCCGCTCGCCTCGCTGGCCCGTACGGTCGCCGCGGGCACCCTGATCTCGCTGGTCATCGAGCTGCTGCAGACCGGGGTGCCCGGTCAGGTCGCGGACATCGACGCGATCCTGCTCAACACGACCGGGGTGGCGCTGGCCCACCTCCTGGTCGTGCCCGCTGCGCGGTACCGGCTCCGCCGCCGGGCCGAGTGCCGGCGCCGGGCCGCCCTCCCGCGGGAGGAGCCGTCTCAGGGTCGGACCCGGACGATTCCCAGGGTCGGAATAGCTCCGTAGAGCGACGCTTCGCCCGCTTCGTCCCCGTAGCGTGGAAAACGTCGAAAGCGCCGAGGACATCACACCGTCGGGAACACCGACATCGTCGACGACTTCGACGCCGACCGGACGTCCCGGCAGCCGCCGGGACCGGATGCACGGCTACGGTTCGCGAAGGAGCCACCATGACCGCCCTTGCCCGCCCCACCAACGGACGGATGATCGGCGGAGTGTGCGCAGCGCTGGCACGGCGCTTCGGCACCTCCGCGACCACGATGCGCGTGATATTCGTGCTGTCGTGTCTGCTCCCCGGCCCCCAGTTCCTGCTCTACATAGCGCTCTGGATCCTGTTCCCCTCCGAGGAGAAGACAGCCGGCGCGGCCTGGTGACACGAGGGCGTACGCCAACGCACCGATGGGGCGCCCCGGTTCGGGGCGCCCCATCGGCGTGCAAGGGGGGCGCGCAAGGGCGAGAGACTTCAGCCCAGCGGGATCCCGTTCACCGGCAGGCCGTGCGTCGGCAGTCCCTTGACCGGCAGTCCGCCGAGCAGCCCGGCGACCGGAGCGGCCGGCCCGTCGGCGACGACCTTGTGGGCGACCGGCTGGGCGGCGGCCACCGCTTGGCCGAGCGCGTTCTGCCCCTGGCCGAGCGCCTCGCTCGTTCCGGGCACCACCCCGCTGATGTTGCCCACCGGCAGCGCCTGGGTGACGGTGTCCAGTCCGGCGACGTCCGGCACGGCCGGGGCGGCCGGGGCGGCCGGGGCGGCGCTCGCGACACCCGCGCCCGCGGCGGCGAAGGCGGCACCGAGAGCGGCGACACCGAGGGTCTTGGCAGCAGACTGCTTCATGATGAACGCGTCCTTGGGTCCGATGACGGGGATGTGAGCGGTCCAAAACCGTAAACACGCGCCAGGGGGGTCCGCAAACATACGAAAGCGGCCGGGAAATCGCCTCCCGGCCGCTTCGAAGACAAGCCCGTCAGCCCTCGGACGCCACGGAACCGCTGGTGGAGGCGGTCTGCTGGAACAGCCATTCGGACTTCAACTCGGCATAGCCGGGCTTGATGACGTCATTGATCATCGCCAGTCGTTCATCGAAAGGAATGAATGCTGACTTCATAGCATTGACCGAGAACCACTGGAGATCATCGAGCGTATAACCGAATGCCTCGATCAGATGGTCGAATTCCCGGCTCATGCTCGTCCCCGACATCAGGCGGTTGTCCGTGTTCACGGTGGCACGGAAGTGCAGCCGCCGCAGCAGCCCGATGGGGTGGTCGGCGTACGAGTCGGCGGCCCCGGTCTGCAGGTTCGAGCTGGGGCAGAGCTCGAGCGGGATGCGCTTGTCGCGTACGTACGAGGCGAGGCGCCCGAGCTTCACCGAGCCGTCGTCGAGGACCTGGATGTCGTCGATGATGCGCACCCCGTGCCCGAGCCGGTCGGCGCCGCACCACTGCAGTGCCTGCCAGATGGACGGCAGCCCGAAGGCCTCGCCGGCGTGGATGGTGAAGTGGTTGTTCTCGCGCTTGAGGTACTCGAAGGCATCGAGGTGCCGGGTGGGCGGGTAACCGGCCTCGGCGCCGGCGATGTCGAAGCCGACGACCCCGAGGTCCCGGTAGCGGTTGGCCAGTTCGGCGATCTCCAGGGCGCGGGCCGCGTGCCGCATGGCGGTCAGCAGGGCGCCGACCCGGATGCGGTGGCCGTTCGCCCTGGCCCGTCGCTCGCCCTGCCGGAAACCCTCGTTGACGGCCTCGACGACCTGCTCGAGGGTGAGCCCGCCCTCCAGGTGCTGCTCGGGCGCGTAGCGCACCTCGGCGTAGACCACCCCGTCCTCGGCGAGGTCCTCGGCGCACTCGGCGGCCACGCGCACGAGCGCCTCGCGGGTCTGCATCACGCCGACGGTGTGGGAGAAGGTCTCCAGGTACCGCTCCAGGGAACCGGAGTCGGCGGCCTCGCGGAACCAGACGCCCAGCTTGTCCGGGTCGGTCTCGGGGAGATGGGCGTAGCCGGTGTCGCGGGCGAGTTCGACGATGGTGCCGGGACGCAGGCCACCGTCGAGGTGATCGTGCAGCAGGACCTTGGGCGCCCGGCGGACCTGGTCCCGGCTCGGGGTGTTCTGGTGCTGGCTGGTCATTTCCGCACCATAACGCCTACGCGCGTAGAGTTCGCCGTACGACGAAACGTCGATACCCAAAGGTGACCGGCAGGACGGGTTTCGTACACCGTCGCTTCTGACACTGTTCTGTCATGGCACACCAAGCGACGCCGGTTCGCAGGGCCCGGCTGGGGAGGGCACTCGGCCCGGAGCCGACGGCGGTGAGCGGCGCGGTGCTGCTGCTCCCGGACGGCGACGAGGTCTCCGCGCGAAGACCGTCCCCCCTGATGGCCGCCGGCTCCGTGCGCGCCCTCGGCCGCCGACTGGCGCGGGCGGGCCACGGCGAAGGCCTGGTCACCCACGTGGTGCACTACCGCTTCCGGGGCTGGAACGGCAGCGAGGCACATCTGGCGCAGGACGCCACCTGGGCCGCCGACGAGGTCGTACGGCGCTACGGAGACGTGCCGGTCTGCCTCGCCGGCGTGGGCATGGGAGGCCGGGCGGCGCTGCGCTCGGCCGGGCACACGGCCGTCAACTCCGTTCTGGCACTGGCCCCTTGCCTGCCCGAGGAGGACATGGCGGCGTCCCCCGAACCGGTGAAGCAGCTCGCCGGGCGGCAGGTCCTCATCGTGCACGGCACGAACGACGAGCGCACGGACCCGGAGCTGTCCTTCCGGCTGGCGTCGCGGGCGAAGAAGGCGAACCGTGAGGTCTGCCGCTTCGAGGTGCACTCCGACGGACACGCGTTACACCAGTACCGGTCCGAAGTACACGCGCTCGCCGAGGACTTCGTGATGGGCACACTGTTCGGACGGGCTTTCTCCCGCCCGGTGCAGGACGCGCTCGCGGCCCCGCCGCCACTGGGGTTGCGGATGCCGCTGGCGGCGGGTTTCGGGCGGTCGTTGCGGAAGTGGCGGAAGTGAGCGTCCCGCGCCCCGCACGGGGCACGGGACGGCCCGCGCCTCACTCGGGCAGCAGCAGCCCCCTCCTCGACAGCAGGAACCTCTTGAAGGCAGCGACCGGCGGCGTGTCGACGTGCCCCTCCAGCCATGCGACGCCGATCTCCCGCACCGCCCGCGGCGCGGTGACCGTCAACTCGACGACCCCGGGGCGAGGCACCGCGGGCGGCGGCAGCAGCGCGACGCCGAGCCCCGCGGCGACCAAGCCCCGCAGGGTCTCCGCCTCCTCGCCCTCGAAGGCCACCCTCGGCGTGAACCCCGCCTCCCGGCACAGGTCGTCGGTCATACGGCGCAGCCCGTAGCCGGCTTCGAGGGTCACGAAGGTCTCGTCGGCGGCCTCGGCGAGACGGATGCGCCTTCGGCCCGCGAGCCGGTGGTCGGCGGGGACGACGAGCCGCAGCTTCTGCTCGTCGAGACGGCGGGCCACCAGATCGGGAGCGTCGGGTACCGGGGAGGTCAGACACAGGTCCAGCTCCCCCGCCCGCAGTTTCTCGAGCATCGCCTCGCCGTAGTTCTGGACGAGGCTGAAGCGGACGCGCGGATGGTCGGCGCGGAACGCGTGGATCAGACCGGGCACGGTCTCGGCGCCCATCGTGTGCAGAAAGCCGAAGGCGACCTTGCCGGTGGCCGGGTCGGCGTCCGCGCGCACCTCCTCGGCGGCCCGCTCGATCTCCGCGAGGGCGCGCTCGACGGAGACGAGGAACGTACGGCCCGCCGGGGTGAGCGAGACCGTTCGGCCACGACGGGCGAACAGTTCGACGCCCAGGTCCTGTTCGAGTCGAACGAGCGCGCGAGACAGGGTGGACTGCGGGACCTGCATCTCCTGCGCGGCACGCGTGACGTGTTCGGTACGGGCCACGCCCGCGAAGTACGCCAGGCGCGGCGCGAGCAGCGTGACGATGTCTTCTGCGTCACTTGTGTCACCGGACGATGACAGGCCTCTGGCTGACCTCTGCTGATGCACCATGGGAACGATTATGGGGTTTCTGTGCATTGGACGGATGAGGCGCGAGGTCCGTACGTTCGAAGTATGCCTGCTGCCGATACCGGGGCGTCCACCACCGTGGGCGCCGATGCCTCCACCGTTCCCGCCGTCGACTCCCGGATGACCCCGGGTGGCCTTGGCTACCGACGGATGAGCCTCGCCCTCTTCCTGGCCGGGGTGGCGACCTTCGCCCTCCTCTACTCCACGCAGGCCCTGCTGCCGCTCGTCTCCGCCGACTTCGGGGTGACGGCGAGCGCGGCGAGCTGGACGGTGTCGGCCGCGACGGGCGGACTGGCGCTGTTCGTCCTCCCCATGAGCGCACTCTCCGAGCGGTTCGGACGGCGTACGTTGATGACGGCGTCGCTCGCGGTCGCGGTGACGGTCGGTCTGCTGGTCCCCTTCGCCCCGTCGCTGGGCGCGCTCATCGCCCTGCGGGCGATCCAGGGCGCGGCGCTGGCGGGGCTGCCGGCGTCGGCGACCGCGTACCTGGCCGAGGAGGTCACCCCGAAGGCACTGATCACCGCGATCGGCCTGTTCGTGGCCGGCAACAGCGTCGGCGGGATGAGCGGCCGGGTCATCACCGGCTGGGTCGCGCAGGAGTGGGGCTGGCGGGTCTCCGTCGGCACCATCGGCGTGATCGCGGTGGCCTGCGCGGTGGCCTTCCGCCTTCTGCTCCCGGCGCCCAAGCACTTCAGGCCGGGCTCGCTGCGCCCGCGCGTCCTGGCCCGCACCGTCCGCGACCACCTCGCCAACCCGCTGCTGCGGAGGCTGTACGCGATCGGCGCGCTGTTCATGACGGTGTTCGGCGGCGTCTACACGGTGATCGGCTTCCGCCTGACGGAGGAGCCGTTCGGGCTGCCGCAGGGCATCATCGGCTCGATCTTCCTGGTGTACCTGGTGGGTACCGTGTCTGCGTCCACGGCCGGCCGACTGGTGGGCCGCCTGGGCCGCCGCGGTGCGCTGTACCTGGCCGCCGGCACCACGACGACGGGTCTGCTCCTGTCCCTGTCGTCCTCCCTTCCACTGGTCCTGCTGGGCCTGGTCCTGATCACGGCGGGCTTCTTCGCGGGCCACGCGGTGGCGTCGTCGGCGGTCAGCCACACGGCGAAGCAGGGCCGCGCCCAGGCCTCCGCCCTCTACCAGTCGGCGTACTACATCGGCTCCAGCACGGGCAGCACCCTCGGCGCTGTGGCCTTCCACTCGGGCGGCTGGGCCGGGACGGTGGGCATGGGCGCGCTGGCGGTGCTCGGAGTCGTGACGATCACGGTGTTCGGGTCGCGGGCGGCGCGGGTCGCCGCGCGGCGAGAGCCGGTGCCCGCGCACTGAGCCCCGCTCGGCAGAGCCCGGCCTCGTTGCGTACCCCCTGCTCAGGGCCGGTTGTCAGTGGTCGCGTATAGCGTCTGCGGGGCAACCGGGCCGAGCAGGGGGTTTGTTGATGGAGTTCCGGGTCGACCGCGGGCGCTTCGCCGAGGCCGTGGGGTGGGCGGCCCGTGTGCTGCCCGCGCGGACGCCGGTGCCGGTGCTGGGCGGACTGCTTCTGGAGGCGACGGCGGGACGGCTGCGCGTCTCGGGGTTCGACTTCGAGACGGCGGCGCGCATCGAGACCGAGGCGGAGACGGCGACGGACGGGCAGGTACTCGTCCTCGGGCGCAGGCTGCTGGACATCTGCCGGGTACTGCCGGACGGTCCGGTGAGCTGCGGGCTGGAGGGAACGCGGTTCACGGTGGAGGCAGGCGGTACGCGTTTCGGGCTGTCGACGCTGCCGCGGGAGGAGTACCCGGCCCTGCCGGTGCCGCCGGAGCCGTACGGGAGCGTGGACGCCGCCGCGTTCGCGACCGCCGTCGGCCAGGTCGCCGTGGCCGCGGGCCGCGACGACACCCTTCCCGTGCTCACCGGCGTACAGCTGCATCTCGACGGCGACACCATGACGCTCGCCGCGTCGGACCGCTATCGGTACGCCGTACGACGGCTGGGGTGGAAGCCGGGAGCCGCGACGGCCGACGGCTCGATCGACGCCCTGCTGCCCGCGCGTCGGCTGCTCGACGTCACGCGGTCGCTGGCCCGCTCAGGTCAGGTGCACATGAGACTGGCGCCCGACGGGGGCCTGATCGGTTTCGAGGGTGGCGGCATGCGGGTGGCGGTGCGGCTGCTGGAGGGCCGGCTGCCGCGGTACGGGTCGCTGTTCGACGTGACGGGAGCCGCGGTCGCCGAGGTGGAGCGCGGGACACTGGCGGAGGCGGTGCGACGGGTCGCGGTGGTGGCGGAGGCGAACAGTCCGGTGCGGTTGGACTTCGCGGCCGACGGATCCGTGCTGCTGGAGGCCGGATACGGGGACGACGTCGCCGCGCAACGGCTGCCGGCCGCACTGAGCGGTGCGGACGAGGTGTCCGTGGCCTTCAACCCGGCGTATCTGCTGGACGCGCTGAACTCCTTCGAATCGCCGCGCCTGCGGATGGAACTGCTGGGGACGGGTCAGCGGGCGCTGCTGACCGGCCTTGCGGCCGACGGCCCGGCTGTGGTCGGCACCTCGGAGGCGGCCCACCAGCATCTGCTCATGTCCGTGAGGCAACTGGTATGAGCTGGGCTTTTGTGCGGTCCGGGGACCGTTGTCAGTGGGCTGCGGTAGCTTCCGAAGTGCTGGTGCGCAAAGGCGCGCGACGGGAACGGCCACAGGGGTGGGTGGACCATGGGTGACGGCACGGCGACGGTGGACGATCTCGACGTCCGGCTGGAGAAGCACCGGGTCGAGCTGACCGGATACTGCTATCGCATGCTCGGTTCCTCCTTCGAGGCGGAGGACGCGGTGCAGGACACGATGGTCCGCGCATGGCGCAGCTACGAGAAGTTCGAAGGACGCTCCTCCCTCCGCTCGTGGCTGTACCGGATCGCGACGAACGTCTGCCTGGACATGCTGAGCGCGGGCAACAAGCGCGCCCGCCCGGTGGACCTCACCGACCCGACGCCGCTCGCCCAGGCGGCCTTGTCCCCGCGCCCGGACAACACCTGGCTGGAGCCGATGCCGGACGCCCGCGTGCTTCCGACGGTCAGCGACCCGGCGGAGGCAGCGGTGGCGAAGGAGTCGGTGCGCCTCGCGTTCATGGCCGCTCTGCAGCAACTGCCGTCCAAGCAGCGCGCGGTGCTCATCCTGCGCGAGGTCCTGGCCTGGAAGGCGAGCGAGGTCGCCGAGCTGCTCGACACTTCGGTCGCCTCGGTCAACAGCGCGCTGCAGCGGGCCCGCACGACGCTTGCGGAGCGGGGCGGGGAGGACGCCGACGCCGCCGTCTCCGACCCCCTCGACGAGGAGCAGCAAAAACTCCTGGAGCGCTATGTGGCGGCCTTCGAGGGGTACGACATGACGGCGCTGACGGCACTGCTGCACGAGGACGCGGTGATGACGATGCCGCCGTTCGACCTGTGGCTGCGCGGCACTTCGGACATCACCGGTTTCATGACGACGCTCGGCTCCGCCTGCGAGGGCTCCCGGCTGGTGCCGGTCGCAGTCAACGGTCTGCCGGGCTTCGCCCAGTACAAGCCGGATCCGGACACGGGGGGCTTCACGGCCTGGGCGGTCCAGGTCCTGGAGATTTCAGACGGCCGGCTCACCGGGTTCCACTTCTTCCTCGACACGAAGCGCTGGTTCCCGCTGTTCGGCCTTCCCCTCCAGCTCGAAGGGGAGGCCGACGAGATCGACTAGGGCGCGGAGGGCCGGGGCGGGATCACGCAGCCGTATCCGGCCCCCGGCCCGCCGGGCGGCCAGCTGCAACCGGGCCAGCACGTCGATGGTGGCGAGCTGTACGGGCCTCAACGCACCGACATCGCATACGACAACCCCGGCGCCGGTCGCCTCCAGTAACGCCCGCACGTCGTCACCGAGCCTCGTCACGTCGTCCGGGGTGACGAGGCCGGCCAGCACGAGTACGGCGGGTGTCTCTGGGTCCACGGTGGGTAGACCGGGCGGGCGCCTGGAACTCATCGGCGGTGGATCCGCGAGACACGGCCGTACCTTCAGTCGACGGGGAACTCGCTGGTGTCGATGACGAGGTCAAAGGGAGCGGGAAGCTTGATGGCCTCGCCGAACTTGGCGGTGCTCAGGGGGCGACAGACATCGCCCTTGGGTTCTCCGTAGAGCGTCGTGGTCGGGCCGTCGGGAGCCCAGCGGTCGACGAGGAGATAGAGCGGGATTCCCGCGGGTGGCGTAGGCGGCGGGTTTGCTGACGCGGTCGTGGCGGGCGTTGGACTTGGAGGTCACCTCGACGACGAGTTCGGCGAGGGCGGCCGGGATGTGGTTCTCCGACTCCGCGCACTCCGGCATCGGAACCACCACGAGGTCCGGGATGAGCATGCCCAGTCGCGACGGCACGGCGATGGCCTGGGTCTGGAAGATCTCCCAGTCCTCCGGGATCACTGAGTAGAGGCGACGCTGGATGCGGGCCGCGATCACGTTGTGGCGAAACGCGGGAGCAGGTGACACGGTGAAGGTCAGGCGATACGTTCCAGCACGACCGGCGTGGCCGTGAACTCCGTGCCCGTCGCCGCGACGTCGTACGCCCCCTCGATCGCCTCAAGCGCGTACCCGAACCGCTCCGGCGTGTCCGTGTGCAGGGTCAGCAGCGGCCGGCCCTCCGTCACCGTGTCACCCGGCTTGGCGTGCATCTCGATGCCCGCCGCCGCCTGCACCGGGTCCTCCTTGCGCGCGCGGCCTGCGCCGAGGCGCCAGGCGGCGACGCCGATGCCGTAGGCGTCCAGGCGGGTCAGGACACCCGACGACGGCGCCTTGATCACGTGCTGCTCCTTCGACGTCGGCAGCGGCGCGTCCGGGTCGCCGCCCTGTGCCGCGATCATCCGGCGCCAGACGTCCATCGCCGAGCCGTCGGCCAGGGCCTTCACGGGGTCCGCGTCCTTCACACCGGCCGCGTCGAGCATCTCTCGCGCCAGGGCGATCGTCAGATCCACCACGTCCGCCGGACCGCCGCCCGCCAGCACCTCGACCGACTCGCGGACCTCCAGCGCGTTGCCCGCCGTCAGGCCGAGGGGCGTCGACATGTCCGTCAGCAGCGCCACCGTCTTCACGCCGTGGTCGGTCCCCAGGCCCACCATCGTGGACGCCAGCTCCCGTGCGTCCTCGATCGTCTTCATGAAGGCGCCCGAGCCGACCTTCACGTCCAGGACCAGCGAGCCCGTCCCCTCAGCGATCTTCTTGGACATGATGGAGGAAGCGATGAGAGGGATCGCCTCCACCGTGCCCGTGACATCGCGGAGCGCGTAGAGCTTCTTGTCCGCGGGCGCCAGGCCGTCGCCCGCCGCGCAGATCACCGCGCCCGTCGTGTCGAGGACGTGCAGCATCTCCTCGTTCGACAGCAGGGCGCGCCAGCCGGGGATCGACTCCAGCTTGTCCAGCGTGCCGCCGGTGTGGCCGAGGCCGCGGCCCGACAGCTGCGGGACCGCCGCGCCGCAGGCGGCGACCAGAGGGGCCAGCGGGAGTGTGATCTTGTCGCCGACTCCGCCCGTCGAGTGCTTGTCGGCCGTCGGGCGGGACAGCGACGAGAAGTCCATGCGCTCGCCCGAGGCGATCATCGCCGCCGTCCAGCGGGCGATCTCGCGGCGGTTCATGCCGTTGAGCAGGATGGCCATCGCGAGCGCGGACATCTGCTCGTCGGCGACCTCGCCCCGCGTGTACGCGTCGATGACCCAGTCGATCTGCTCGTCGCTCAGCTCACCGCGGTCCCGCTTGGTGCGGATGACGGAGATGGCGTCCATGGCCATGGTTTCCTTCCGAAGTTCCGAAGGTGTGCGGCCCCTCTGCGCCACTGCGGGGCGACGCGGAGGGGCCGCACGGGAGTTACTTGGTGAGATGGTCCGGCCCGAAGGCCTGCGGGAGCATCTCGGAGAGCGGCAGGATCCCGGCCGGTGTCTCGAGGAGCAGCTCGGGTCCGCCGAACTCGTACAGCAGTTGGCGGCAGCGACCGCAGGGGACGAGGATGCCGCCCTTGCCGTCCACGCAGGTGAAGTGCGTGAGCCGACCGCCCCCGGTGTTCTGCAGCTGCGAGACGAGACCGCACTCGGCGCACAGGCCGAGTCCGTACGAGGCGTTCTCCACGTTGCAGCCGGTGACGATGCGCCCGTCGTCGACGAGGGCCGCGACGCCGACCGGGTAGCCCGAGTAGGGCGCGTAGGCGCGGGACATCGCCGCGCGCGCCTCCTCACGCAGGACCGCCCAGTCGACCGTCGCGGGCGGGGTCACTTGCCCTGTCCCTTCCGGTAGGGCAGACCGTCCGCCTTCGGCATCCGCAGGCTCTGCGCGGACAGCGAGAGCACCAGCAGGGTGACGATGTACGGGGTCGCGGTCACGAGCTGCTTCGGGACTTCGTCGGTGCCGACGTACCAGACGAACATCAGGGCCGAGACCACGGCCGTGACGATCGCGGGGACGTACTTCTTCCTCCACGCGAGGTACGCCGCGCCGAACACCAGCAGGATGGCGAGCAGCAGGATCAGCGCATGCACGTTCGTCGTGCCGCCGCGCAGGTTGAGGCTGTCGGTGTAGCCGAACAGGCCCGCGCCGAGGGCGAGACCGCCCGGCATCCAGTTACCGAAGATCATCGCGGCGAGACCGATGTAGCCGCGACCCGCGGTCTGGCCGTCCAGGTACACGTTCGACGCCACGATCGACAGGAACGCGCCGCCCAGGCCGGCGAAGCCGCCGGAGATTATCACGGCGATGTACTTGTACTTGTAGACGTTGACGCCGAGCGACTCGGCCGCCACCGGGTTCTCGCCGCAGGAGCGCAGTCGCAGACCGAAGGCCGTGCGCCACAGCACCCACCAGGTGACCGGGATGAGGGCCACCGCGATCACGGTGAGCGGCGACAGGTCGGTGACCAGACCGCCGACCAGGCCCGCGATGTCCGAGACCAGGAACCAGTGTTTCTGGTTCAGCGTGTCCAGCCAGCTGGACAGGCCGGGGATGTCGAAGGTGCCCAGCGAATCGATCGGCGGGGACTGCTTGGAGGAGCCCTGAGGCGCGTTCTCGAAGGTGAACTTCGACAGGTAGCGGGTGGTGCCGAGGGCGAGGATGTTGATCGCCACACCGGAGACGATGTGGTTCACGTTGAAGGTGACGGTGGCGATGGCGTGCAGGAGGGCGCCGAGCGCACCGCCGATGATGCCGAAGACGACACCGGTCCACGGGCCCCACTGGTAGCCGGCCCAGGCGCCGAACCAGGTGCCGAGGATCATCATGCCCTCGAGACCGATGTTGACGACGCCCGAGCGCTCGGACCACAGGCCACCGAGGCCCGCGAGGCCGATCGGGACGGCCAGGCGCAGCGCCGTGGACATCTGGCCGGTCGAGGTGATGCCGTCCGCGCCGGTGATGAGGCGGACGATCGAGGTCAGGATCAGTACGCCCGCGATGATCAGCAGAAGTACGGGGAGCGAGAATCGGCGGCTGCCCTTGCCGGGCTGCTGGGCCTTCGGCTTCGCGACGGTCGCGGTGGACATCAGGCAGCCACCTCCTTCTTGTGCGAGTTGTTGTTGGCCTCCGCGGCCAGTTCGGCGCCCACCCGCTTCTGCTGGCGGCGCAGGCCCCACTGGCGTACGGCCTCGTACGAGATGACGACCGCGAAGACGATCAGGCCCTGCATGATCGTGGCGATCTCCTTCTCGTACGCCACCGGGGTCGCGTAGTCGAGGGCGGGGGACGCCTTGTCGAGGAAGGCGATCAGAAGCGCGGCGAAGGCGATGCCGGCCGGGTTGTTGCGACCGAGCAGGGCGATGGTGATGCCGGTGAAGCCGAGGCCCGTCGGGAAGCTCAGGCTGTAGGTGTGGGCGTCGCCCAGCAGCAGCGGCAGGCCGGACAGACCCGCGACAGCGCCGGAGATCACCATCGCGGTGAGGACCATCTTCTTGGCGTCGACGCCGGAGGCCGCGGCGGCGGTCTCGGAGGCACCGGTGGCGCGCAGGTCGAAGCCGAAGCGGGTGCGGTTGAGCACGAGCCAGTACAGGATGCCCGCGAGGACCGCGAGGAAGACCAGGCCGTAGATCTCGCCGACGTCGGCGCCCATGTTGATGCCCGGGAACCAGCCGGACTTCTTCATGATGCCGGTCGTCATGTTGTTGCCGACCTGCACGCCCCACACGTTGGACAGGGTGAGGTAGCCGATGAGGCTGGTGGCGATCGCGTTGAGCATGATGGTCGCGACGACCTCGCTCACGCCCCGGGTGGTCTTCAGGATGCCCGCGATACCGGCCCAGAAGGCGCCGGTGAACATGGCGACCAACATCAGCAGCGGGATCTGCAGGAAGGACGGCAGCGCGATGTGCGCGCCGACGACGGCGGTCATCATCGCCGCGAGGCGGTACTGCCCGTCGACGCCGATGTTGAACAGGTTCATACGGAAGCCGATGGCCACCGCGAGTGCCGCCAGGTAGTACAGCGACGCCTGGTTGATGATGAGCACCTGGACGTCGGAGAATCCCGCCTGCTCGATCATCAGCCGGTACGGCTCGAACGGGTTCTTGCCGGAGGCGACCAGCACGACCGAGGTGAGCAGGATGGCCGAGACGAGCGCGATGACCGGACCGGCTACCGCGAGGAGCACCCGCTCCTTGTCGAACTTCTTCATCGGGCGTCGTCCTCCGGGGCGGCGTCGCTTGCGTCTTCGGTGGATTCCTCCACGTGCTCCAGGTGGCCGGACGCGGCACCCGTCATGGCGGAGCCCAGCTCCTCAGGAGTGATGGTGGCCGGGTCGGCGTCCGCGACCAGCCGGCCGTTGTAGATCACCCGGAGGGTGTCGGACAGACCGATCAGCTCGTCGAGGTCGGCGGAGATCAGCAGCACGGCCAGGCCCTCGCGACGGGCCTCACGGATCTGGTCCCAGATCTGCGCCTGCGCGCCGACGTCCACACCGCGCGTGGGATGGGCGGCGATGAGGAACTTGGGCTTGTGGCTCATCTCACGGCCGACGATGAGCTTCTGCTGGTTGCCGCCGGAGAGGGAGGCGGCGGTCACGTCGATGCCGGGGGTGCGGACGTCGTAGTCCTCGACGATCCGCCGCGTGTCGTCCTGGGCGCCCTTGATGTCGAGCCAGAAGCCCTTGGCGTTGGGGCGCTCGGTGACATGGCCGAGGATGCGGTTCTCCCACAGCGGGGCCTCGAGCAGGAGACCGTGGCGGTGCCGGTCCTCGGGGATGTAGCCGACGCCCTGCTCGCGGCGCTTGCGGGTGGACCAGGAGGCGATGTCCTCACCGCGGAAGGCGATGGAGCCGGAGTCGGCCCTCTTGAGGCCGATCAGTGCGTCGATCAGCTCGGTCTGGCCGTTGCCCTCGACGCCGGCGATGCCCATGACCTCGCCCGCGTGGATGGTGAAGGTGATGTCGTCGAGGACGCGCCGCACCTCGCCGGCGCCCTCGGCGGCGCCCTCCGTCAGCAGACCGGAGGCGGCCGGCTCGGCGAGCTCGCCGAGGGAGGCGCCGCCGCTCGCGAACGCCGTGAGGCCCTTGACCTCGATGACCGGCCGGTCCGTGACCGTGGACTCGGCGGTCTCCGGGGTGGGCAGCTCGCTGCCGACCATCATCTCGGCGAGCTGGCGCGAGGTGGTCTCGGAGGGGACGGCGGTACCGACCGTCGTACCGCGCCGGATGACGGTGATGTCGTCGGCGACCGACAGGACCTCCCCCAGCTTGTGGGAGATGAAGATGACCGCCAGGCCCTCGGACTTCAGCTCGCGCAGGTTGTCGAAGAGCGCGTCGACCTCCTGCGGGACGAGCACGGCGGTCGGCTCGTCCAGGATCAGCGTCCTCGCGCCGCGGTAGAGGACCTTGAGGATCTCCACGCGCTGGCGGTCGGCGACCCCGAGGTCCTCGACGAGGACGTCGGGGCGTACGTTCAGCCCGTAGCGGTCGGAGATCTCCTTGATCTTCTTACGGGCGTCGCCGCCGATCCCGTACAGCTTCTCGCTGCCGAGGACCACGTTCTCCAGGACCGTGAGGTTGTCGGCGAGCATGAAGTGCTGGTGCACCATGCCGATGCCGCGGGTGATGGCGTCGGCGGGGCTGTTGAAGGACACCTGCTCGCCGTCGACGGTGATCGCGCCCTCGTCCGGCTTCTGCATGCCGTAGAGGATCTTCATCAGCGTCGACTTGCCGGCGCCGTTCTCGCCGACGAGGGCGTGCACGGTGCCCCTGCGGACCGTGAGGTGGATGTCGTGGTTGGCTACGACACCAGGGAATCGCTTGGTGATCCCCGCCAGCTCGACCGCGATGGTCGGCTGAGCGGTGAGCGGAGGGCTGCTGGACGCGTCGATGGCGCACTCTCCTTGGAAAAGGGGCCCCTCTACGCGCGTAGCGCCCCTGCCTTAAATAGGGCTCGGGCCTGACCGGAACCGAGCGGTTTCCAATCGTTCCGAGCATTGTGCCGCGCGAACGGGGTGCGGTCAGGCCATCCTTCCCGCACCCCGTTCCTCGGCCGTAACGCTCCCATTACGGCAACGCCTTGGCCATGGCCTGTTATGGCCTCTTGTCCCGGACGTCCCGGCGCCGTGATGTCGGCGCCGGGACTCCGGGGACGCACTTCACGCAGGCGGACGTCAGGAGGTCTTGACCTTGATCGTGCCGTCCTTGATGCCCTGCTCGGCCTTCTTCAGCGCGGCCTGCAGGTCGGCGTTGTTCTTGAACACCGGGTTGGAGTCGGCCAGGCCGACGCCACCGTTGTCCAGGCTGCCGCGGATCTCGCCGCTCAGCGGCTTCTTGTCCTTGATGACCGACTGGGCGAGGTCGTACACGGCACCGGAGACGTTCTTCAGGGCCGAGGTGAGGATGTAGTTCTTGTACGACGCCAGCGCGCTCTGGTTGTACTGGTCGGAGTCGACACCGATGGCCCACACCTTGTGCGCGGCGGCGGCCTTGATGACGCCCTGACCGGACAGACCGGCCGCGTGGTAGATGACGTCGGCACCGGCGTCGATCTGGCCGTTCGTGGCGCTCTCGCCCTTGTCGGGGCTGGAGAAGCCGCCCTCCTGGGGCGTCTGGGTCAGATACTGCGACTCGATCTTGATCTTCGGGTTGACGGACTTGGCGCCCTGGTCGAAGCCCGCCTCGAACTTGTGGATGAGCGGGATGTCCACGCCACCGATGAAGCCGATGTGGTTCTTCTTGGTGGTCTTGGCCGCGGCGACACCGGCGAGGTAGGAGGACTGCTCCTCGTGGAAGACCAGGTCGGCGACGTTCTTCGCCTGGATGGTGTTGTCGTCGATGATGCCGAAGGACACCTTCGGGAACTTGGCGGCGACCTCCTTGACGGCCGGCGCGTACACGAAGCCGACGCCGATGACCGGGTTGTAGCCCGACTTGGCGAGCGTCTCCAGACGCTGCACCTTGTCGGCGTCCGTCTCGCCGTCCTGCGGCTCGACGTCGCGGCCACTGACGCCGAAGTCCTTCTCGGCTTTCTGGAAGCCGGCGTACGCGGCATCATTGAAGGACTGGTCGCCCTTGCCGCCGATGTCGTACGCGAGGCCGATGCCCTTGGACTTGCCGCCCTTGCTGCCGGCGGACGAGGTGGACGAGCTGCCGCAGGCGGAAACGGTGACAGCAAGGGCTGCGGTTGCTACGCCAGCAACGGCGATACGGGACACCCGGCGCATGGAACGAGACTCCTTTGTGCGTTGCGCCCATACCAGGCGCTGGTTCCGCGGCAGCGTAACGCGCGTAGACCGGACGGAAAACCCCTTCTGTCCGGTCCGTTATCGAGATGTGGCCACAGCCACACAGCACGTCACGGAGAGCGGTGCAGCGCTTGCAGGAGGCAAGGGCGCGGGCATCGCACGGAGGGGAATGAGGGGTGGTGTCATCGCGGAAATTCGGGAGGGGCTCGCGCGGTCGTGGATTCGGATGCGCCGGGAAGCAGCCACCCTACGCCGCCTGCTTCCAAGCTGCGCCCGGCCCCCTCCGCAGGTCCGCCCGGCCTCGCGGCGCGGACACGGAGGCGCCCCCGCCCGGTTCCTTCCCCGGCCGGGGGCGCCTCTGGTCGTAGGCCGCTCCGCGGAGCCGACTAGTTGGTGTTGACGGTGATCTTGCCGTCGATGATGTCCTGCTTGGCCTTCTCGACCGCCGCGACGACGTCCTTCATCGCCTGGTACTTCGGGTTGGAGTCCGCGAAGCCGACGCCGCCGGACTTGAGGTCGCCGCGCTGCTCACCGGTCAGCGGCTTGCCGTCGACGACGGACTTGGCCAGGTCGTAGACCGCGCCGCCGACGTTCTTCAGGGCCGAGCCGAGGATGTAGTCCTTGTACTTGGCCAGCGCGCTCTGCTCGTACTGGTCAGAGTCCACGCCGATCGCCCAGACCTTGTGCTCGGCGGCGGACTGGATCACGCCCTGACCGGACAGGCCGGCCGCATGGTAGATCACGTCGGCGCCCGCCGCGATCTGGCCGTTGGCCGCCTCCTTGCCCTTGTCGGGGCTGGAGAAGCCGCCCTCCTGGGGCGTCTGGGTCAGGTACTGCGACTCGATCTTGATCTTCGGGTTGACGGACTTGGCGCCCTGGTCGAAGCCCGCCTCGAACTTGTGGATGAGCGGGATGTCCACACCGCCGATGAAGCCGATGTGGTTCTTCTTGGTGGTCTTGGCCGCGGCGACACCGGCCAGGTAGGAGGACTGCTCCTCATGGAAGACCAGGTCGGCGACGTTGTTCGCCTGGACCGTGTTGTCGTCGATGATGCCGAAGGTGATCTTCGGGTACTTGGCCGCGACCTCCTTGACGGCCGGCCCGTAGACGAAGCCGACACCGATGATCGGGTTGTAGCCCGCCTTGGCGAGCTGCTCGAGCCGCTGCACCTTGTCGGCGTCCGACTCGTTGTCGTTCGGCTCCACGTCCCGGCCGCCGATCTTGAACTCCTGCTCGGCCTTCTGGAAGCCGGCGAAGGCGGCGTCGTTGAAGGACTGGTCGCCCTTGCCGCCGATGTCGTAGGCCAGACCGATGCCCTTGCCCGTGTAACCGGACGAGCTCTTGCCAGAGTCGGAGTTGCTGTTCGACTCCGTGCTGGACTTGCCGCACCCAGCGGCCGCGAGGGCGATGACCGCCACGGTCACCGCAGCTTGGGAGAACCTCGTCCTCCGAGAGATCAGACGCACAGCCAGCCACCCCTTCGTCCCCACGGCACCGTGACCGGCCCGCTTCCCCAATGCGCCGCCACAGCAGCGATTCCGGCGCACAGTAACGCGCGTAGAAGGAGAGGGGAACGGGGTTCCTCGCGGCCGTTATCGATTCGTGCCGCCACCGGGTTACGTTTGCGCGACGACCGTTACCGAGGAGTGTCACAAGGGGGCGAAAGGCGCGGATCGGGAGCCGGTTCCGGCCACCCCGGTGGTGCCATGAGCGACACCCCGGCGGCACCCCGCGGCACCGCCCTGGCGTCCCTCAGGCCCACCGCTCCGGAACCCGGGGCCGCGCGGTCGGCGCCCCCGGAACCGGCGGCTCCCGTACGGTCTACCGCTCCGCGTCCAGCAGTGCCGCCGCCGTCATCAGCTCGACGCCCACGGTGATGGCATGCTCGTCCACGTCGAAGTCGCCCTGATGGAGATCGTGGATCAGGCGGTCCCCGGGCCGGCGGACACCGAGGCGGGCCATGGCGCCCGGCACGTGCTCCAGGTACCAGGAGAAGTCCTCGCCGCCGAGGCTCTGCTCGGTGTCCTCGACGGAGTGGACGCCACGGCGCGCGACCATGGCCTCGCGCAGCAGCTCGGTCACGATGGGGTCGTTGACGACGGGCGGCACCCCGCGGATGTAGTTGATCTCGGACTTGGCCCGGTACAGGTTGGCGATCTCGTCGATCGCCGCGTGCACGAGGTCGGGCGCCTGCCGCCAGGCGTCGAGGTCCAGACAGCGCACGGTCCCGGACAGCTCCGCGTGCTGCGGGATGACGTTGGGTGCGTGGCCGGACTCGATCCGGCCCCAGGTGACCCCCAGCCCGCTCCGGGCGTCGACGCGGCGCGCGACCAGCGCCGGCACCTCGGTGGCGACGCGCGCGGCGGCCGTGACGAGGTCGGTGGTGAGGTGGGGGCGCGCGGTGTGGCCGCCGGGGCCGTTCAGCGCGATCTCCAGCCGGTCGCAGGCGGAGGTGATGGGGCCGTGCCGCAGCCCGATGCGTCCCGCGTCGACCCTGGGGTCGCAGTGCACGGCGATGATGCGCCCCACGCCGTCCAGGACACCGGACACGATGGCGTCGGCGGCGCCGCCCGGGAGGACCTCCTCGGCGGGCTGGAAGACCAGCCGCACGGGCTGCGGCAGCCTGCCCTCGCGGTGCAGTGCGGCAAGGACGAGTCCGGCGCCGAGGACGACCGTGGTGTGCACGTCATGCCCGCAGGCGTGGGCGCGGTCGGGCACGGTGGAGCGGTAGGCGCAGTCGGTCTTGGTGTCGGGAATGGGGAGCGCGTCGATATCGGCGCGCAGGGCGAGCATGGGGCGTACGCCGTCCGCCTCGCCGATGTCACAGAAGAGCCCGGTACCGGCGTCGAGCACACGCGGAGCAAGTCCGGCCTGCTCGAGGCGTTCCTTGATCGCGGCAGTCGTGCGGAACTCCTGATTGCCGAGTTCCGGGTGCATGTGCAGGTCGCGGCGGAAGGCGACGAGTTCAGCGCGCAGTGCCTCGGGCAGCGCGCCGGGGAGCAGGGCGTCCCCGGGGTGATCGGCCTCGGACTCTCTGGACATCAAATGGTTCACCCTTTGAAGGGTAGGGCGATCGAGCGGTCGACCGGCCCTCGATGGCGAAACTTCAGCCCGTCAGGCGAAGAAAAGTCGGCCACCCGCCGCATATCCGGCGGTTGGGATGGGTATACTCGCCCGGCTTTTCCGGGCAATGGGATCGACGGATGTCGACCGGGTCCGTCGGGGTGGCCGCGGAGCCGTCCGGCGCCGCGGAGGGCGCCCCGTGATCCCTGCACGGGACCGCTCCCGAGTCCGAGCGTCCCGCCGCGGGGAACGTCCGGACGACCCGGCTCCATTCCCGCGTACCCCACGGATACCACGCCACCCCCCGTTCCTCTCCCCTAAGCACCGCTCCATACGCCGGTTCGGCTTCCAAGGCCGGGACCGACGTCCACATGGCGGGACGGTGAACCCTCGAAAGCCCGCCCCCGGTCCCCCTTCCGGCCGAGTAGCGTGCGCCAGCGTGAACGCCCAGGAACCGGACTTCATACACGCCACACGGGTCTCGTACGACGCCATGGCCCCCGACTACGCCGCCCGTTTCCCCGACGGCCTCGCCACCCGCCCGGTGGACCCGTGCCCTGGTCACCGGGTTCGCGGACCTGGTACGGGAGCACGGTCCCGCTCCGGTGGCCGATCTGGCTTGCGGCGCCGGTCATGTCACGGCGAGACTCCACGCCCTCGGCGTGCCCGTGTTCGGGGTCGACGTGTCCCCCCGCATGGTGGCCCTGGCCCGGCGCACGCACCCCGATGTCCGCTTCCATGTGGGCACGATGACGGCCCTGGACCTGCCGCCCCGGACCCTCGGCGGCATCGCGGCGCTGCACTCGATCATCCATGTGCCGCAGGAGCACCTGCCCACGGTCTTCGCCGAGTTCCACCGGGTCCTGACTCCCGGCGGGCACGCCCTTGTGGCGTTCGAGACAGGTGACGACGAGCACGTCGCGGTGACGGAGTGCCTCGGGCACGAGATGGCCCTTGACCACTACCGGCACGCCCCCGACACGAGCGCGGCCCATCTCGCGAAGGCCGATCTGCCCGTCCACACGCGCACGCTCCTCGAGGCAGACCCGGACGAGAAGCGGCAGCGTGCGTTCCTGCTCGCCCGCGAACAGTGCGCCGAGGACTGAGCAGCCGGGCACGAGGCATGCCCGGCGCCGTCAGCCGAAGCGGCCCGCCACGTAGTCGGCCGTCCGCTGGTCCTGCGGAATGCCGAAGATGTCCTCGGTCGGGCCGTGTTCCACGATGCCGCCGGGGGTGCCCTGTTCGGCGAGGAAGAAGGCGCACTGCTGGGAGACGCGCGCGGCCTGCTGCATGTTGTGGGTGACGATCACGATGGTCACCTGACCGGCGAGCTCGTGGATCGTCTCCTCCACCCGGCGGGTGGAGGTGGGATCGAGCGCCGAGCACGGTTCGTCCATGAGCAGCACCCGAGGGCGCACGGCCAGCGCGCGGGCGATGCAGAGGCGCTGCTGCTGGCCACCGGAGAGCGCGCCGCCCGGCTGGCGGAGGCGGTCCTTGACCTCCCTCCACAGGCCCGCGCGGGACAGGGACTCCTCCACCAGCTCGTCCTTCTCCCGGCGGCTCACGCGCGTCCCCGTGAGGCGCAGACCCGCCACCACGTTGTCGTAGATCGACATGGCGGGGAAGGGGTTGGGCTTCTGGAAGACCATGCCGATACGGCGCCGGGCGTCGGTCAGGCGTCGCTCGGGGGCGTAGATGTCCTCCCCGTCGAAGAGCACTTCGCCCCCGAACGCCGCCGACGGGATCAGCTCGTGCATGCGGTTGAGCGTGCGCAGAAACGTCGACTTGCCGCAGCCGGAGGGACCGATCAGACTCGTGACCTCGCCGGCGGGCATGGTGAGGGAGACCCGGCTCAGCACCTGGTGGTTGCCGAACCAGGCGGAGACCGCGCGGGCTTCGAGGGTGGCGGGAGCGGGGGCCGCTGCCATGGGTACGGGCGGCAGGACGGCGGTGTCGGTCAGGGCGTCGGTCACGTCGGGTACCTCGGTTCGTGGCGGGGCCGGTGCGGCGGTCACAGCAGGTTGGGCAGCAGTTCGGTGGTGCGTGTGGCGACCTGGAGGCCGAGCACCGCAACGAGGGGGGCGAAGACGATCCACGTCTGATGACGGCCCCACCGGTGCCACGCCCACACCGCGGCGACGGACGCGAGGAGCAACGCCTGCAGCCACATCACCAGCGGCCACGGCACCCCGGAGGGGCGGGCCAGCGGCTCTTCGGACTGCGGCAGCGTGCCGGAGCGAATGACGGCCGCCGGGGTCTGGAAGGGCGCGGACACCAGGTCCGCGTCCACGCGCAGGATGCCGCCTGGCATGTAGCTTGGTCCGGTCGCCGTGACCAGCACCAGCCGTCCCTTGCCCGCGGCCACCGGGGCGGGCGCCGGGTCGCCGGCCCGGCGGACGTCGAGGACCTGGTAGGTAGCCTTGCCCTGGCCGATGATCACCGTGAACCTGGCGCCCTCGCGTAGCCGGGCAAGCCCCCCGAACGGGCCACCGTAAGCGGCCGCCCGGCCCATCAGCACGCTCGTGCCCGCCTGTCCGGGCATCGGGGTGTCCCGTCGGTGACCGGGGCCGTCGGTCATGACGGTCGAGTCGGTGCCTTCGAGGACGACCTGGGTCATGTCCAGGGCGGGGATGTCGATCAGCGCGACCGGGGTGCCGGGTGCCAGCAGCCGGCCCTGCTGGTCGGTCTGGGCCACCGGGGCCGTGCCCAGGGCGAGTTGGTTGCGCAGCTCGTCGAACGCGGCGCGCTGGGCGGAGTGCTCCTGGATGCCGCTGACCAGCAGCAGCTGGGCGGAGATGCCGAGGAGCAGGGCGGCGAGGCTGAGCAGGCCGCCGCGGGCGAGGTGGCGGACGGCGGTCACGCTGCCAGCGCGCGCCCGGAGCGCGGCCGGTGCGAGCGTGGTCTGTACGGCGACGGTCACGACGGCCCGCCTCCTTCGCTGGTCGTGGGGTTTGTCTCGGGTCCGGCCGGGGAGACTGCGGTCGCGGTCTCCCCGGCCGGGCTTGATCAGGTGGACCGGATGGTGAAGCTCGCGCCGTTCCTGGCGGTCACCGTCGAGGAGCCGGCGTAGTACGCGTGCAGCGTGTGCCTGCCGCGGCTCAGCTTGGGCAGGGTGATGGTCACCTTGCCGCCGCTCAACGTGCCGGTCGCGATGACGCGGGAGCCCTCGTAGATGCGCACCGTGCCGCCCGGAATGGTGCCGGTGGCGGACACCTTCACCGTGACCTTGGCGCGGCTGGTGTGGCTGACCGTGCTGGGCGCGGTGGTGGCGACACTCGGCGTCGCCTTGACGATCTTCAGGGAGACGGTCGTCGAGGACGCGTTCAGCTTGCTGCTGCCGCCGTAGGAGACACGCAGCGAGTGCGTGGCGACCTTCAGGTGGTTCGACAGGCTGATGGTGACCTTGCCGGTGGAACCGAGGGTGCCGGTGCCGAGGGTGGTGGAGCCCTCCTTCACCGTGACCTTGCCTGTCGGGACGACCCCGTGGGAGTCGGTGACCGTGACGGCGACCTTGGGCGTCTTGCCGTACGCGGTCGTGGCGGTGGTCGCCTTGGTGGCGCTCGCGTACTTGACGACACCGCTCCACGTGGCGAGAGCGCCGGCGCCGTTGAGGTTGGCGGCGCTGACCGAGGCGGTGTAGCTGCCGAGGGCCAGACCGCCGAAGGTGTACGACGTGGTGGTGGCCGGGACGTCCTTGACGGCCACGACGCCGCCGTCCGAACCGGTCAGCGTGATGCGGTAGTCGGTGACCGGGAGGCCGGTGGCGGCCGGGGCGGTCCAGGTGAGCTTGACGCTCGCGTCGCCCAGGGTGGCCTTCAGACCCGGCGCGGCCGGCGTGGAGGCGTCGACGCCCGACTCCTCGAGACCGCCGAACTTCGCGTGCTTGTTCGGGTTGATCGAGCCGTTGTACGACTCGTTCAGAAAGCCGAAGTCGGCGATGACCGCCTCGGCGGCGTCGGACGCCAGCGCGGCGACGTGGCTGCCGCTGGTGACGAAGACGTCGTAGAGGTCCTTGTCGAAGAAGATGCTCGTCGGGTCGATCGCCCGGCTGGGCACGACGTTGTAGACGTCACGGCCGAAGGTGGCGTTCTCGTAGTAGCTGCTGACCGGGATGAACTTCCCGTTGGCCTTCGTCACCGGGCTGGTCTCACCGGTGTCGCCGGGCAGCTGCACGGAGGCCAGGTGGCCGCCCGCGGCCGCGGCGGCCTTGCTGTGGTCGGGGGCGATGCCGTTGTTCTGGGCGATCCAGCTGCCCACGGAGAACGGAACCAGCGCGCCGTCCTCGGTGAGGGCGTCGTCCGCCTGGTTCTCCTGGACGGTCGGGATGTTCGGGGAGAGCGTCGCGTCGGTGATGCCGATCGCGGACAGGAAGAACTTCCGGGTGCCTGAGCCGTTCTGCGGGATCTTCGGGTGCAGGGTCTGGCCGTTCACCTCGGTGAGCGTGCCGGAGTAGATGTCGTGCAGCTGGTCCACCGTCAGCGTGTCCAGGGCCGAGCCCTTGACGGCGACGCCGACCGCGTCCCGCGCGAACGGGACGTAGGTGAACGCGGTGCCGGCGGTGCTGGGGCCGCCGGAGGAGCGGGCGAAGTCGACCTGGCCCTTGATGGAGACGCCGGAGCTGTCCGGGTACTTGTCACCGGTCAGCGACTCGCTCAGGGCGAGACGGCCCTTACCCGAGCCGTTCGGGCGCAGGAAGGACGGGCCGCCGGAGCGGGTCTGGATCGGGGAGTTGGTGGAGCCGGTGTCGGGCTCGACCGCGTCGTACGAGGCGATGCCCGCGCCGCTCGCCGACTTCACGGCGGTCGCGGAGTAGTCCTTGCCCGCCACGGTGTCGCCGGCGAGGGCGTTGAGCACGTCCTGCGTGGTGTCGGACCCCACGCCGACGAGCTGCCGGAAGGTCCCGGCGGGGGTGGGGTCGGCGGACGCCGGGCTCGCCAGAGCCAGGCCGCCGGCCACCACGGCGGCGGCGACGAGCGCCGCCGTAGAGCGCGTTCTGCGCATCGAGAGTCTCCTGACGGTTGAGCGTGGGAGAAGGGAGATCTGGCAGGGTGGTACGAGCCGTCCGCCCCGACTGCCTTTCGGGGCGGGCGGCCGTCTGTGGGGAGCGCCGCATCGGCGCTCCGGTGTCAGCCCCGACCCGGTGGCAGCAGCCTCCGCAGCCGTTCGGGCAGGGTGAAGGCCGGTACGACCGTCACGGTGCGGCCCCCGGGGAGCGGCACACGCAGCGGGAGGCGCAGTCGGCTGCCGCCCGCGAAGGGCGCGCCGACCGCGGCGGCGGCGCCGAGGGCGGCACCCACCGGGACGGCGTAGCGCAGCGCGTTCGCGGGGTCGGCGGGTGTGGTGCCGAGGGCCGTGGTCTGCACGGCCTTGCCGCCGCCGTACGAGGGCGCGTCGCTGGGCGTGGCGCCGGCGCCGGCGCCGGCGGCGCCGTCCGAACCCGTGGCGCCGTCTCCGGTACCGCCGCTCGTGGCGCCGCCGTCCGATGCGCCTCCGGAGCCACCGGCACCGCCGGAGGTTCCACCAGCCGAGCCGCCGTCGTGCGAGGGACCGGTGTAGTGGGCGAGTGCGTCGGCGGCGCGCTCCGTCCGGGTGCGCAGCTGCTTGGACAGCGGGGCGTAGCCGGCCGGCAGGCGGCCCGGGTCGGCGCCGCTGACCTGCCCGGCGCCCGCCACATAGCGCAGGAGGGTCGCGTAGTCCTGGCGGGCAGCGGCCTTCACCTCGCCGGGGCGCACGGCCGCGTAGACCAGTTGGGCCAGCGGGTAGGCGCCCTTGGCGGTCGCCCGAGCCGGGCTGATCTCGGCCACCCCGGACCCGGAGGCGCTCGCGGCGGCCGCGGTCAGCGACACGGTCGTGGGGGCGACGAACTTGCCCGCGGCGTTGCGCAGCCTGGCGGTCTGCAGGCCGTAGCGGGATGCGGAGGCGGCGTCGGTGATCGTGATCATGAACCGTGAGCCGACGATCTGTGGTCCCGGGCTCTTGTACGTGGGCGGGTTAGCGAGAGCGTCCCAGGTCGACTTCCACAGCGTGTCGGTACGCCGGGTGCGCAGGGCTCCGTCGTGCATGTCAGTCACGGGCGGGTGGAAGTCGGTCATGCACTGCAGGGCGTCCTTGGGTGCGTCCGTGCCCGGGGGCACCGTGCACCAGGGATCGTTCTTCGGGTAGCTGTCGGTGTGGGCGGGGTCGAAGGCCGGGCCCTTCGGCACCAGGTCCGCGTTGGTGCTGTAGTACGGGTTGACGCGCATGCCCCAGTCGTCGGGGACGCCGGCGAGGAACTGGCGGGCTTCCTTGTCGGACAGGATCCACTGCCACAGCGCGCGGGCCGAGTCCGAGTGGCCCGCCGCGGTCAGCAGGTCGGTGTCGGTGGCCGGGGTCTCGGCGACCGACAGATCGGCGAACTCCGGGTTGAGCGCGATGAACTCGGGGTCGCTCGCCAAGCCCGCAGGGTTGTTCTTGGCCCAGCCGTACCCCGATGCGGCCTTGTCGCTGAGCACCGCTCCCCAGGGGGAGTTGCGGTAGGACTCGGTGAGCAGTTTGGCAACCAGGCGGGGCGTGAGGTCGATGGAGTCGACTTTCGTGCCGGCGAGCCTGCGCACGCTGTCCGGCGCCCCGGCCTTGGGTCTGCGTTCGATGGTGAAGCCGATGGCGGCTCCGGAGAGCGCGACTGGTGCGTAGGTCGTGGTGCCGGAGGGCGCCGTCGTACCTTCGTCCGAGCCGAGGGCCCGCGTGGTGAAGGCGAGTCCGGCGGCTCCGTCGGAGCTGATCTGCTGGCGGGCGTCGGGCTCGCCGAGCTCGGTGTAGCCGTACACCCGGCCGGTCGGGCACAGGGCCGCCTGCCAGCTGGTCATGGCGTCGGCGGCGAGCTCGCTGCCGATGGTGGGGCGCTCGTCGGCGCCGAGGGCGCAGCCCGAGCCGACCGCGTTGAATTGAAGGGGGATCGCGATGCGGTTCTTCCAGTTGGTGGAGGACACCGGGGAGCCCGCGTTCACCTGGCTCTGGTCCGCGTACGGCTTGCCGTCGAGGTCCAGGTGGCCCTGCGGGACGATCACCAGCCAGCACGGGCGGGGCCTGGTGACGCCGTTCCGGGTGACCGTGACGCCGCACCCCAGGTGCGGGGCCTCGCTGGCGGTCTGCACCTCGAAGTACTCGCGTCCGGTGCCGTCGGCGCCGGTGCGGGCGAAGTCGACCTCGTTGGTGGTGTTGCGGTTGAAGAACTGGTTGTTCTGGGTGTTGCTGGTGATGACGGTGCCGTCGACGGACTTGAAGGGCACCTCGCCCTGGCCGAAGGGGTTGCCCGCCCCGTACCGGTCGTCATCGCCGTAGTTGGTCGGGTCGGCGTTGTAGGTGACTTTGCGCGTGTCGTCGCGGTCGTTGCCCGGCCAGCTGTCCCGGCCGGTTACCGGGGACCCGCCGAACTGGCACTGGGTGCGCGGTGGACCGGGATTGGACGGCACGGTGCCGTCGTCGTCTCCCCAACACTGCATGATCTGCACGAAGTCGGTGTTGAACCGCGTGCCCGCGAAGGTGGTCGGGCTGCCGCCCCTCCAGGAGACGCTGATCGCCTGGCTGCTGAGGTGAGTGGTCTGGTCGACCGTGAACTTCATGTCATTGAACTCGCCGCGCCCGGCGACGGTGACGGCGGAGCCCTTGGTGTCCGCAGCGGTGGCGGACGGGGCCGCCTGCGCCACGGCGAACCCGGCGAGGGCACCGACGACCCCTCCGGCGATCAGGCGGACCAGAGCGTTGCGCAGCCGCCTCATCGCGCGCCCCCGTCCGTGGAGTGGCCGTCCCGGGTGCCGGTGCGCGAGGCGATCGCGCGGGAGACGACGGAGGGCAGCAGGACGAGCCCGAGCAGCAGGCCCACCGCGAGCAGCATCAGCGTCTGGGTGCTGGTCCAGCCGTGCCGCCCGGCCACCGCGACCGGCTGGGCGAGGGCGACGGTGCCGCTCGCGGGCGTGCCGCCACCGGCTGCCGCGCCGTCCGGCGCGATGGTCTGACCGGTGTCGGGGTCGACGGAGGGCTGTGCGCTGCCGCCGCCCGAGCCCCCCGTACCACCGCCGGAAGCGCCGCCGGCCGAGGTGCCGCCCGTGCCCGAGCCGCCGCCGTTCGAGCCGCCCGAGGAGCCGCCCGAACCTCCGGACCCGCTGTTCGACTTGGCGCCGCCGGTGCCCGTGGTGCAGGGCGGGGCGCCCTTCTTGTCGCAGGCGGCCGGGTAGGGCGCGGTCTCGGCGAGCTTGTTCCGCCCGCTGGTGGTGAAGGTCGGGTTGTTGCAGCCCCGGATGTTGATGTTCTGCGCCTGCACCCCGGGGATCCGGCGGATCTGGTCGAAGCCCGCCTGGACCAGGTTGATCGGCAGCGGTGAGTACCCGAGCTCGGGTGCCTTCTGCTGGCCCTGGCACATGAAGTAGTACGAGAACGCGCCGAGGGTCCTGCCCTTGGCCTCATTGAAGATGCCCTGCACCTTCAGCGGCAGGATCATGTACGAGTAGCTGGACAGCGGGTAGTTGCGCTTGTCGGTGTCGTTGTAGACGCCGTCGAGTTGCTGGGTGAGGTAGTCCGGGGAGCTCTTGTTCGTGTTGATCTTGGCCTTGAGTAGCGACACCGCGACGTTCTGCGGGGTCGGCTCGGTGTAGTAGCCCGCGTGGTTGAGGACCTTGGCGACCGGATAGTGCTCGTTGAGCGCGTACGAGTAGTTGACGTAGCCGATCGCGCCCTCGCCGTAGTTCTGGGCCACGTACGAGGCCACGCCGAGGTCCCCGGACTGGGCGATCATGCCGGGGACGGTCGGGTAGTTCGAGGTCTGCCCGCAGGCGCCGGAGCGGCCGACGCGACGGCAGTAGTCCTCCCACAGGCCCTTGTGCTGGTTGGCCATCCACATCGTGAACTGGGCGGTGGAGCCCGAGCCGTCCGAGCGGACCACGGGGACGATGGCGCGGTGCGGCAGTTGCAGACCGGGGTTGTCGGCCTTGATCACCGGATCGTCCCAGGTCTTGATGACCCCGGTGAAGATCTTGGTGACCACGTCACCGGAGAGCCGCAGGTTGGTGATCCGCTTGCCGCCCGCAGTCAGGTGGTACATGAACACGGTGCCACCGGCCACGATCGGCATGTAGGCGTACGATCCCGGGGCCGGGCGTTCGGCGGCGGAGCCGTCGGTCGGGTGGGTCTGGAAGGGGATGTCCGAGACCGCGAAGTCGACGGTGCCGCTGAGGAACTGCCGACGGCCGTCCGAGGAGCCGTTGCCCGCGTAGTCGATCCGCATGCCGTACTGGTTGACGGCGCGGGCCCACGCCGCGACGGCGTTCTCCGCCCATGTGGAGCCGGCTCCGGAGATCCGGGTGTAGGCGGTGTCGGCGGCGGCCGGTGCGGTCAGGGGGCCGCCCAGCAGCGCGGCGATCATGGCGAGCAGTGCGCCGAGAATCCCCGGCGCGCGCAGGCGGCGCAGAAGAAGGGGCAGGTGACGGCGCATCAGTCGGTCTCTCCGAACTTGTGTCCGGGGTCCTCTTCGGTGGTGGACCCGGAAGGCTTGGCGAACGGGGCGTCCTGCGGGTCGGCGCCGAACAACGTGAGGCCGGGGGCGTGCAGTTCGGCGAAGCGGGCGACGTCGCGGCGCGAGGCACGGGCCGTGCGGCGGGCTTGGCGGCGGCTCTGGTGCCCGGGGCCGCGGCCGCCGATCACCCGTGCGATGGCGAAGAGCACCAGGACCAGGGCCATCAGGACGGCCGCCGCGCCGAAACCGCGGGCGATCATCGCGGGCTGCGGCGACTTGACGAAGTTGAAGACGGCGAGCGGCAGCGAGATCATCGGCCCGCTCGTCGGATCGGCGTTGAGCGCGGCCGTGAAGCCAGCGGTGAGCAGTACGGGCGAGGTCTCGCCGATACCGCGTGCCGTGCCGAGGATGACGGCCGTGGCGAGGCCGGAGCGCGCGGTCGGCAGGACGACGTGCCACACGGTCCGCCAGCGCGGGGCCCCGAGCGCCTCCGCGGCCTCGGTCAGCGTGCCCGGCACCAGCCGGAGCACCACGTCCGCGGCGCGGATCACGATCGGCAGCATCATCACGCTGATCGCGAAGGCGGCCGCAAGGCCCGACTTCGGCATGCCGAGGATGAGAATCCAGGTTGCGTACACCATCAGACCGGCCACGATCGAGGGCAACGCGGTCATCGCCTCGACGATGGTCCGCACGAACCGCGAGAAGCGACCCGGGATCTGGTTGAGGTAGACCGCGCAGGCCAGGCCGAGCGGGACCGTGATCGCCAGGGCGATCGCGATCATGATGAGCGTGCCGAGCATCGCGTGGGTGATGCCCCCGCGGGTGATCGGGTCGAGCGGGCCCGCCGCCCGCATGTCCTGGGTGAAGAAGTTGCCGTGCGGCAGCGCCTCGCGGCCGCGCCAGGCGGTGAAGCCGACGACCATGGCGAGCGCGGAGAACAGCAGCGTCGCCGCCGTCCACAGCACCACGGTCATCACCCGGTCGCGTACGGCCTGCCCGTTCTCCTCCAGGCCGGTGAGCACCGCGTAGATGGCGAGGAAGGCGAGGTACGCGGTGACCGTGAAGCCCAACGCACCCGAGAACGGGGCGAGTTCTCCGAACAGCAGCACCGTGACGCAGAACCCCGAGACTGCGGCGCCGAACAGGGACAGCACGCCCGAGCGGGTCAGGCCGCCGATGCGGCGGGGGCGGTCGGGCAGGTCCGCGGGCTCGGCGGCGGCCGGCACCGGGGCCGGTGCGGTCTGTTCGACGGTCTCTTCCACGACGGTCATCTCATGCCTCGCTCTGCGCGCCGGACCGGGAGCGGGCCACGATGGAGGAGGCGGTGAAGTTGACCGCCAGGGTGAGCAGGAACAGCGCCAGGCCCGCCGCCATCAGCGCCGACATGCCGAAAGTGGAGGCGTCGCCGTAATGCAGGGCGATCAGTGAGGACACCGAGTTCGAGCCGGTCTGCAAGATGTGCGGCTGGATGACGAAGACCGGCGAGATGATCAGGTAGACCGCGATCGTCTCACCGAGTGCCCGCCCGAGCCCCAGCATCGTGCCGCCGATGATGCCGCCCATGCCGTAGGGCAGGACCACCGCGCGGATCATTCCCCAGCGGGTGGCGCCCAGCGCGTACGCGCCCTCCCGCTCGCCCACCGGCGCCTGGGAGAACACCTCGCGCATCACCGAGCACTGGATCGGCGCGACCATCAGCGCGACGACGATCCCGGCGACGAAGGTGGAGGCGGTGTAGACGCTCTCGGAGGCCAACGGCTCGCCCGGCTGGGCGCCGTCCACCTTGAAGAGGGGGAACCAGCCGAACCAGTCGGACAACCAGCGCGACAGCCCGATCACCTGCTGCTGCAGGAAGAACAGCCCCCACAGGCCGTACACCACGGAAGGGACGGCCGCCATTAGGTCGACCATCGTCACGAGGGTGCGGCGCAGCGGGCGCGGCGCCACGTCCGAGATGAACAGCGCGGTCCCGACGGCCAGCGGCACGGAGATCGTCACCGCCACGGCGGCGATCAGCAGGGTGCCGGTGAGCACGGCCGCGATGCCGAAGTGGTGGACGTCGGGCTGCCATTCGGCGGTAGTGAGGAAGGAGAAGCCGGTGGCGCGCAGTGCCTGAGTGGCCCTCAGGAGCAGAAATAGACCGACGGTCGCCATGATGGCGAGGACGACGACTCCGGTGGCCGTCAGCTGGAGGCGGAAAACACGGTCGCCGATCCCGCGGGCCGCACGCGGCCGCCGGAGTGTCGGTTCGCCGAACTCCGAACTCGCGAACGCCAGTTCACCGGTCGCCGGTCTGCCGGACTCCGGAGAACCGGAAGCCGGTTCCTCGCAGTCCACTCTGTCCGAGTCCGATGCGTCCGGGTCCGGTCTACCCGAATCCCGTTCGCCGGACTCGTGTTGCGTGGCCACCACTGTGGTCCCCCCACTGCGGAAACGAATCTCTCCGCGGGGGACCGATCGGCCCCCCGCGGAGAGATTCAATGGCCGGATCGTGTCGGTCCAACGCGCGCCAAATGGCCAATCAGTGAATCCCACATGTCTGTTCCGTACGTCGCTTGTGGGAATTCTGAGGTGGGAGCCGTTCTAACCCGCCGCGACGTCCTGTCCGGCGGACACATCCCGTTCCACCGTCGCGGGCAGCCGGTCCACGTCACGGGCCGTCCCCGTCACTCCCGACAGGAAGCCCTGGGCCCGCGGCGACGCCCCGTTGGTCAGCCATGCCGGGTCGATGTCGCACACCGCCACCCGTACCTCCGTGCCGGCCAGGGCCAGCGGCAGGGTGTGGACGACCGTGGACGGGAAGCTGAGGACCGTACGGCCGATGGGACCGCGACGCGCGATCAGTTCCAGCGGCAGATCGGGGCGGACCACCTCGAGGCCGGTCCGCACCGCCAAGTGGTGCAGTTTCTCGGGGCTTTCACGGCGGTGGGCGAAGTAGCGCCGCGCACCGTGCGCCTGCGCGAGGGCCGTCACCGCCTCCAGGTAGCGCTCGCCGTCCACCACTCCCGTCTCGACGAGAGAGGTGCCGACCAGGTCCGCACCCTTGGTGATGCGCGGCGGCCCGAAGCGGGCGCGGGTGAAGGAGAAGTCGTTCGCCGTGACCGTGACCCCGGCGGGCGCCTCCTCGATCGGCATCGCCGAGAAGACCTCCACCGTGCGCCGGGCGCTCGGCGTCAGGCGGCGCCGCGCCGACGACGACACCGGCGCGAAGAGCAGATCACGTGGGCCCCGGCGGCCGCCCTTGCGGTGCCAGCGCACCAGACGTTCGCCGCGGGCGAGTTGGGCGACGAACTCCATGGTCGCCGTGCCGTCGTCCACCACCACCAGTTCGCGCGCCCGGGTGATCGTCAGCAGCAGCTGGACGTAGCGGGAGAAGGGGTCTCCCATCACCACTCGGTGCGCCCGGCGCAGCAGCCGGGTGAGGCCGCCGACCGTCTGGAACGGCGCGGCCGTACCGCCCCGCGCCTCCTCCCAGCGGACCCCGTATCCCTCGTCGCGGGCCAGCTCCGCCATCCGGCGGAGCTGGCCGCGGGTCATCGGGTCGGTCGGGGACAGCACCACAAGGGTGAGCCCCCCGGGCGCCGGATGTCCGGCCGCCCCCGCGTCGTCCGCCGACGTACGCCCCTCGCCGGACCGCGGGCCACCCTGTGCGGGGATCGCCGCAGGGCGCCCGGGCGCATCGCTCCCCGCCGTGCGGAGCGCGTGTGCGTGCGCCCACTCCAGCACGTTCAGGAGTTGCACGGGGCTCTCGACGAAGGCCAGCGTGTGGTGGCCGGCGGATCCGGCGCGGGGGCTCATCGGCGTACGACCGTCCCGTAAGGTGCTCAGACCGACATCGGCTCGCCGGCGGCCGCGGCGATCTCCGCCTCGGCGACGACGCCGGCCACGCGGCGCAGCTTCTTCATCGGGCCGAGCTCGGAGTCGTAGACCTTCTTCACGCCGTCGCCCAGCGAGGCCTCGATGGTGCGGATGTCACGCACGAGGCGCTGCAGGCCCTGCGGCTCGACGGAGGCGGCCTGGTCGGAGCCCCACATCGCGCGGTCGAGGGTGATGTGACGCTCGACGAAGGTGGCGCCCAGGGCGACCGCGGCGAGCGTGGTCTGCAGGCCGGTCTCGTGGCCGGAGTAGCCGATCGGGACGTTCGGGTACTCCCGCTCCAGGGTGTTGATGACGCGCAGGTTCAGCTCCTCGGCCTTCGCCGGGTAGGTGGACGTGGCGTGGCACAGCAGGATGTTGTCCGAGCCGAGGACCTCGACCGCGTGGCGGATCTGCTTCGGGGTCGACATACCGGTGGACAGGATGACGGTGCGGCCGGTGGCGCGCAGGGCGCGGAGCAGCTCGTCGTCGGTCAGGGAGGCGGAGGCCACCTTGTGCGCCGGGACGTCGAACTTCTCCAGGAAGGCGACGGCCTCGGTGTCCCACGGGGACGCGAACCAGTCGATGCCCTTCTCCTTGCAGTACTCGTCGATCTGACGGTACTCGTCCTCACCGAACTCCACGCGGTGGCGGTAGTCGATGTAGGTCATCCGGCCCCAGGGGGTGTCGCGCTCGATGTCCCACTGGTCGCGCGGGGTGCAGATCTCCGGGGTGCGCTTCTGGAACTTGACGGCGTCGCAGCCGGCCTCGGCGGCCACGTCGATCAGCTTGAAGGCGTTCTCCAGCTCACCGTTGTGGTTGATGCCGATCTCACCGCAGATGTACACGGGCTGACCGGGACCGGCGGTACGCGTACCGAACTGACGCAGACGGGAGTTGGTGCTCATGGCAGGGAGATTCCTTACTTGTCGAGGGAGTCGAGAGAGGGGCCGAGGATCCAGCTGGCGATCTCTCGGATCGCGCCGTCGCCGCCGGGTACGGTGGTGACCGCGCGTGCGGCGCCGCGCACGACGTCGTGGGCGCTCGCGACCGCCACGGGCCAGCCGACGAGGGCGAAGCACGGGAGGTCGTTGACGTCGTTGCCGACGTAGAGCACGCGCTCAGGCGCGATGCCCTGCTCCTCGCACCACTGCTTCAGTGCGAGGTCCTTACGGTCGATGCCGTGCAGGACCGGGATCTGCAGCTTCCGGCCTCTGGCGGCGACGACCGGGTTCTGCTCCGTGGACAGGATGAGCATCGTCAGGCCGCTCTTGCGCAGCGCCGCGATGCCGAGCCCGTCCCCGCGGTGCACGGAGACGAACTCGCGTCCGTCGGAGTCGATCAGCACCCTGTCGTCGGTCTGGGTGCCGTCGAAGTCGAGTACGACCGCGTCGATGTCGTCGCGGGTCGGGAGCGAACCGATGGGGGTCCCCCCTGTTCGAGCGGAGTCGAGAACTTGGGGGAGGGTCGCGTCGAAGAGGGGCGCGAGGGCCCGGGCGCGGGCCAGGTCGTGCGGATCGTCGATCTCCAGCACGCGGGCCGGGTCGGTGCGCACGAGTTCGGTGCGGCCGAAGAAGCGGTGCCGGTGCTCGCGCAGACCCGCGGCGTCCATCGCGTACGCGGCGCCGGTCTCCAGCAGGTCCTGGGGACGGTCCTGGCGGCGCGGACGGAACGACTTGTCGTGGTTGACGCCGTACCCGCCGTGCGTGGCCGTGGAGTCGGCGACCCGGATGGTGCCTCCGACCTCGTCGGTACGCTGCCGCCCGATGACCGGCGCGGGCTCGTCCGCCGCGTCGCGCCAGACGAAGCCGTGGAAGGAGGCCACCGTCAGCGCCGTGTCCGCACCGTTCTCGACGACCGCCGCGGCCACCCCGTCGACGTCCTCGCGCACGAGGAAGGGGCTCGTGCACTGGACCAGCAGCACCACGTCGACCGGCGAGCCGTGCAGCGCCTCGTGGGCGTCCATGGCGTGCAGGACCGCGTCCTCGGAGGTGGCGGTGTCGCCGGCGATGGCGGCGGGGCGCAGCACCACCTCGGCGCCGGCCTCTCGGGCGGCGGCGGCGATCGCCTGGTCATCGGTGGAGACCACGACGTCGGTGATGAGGCGGGCGGCCCGGCACTCGCGCACCGCGCGGGCCACCAGCGGCACCCCGCCGACCGGGGCCAGGTTCTTCGCGGGCACGCCCTTGGAGCCGCCGCGCGCGGGGATCACCGCGAGCACACGGCGCACCGGCGGCGCCTCTACCGCTTCCGGGTTGGACATGGGCTGTACTCCTTGAGGTCCTTGGCGTGGGATCCGGTCGCTCACAGCTCCCCCATCCGCCGGATCACGGGTGCCACGCGCTGCACTCCGTGGCGGTAGGCGCCGCGGGCCGCGCGGCGGACGATCTGGCGTACCGGGCCGGCCGCCTTGTCGGCGGCGGGTGCGCCGGGCAGCGGGCTGCCGTCCGGTGCGAGGTGGTGGCGGGCGAGGACGCCGGGCAGATAGCCGGGCGCGGTGACGGGGGTGTAGTAGGGCCCCAGCGGCGGGAGTTCACCGGCGGCCAGCAACTCGCGGATGCGCCGGCGCGCCTCGTCGAAGGCGGTGGCGTACGACCCTCCCCCGGAGGAAGAACCCCCAGCGGCGACACCCTGCCGGGCGACCCACTCGGGGTCGGGCGCCGGCTCGTGTCCGGCGTCGAGCTGGTCCCAGGAGGCGAGGCAACCCGAGCCCACGAAGTGGTGGTTGCCGAGCGCCTCCCGCACCCCGAGGTCGGTCAGGACGACGGTGGGGATACGGCGGTGCAGGGACTCCAGGGCAGCCGTCGAGCTGATGGTGACCAGCAGGTCGGCGTGGTCGAGGACCTCGCCCATGTTCCCGTACACCAGACGGAAGTTGGCCGGCAGGTCCTGCTTCTGGGCCAGCTTCTGGTACGGCAGCTCCTCGATGTGCGTGGTGTGTTCGCCCGGCTTGGAACGGAGCTTGAGCACCACCTCGCGCTCGGGATGCCGGCGCGCGTGCTGGATCAGCCGGTCCAGCAGGTACGTACGGTCCTTGCGGCTCTCCGGCACGGAGGGCTGCGCGGCGAAGACGACCGTGTAGGGGTCCTTCTTCTCGTACGGGGCACCGCCGAGGAAGGGCAGCGCCACCTCGGTCACCGACGAGGCGTCGGCGCCCACTCCCTCGTACACGGCCCGGAAACGGTCCGCGTCCTGGCGGGAGTTCGCGAGGACGAGGTCCGCGCCGTGCCGCAGCAGCAGGCCGTCGGCGAGCTTCTCGTAGACGACGCCGACATACCCGGTGACGACCACGGGCCGCTTCGTGCGGCCCTGCCAGGCGTGGGCGAGGCCGTGCAGCATCGCCTGGACGGCGCCGCCGACGAGGGCGAGCACGAGGACGTCGTACGTCTCCTCCGTCATCTCGCGCAGGAACTCGACGGCGGTGACCTCGCGCAGGGAGTCCGCGCGGACGCCGACCTCTTCGAGCTGGCGCACGGTGGGAGTGGCACGGCCGCGCAGCAGGAAACCGGCCAGAGCGGGATCGGCTTGCGCGTCACCGCGCGGCCCCGCTTCCATGGACGGGCCCGCCGCGAGGCGGCTCGCGGTCAGCGCACCCCATTTCCACCGGGTGTCGGAGTCCGCGAGGACGGCAATCCGCAGGGGCTTCGTAGTACTTGCTGGCACGAACCAAGACGCTAGGAAGCAATTCCTAGGTATGACCCAACCACGACTCAACAAAAGGTTAACAGCACATCACCGAGAGCCGAACTGGCCCGTCGAAGCCCTGAAAGCGCACGGGATGCACCGTTCCGACACATGGAGTTCACCCCCCGTATGCACACCGGAAAGTTCACCAGTCGGGCGGGACCCTACGCTTTCGCAAGTGCCAAAGCTTTCCGTGATCGTGCCGTTCTACAACGTGCAGCAATATGCCCCGGACACTCTGCGAAGTCTCCGGCTCAACGCCCGACCAGAATTCGAGTTCATCCTGGTCGACGACCGTTCGAGAGACGACACGCCGGTCATTCTCGAACGGGCGGCCGAAGAACTCTCGGATGTCGCGAGCGTGCGTTTCATCCGCCGGGAGGAGAACGGGGGGCTCGCCACCGCGCGCAACACCGGCTTGGATGCGGCGCAGGGCGAGTACGTGACGTTCCTGGACGGGGACGACTGGCTCGCTCCGGGATACCTCGATGACCTCGTGGCGGCCATGGACGAGCTGGGCTGCGACTTCGTCCGTACCGATCACGTCCAGGCCACCGCACGCGCCCGTGCCGTGTTCCGGGCGCCGCACGGACGGCGCTGGGAAGTGATGAACCCGCGTGACGCGATCCTGCCCGCCGACCGGTCGACCTCGGTCGACTACCCCTACGCCTGGGCCGGGGCCTACCACCGCCGCCTCCTCGACAAGGGGCTGCTGCACTTCACCGACGGTCTGCGCACGGCCGAGGACCGGCCGTGGATCTGGAAGCTGCACCGTGAGGCGGAGTCGTTCGCCGTGGTCAGCCTGATGGGTGTCTTCTACCGCCGCGGGGTGGCCGGTTCCCTCACCCAGATCGGCGACGTGCGCCAGCTCGACTTCATTCGCGCCTTCGACCAGGTGATCGAGGAGACCGCGGCCGACCGCGATGCCGACCGGCTGCTGCCGAAGGCGGTGCGGACCTACTGCGCGATCATCGCCCACCACCTCTCCGAGATCGACAAGTTCGAGCCACAGGTGGCCAAGCAGCTGCGCACGATGAGCTCGGCAGCAGTCAAGCGCATGCCCCAGGAACTGCTCACCGACGTCCTCGACACCATGGACCTGAACCGTTCCTCCAGGCTGCGGCGACTGCGCCGCCGGGCCACCACAGCGAAGGCGGCTGCCTGATGTCCCGAACTACCCAGATCTTCTGCGCCTCCACGCTGTACGGCGCCGCCACCCTGGCCGCCGCGATCGAGGCCGACTGCTTCCCCGAGGCCGATCGCCGCCTGCTGCTGGTGTGCAACAACGCCGCGATGCCGGAGACCACCCCCGCCGTCGACGACATGCCGGGCTTCGCGTCGCTGCACGATCACTTCGACGCCGTGCTGTCCTGGAACGACGCCATCCGCCCCTTCCACCCCGGGGCCTGGGCGCCGCGACCCGACGACATCCCGCTGTTCGAACGTTATCTGCGGCTTTTGTGGGACCTGGGCGACGACCGTGTGGCACTGGTGCTGGAGTCCATCCAGGTCAACCCCGCTCAGGCCATCGCCCAGTCGTTCACCGACGCACCCATCGACGTCTACGCCGACGGGCTGATGAGCTACGGCCCCACGCGCAACAAGATCGACCCGCTGATCGGCACGCGCGTGCGCAGGCTGCTCCACCTGGACCTGGTGCCCGGCCTGACACCGCTGCTGCTGACCGAGTTCGACGTGCCCGCCCAGATCGTGCCCACCAGTGCGTTCCTGAAGGTGCTGAGCCGGGTCGGTGACGCCGTTCCGCAGCTTCCGGCCCTGCCCGACAACGCCGCCGTCCTGCTCGGCCAGTACCTGTCCGCGCTGGACATCCTCTCTCCGCAGGAGGAGGAGGACCTGCATGTGCGGATGATGCGGGGCGCGGTCGCCCGCGGACACCGCACGATCGTCTTCAAGCCGCACCCGACCGCGCCCGCCCGCTACAGCCGCGCCCTGGAGGCCGAGGCCGGCAAGCTCGGCGTGGACCTCACCGTCCTGGACCTGCCCGTGCTCGCCGAGACGCTGTTCGAGAAGGCCCGGCCCGCGCTGGTGGTGGGCTGCTTCTCGACGGCGCTGTTCACCGCCACCGCCTTCTACGACCTGCAGGTGGCCCGTATCGGGACCGAGCCGCTGCTGGACCGCCTCACGCCCTACCAGAACAGCAACCGCGTCCCGCTCACCCTGGCCGACGCACTGCTGCCCGATCTGGAGGGCAAGAGCGGGGGCGACACCCTCCCGGCCGACACGCTGACGGGTCTGGTCACCGCCGTCGGCTTCGTCATGCAGCCGCAGATCTACCCGGATCTCCGATCGGCGGCTGAACGTTTCCTCTCCCAGCACTTCGGCCCACGCACCCAGCGCTACTTCAAGCGCCGTCGGCTCACCTCGCTGGGGCTGCCGGGCGGCATCCCGGAGCGGCTGGCGTTCCTGCCGCGCAGTTCCACGGCGCGCCGGGTCGTACGGCGGGCGAGGGCACTGCGCAAGGCGGTACGACGCTGACGGCGTGAGCAGTGCGCCAGGTGCCGGAGAGTCCTGTACCTGGCGCACGACTCACGGGAATTCCCGGTGAACAACATGGAACCGGAACGGGGATCGGTCCGGGGGCGGCCTAGCATCGCGCAGCCACGTCCGCCCAGATTCCCCGCTCCGGAGGCGCTCCATGCCGAAGCTGGCCCGGCTCTACCCCCTCCTCGACGACGTCCGGCTCCCCGAAAGCCTGCCGTACGCGCAGATGAGCGAGTGGGAGCTGCAGTTCCTGTACCTGCTGGGCCGCCACCACCTCACCGGCGAGGACGCACTGGTGGAGCTGGGCTCCGGCGGTGGCGGTTCGACGTACGCGCTGGCACTCGGCCTGCGGGAGAGTCCCGTGTTCGAGGAGCGGACCGGCCGGCTGCACGCGTACGACTTCTTCCGCGTCGGCAAGGGCACCTTCGCCTCGGAGAAGTTCTTCACCTCCGGGGCCGCGCCCGAGGGCGGCAACTCCTTCCTGGACGACTTCCGGGCCCGGCTGGAGCCGTTCCTGCCGTTCCTGGAGATCCACGCCGGGGACATCTGGCAGACCTCCGACCCGGACGACCGCTCCCCCGTCGAGTTCCTGCACATCGACATCGCCAAGACGGCCCGCGTCTTCCGCTGCGTCGCCGAGCGGTTCCTGCCCCGGCTGCGGCCCGGGTCGGTCGTCCTGCACCAGGACTTCGCGAGCCCCCGACTGCCGTGGCTGCACCACAGCACGGGTGCCCTGCTGCCGTACATCGAGATCGCCGGGCCGCCGATCCGCTCCACGCTGGCCTTCGAGATCACGCGGGCCGTCCCCGAGGACGTGCTGCGGCGGATCGCCGAGGACGCCTACACCGTCGAGGAGAAACTGGAGCTGATCTCCGCCGTCCAGGAGCGCGTCGACCGCGACCACACCGGCAAAGTCCCGTTCCGGCCCGTGCTGGAGCTGGCGAAGGCGTACGTGGCGCACTACGCGGACCGGCCCGAGCAGGCGTGGAAGATCGCCGAGCCGCTCACCTCGGACCCGTACCTCTCCGAGACCCGGGCAGACCACTTCGCCCAGCTGCGCAAGGCGTACGAGGCGGTGCCTCAGGCGCCGGCCGAGTCGCGGCTGAAGCGGCTGGTGCGCAAGGCCGTCCGGCGTTGACCGTTTCGCCCGGTCGTCAAACCTGAAAAGACGAAGAGCAACGGGGAAGTTCACTCCCGGACACGGGTTGTTGGGCTGGGCTTAACGAAGCCTCCATAGCTTCCCGGAATGCTGCAAATAGATTTCTCCACGCTCCCGTTCATGTCGGTGGGCGGTCCGAGATGACCCAGCAGGACATCCGTCCGCCCGCCCAGGCCCTGGCTCCCGCCTCACTCGCGGCGGTCGAGCCGGAGCGGGCCCGTCGGCCGCTCGTCTCGTACGTGCTGCCGGTCTTCAACGAGCAGGACGGCATCGCCGCCTTCCACACGGCACTGACCGCCGCGCTCGACGGCCGTCCGGACCTCGACGCCGAACTGGTGTACGTCAACGACGGCTCCTCGGACGGCTCGCTGGCCATCCTGCAGGACCTGGCGCAGAAGGACGACCGTGTCCGCGTGGTCGACTTCGCCCGCAACTTCGGGCACCAGATCGCGATCACCGCCGGCCTCGACATCGCCAAGGGCGACGCGGTCATCGTCATGGACACCGACCTGCAGGACCCGCCGCGGGTCAGCCTGGAGCTGGTCGACGCCTGGCGCGAGGGCGCGGAGATCGTGCACGCCCGCCGCCGCTCCCGCCAGGACACCGCGTTCAAGCGGACCACAGCACACATGTTCTACCGACTCCTGCGCTCCTGGACCGAGGTGGACATCCCGGTGGACACCGGCGACTTCCGCCTGCTGGACCGCCGGGTCGCCGACGAGCTGCGCAAGTACCGTGAGCGCAGCCGGTTCGTGCGCGGCATCGTCGCCTCGATGGGCTACCGACAGAAGGAGATCTCCTTCGACCGCGACGAGCGGTTCGCCGGTGAGACCAAGTACCCGCTGCGCAAGATGGCCCGGCTCGCCGTCGACGGCGTGACCAGCTTCTCCACCGTGCCGCTGAAGCTGATCACCCGGCTCGGCTTCATCGTGCTGACACTGTCGCTGCTCGGCATCCTGTACGCGCTGGCCATGAAGTTCTTCCGGCCCGAGATCACCGTCTCCGGCTGGACGATGCTGATGGTCGTCGTGCTCTTCCTGGGCGGCACGCAGATGCTGTCGCTGGGCGTGCTCGGCAGCTACATCGGGCGCATCTACAGCGAGGCGCAGCGCCGCCCCCTGTATCTGGTGCGTGAGGTCATCGGCGACCGCGAAAAGGACGGGCGGGACGGTCCCGGTGGCGTCTGACACAGCGGCCGAGAAGGCCACCGCCGGGGCGGTGGCCGAGGACCGGCGGCGCACCCTGCGCCAGTTGGTCCGCTACACCCTGATCGGCGGCAGTGGCGTCGCGCTGGACATGGTCGTCTTCCTGCTGCTGCACAACTGGGCGGGGATGAACGAGCAATTCGCCAACGCGCTCAGCACCACGCTCGCCATCGCCAACAACTTCGTCCTGAACACGCTGTTCACCTTCGAGCGGCGCGACCGGCTCGTGGTGCGCTTCCTGCGCTTCTACGCCGTCGGGCTGACCGGGATCGTCCTGACGAATCTGCTCTTCCTCGCCTTCACCGACGCACTGGGGATCGACGCCAACCTCGTCAAGGCGGGTTCACTGCCGCTGGTCCTGGCGCTCCAGTTCGTGCTCAACAGAAAGTGGAGCTTCGCATGAACCTCGGCATCATCGGCGCGGGTGCCACCGGCCTGACCGCCGCCTGGGACGCCGTACGCGCCGGCCACCAGGTCACGATCCTGGAGGCGGCCGGCGAACTCGGCGGTCTCGCCGCCTCGTTGCAGGTGGGCGGCGTCCCGTTGGAGCGCTACTACCACCACATCTTCCGCAGCGACAAGGCCATGATCGCCCTCATCGAGGAGCTGGGCCTCGGCGACGCACTGCGCTTCCACAAGCCGACCACCGGCATCTACCGCGGCGGCAAGCTGATCGACTTCACCTCGCCGTTCGACATGCTCCGCTTCCCGGAGTTCTCCCCGATGGACGCGGTGCGCTTCGCGGGCTCGTCGGCGGTGCTCAAGGCCGTGCGCAACGGCGAGCGCTACAACGACCTCACCGCGCTGGCCTGGCTGCGCAGGCGGGCCGGCAAGAAGGCGACGGCCGCGATCTGGGAACCCCTGCTGCGCGGCAAGTTCGGCGACCGCGCCGAGCAGGTGTCGATGGCGTGGCTGTGGGCCCGCATCCACTGCCGCACCTTCGAACTCGGCTACGTCGACGGCGGGTTCGAGCGCGTCTACGCCGCCCTGCATGACGGCATCGAGGAGCGCGGCGGCAAGGTGGAGTTCGGCAAGGCGGTCGAGACGATCCGGCAGGAGGGCGACGCCGCCGTCGTGACGTGCGCGGACGGTTCCCGCTACAGCTTCGACCAGCTGATCGTCACCACCCCGCAGCCCGCCTTCGCCAAGGCGGCCGGGCTGCCCGCCGACGACAAGGCGTGGAAGAACCAGTACCTCGGTGCGACCTGCTTCGTCCTCGAACTGGACCGCAGTGTGATCCCGTACTACTGGCTCAACATCAACGAGCCGGACTTCCCGTTCCTCGCGGTCGTCGAGCACACCCGGATGATCGACCCGGCCGTCTACGGCGGCCGTCACGTCCTCTACGTCGGCAACTACGTCGAGCGCGAGGACTGGCGGTTCACCACCGAGCCCGGCGAGCTGCTGGAGAAGTTCGTGCCGTACCTGAAGCGGATCAACCCGGAGTTCGACCTCTCCTGGGTGAAGGAGTGGCACTTCTCCAAGGCCGGCTTCGCCCAGCCGGTCGTCACGCCCGAGTACCGCGCGCTGATCCCGGGCCACGACACCCCGATGAGCCGGGTCAAGCTGGCGACGATGGCGCAGATCTACCCGCAGGACCGGGGGCAGAGCTACTCGGTGGCGATGGCGCGGAAGGTGACCGCGTCGATGGGGCTGCGCTGACCGCAGACGTACGAGAACGGGGCCCCGGTGTGCCGACCGGGGCCCCGTTGTCCTTGTGCGCGGGTCAGCTGGTGCCGGACTTGCGCTTGCACACCACGATCTTCAGGTCGCCGTTCGCCGACGGGCACTCGTACGTGGCGCTGATGCGCCGCCGGAGCCCCGGGTCGACCTTGCCGGGCTTGAACCAGACCCGGTCGAGCACCGCGTAGGGCGCCGGGTTGTGGTCGACGCAGTCGGCGTTCTCCTTGAACGACTTCAGATCGGCGACGTCCTTCAGGAACCGGGTGCGCTGCAGGAACGTGGAGATCGGATACCGGCACTGGGCCGGGTGGTCGATGAAGTACACGTCGTCGCCGAAGGCCAGGTAGAGCACCTTCGCGCCGTCGGGGATCTGCGCGCGCAGCTCGTCGGCATGGTCCTGCTTGCGTTCCACGCCGCGCAGGAAGGAGGCGTTGGTCGAGCCCACCTTGCCGTGCGCCACCAGGTGCGGCGAACCCGGCCACATGCCAGCGGACAGGCACACCACCCCCGCCAACGCGGTGATCGCGGCGGGCAGCACGCCCCGAGGAACCCTGTCCGCTCCGCGGGACTCGCGCCACGCGTCGATGGCCGCCGCCAACAGCGTGACCAGGCCCAACGCCCAGACGGTGGCGGGGCGCTGGACCCCGTCGGGGGCCTGCGCGTACAGCACGGGCAGCAACCCGCACAGCAGCGACACGGCGCCGAAGCACCACGGGATCGAGCGGCGCGCCCCACCCACCGCGAGCCCCCACATCGCGGCGGCGACCGCGGTCAGCTGGAAGGCGTGGTACATGAACCAGTTGCCCTGCACGATGACGACTGCCAGCGAGCCGCACCCGATGGCCAGAGCGATCACGAGCAGTTCGATACGCCGCCCGCGTCCGCGCACCCGGGCGAGGAGGAGGAGCAGGGCGCCCGGCAGGAGCAGCAGCACGGGGCTGAGCACGGACCGATCGGCGAGGAAGTCCACCGACTGTTCGAAGAGGTGTGCGGGGTGGATACCGGTGCGGCTGAGCGCCGACTGGTTGATCTGCGGCATGTCATGGGTCCACTGCCACTCGTGGGACCCGGCGAGCACACTCAGGGCGAACAGGGCCACCGCACCGAGCACGGAGACGAGCGCGACCCGGATCGCACGGCCACGGTCCACGACCCAGACGAGCAGGATGCCGAACGCCGCAGTGGAGGCAGTGGAGTACTTCATCATCACCGCGAGCCCGAACGGCAGCGCGGAGACCAGCGCCGCCGGCCAGGGGCGCGCCACGCCCAGCGCGGCCGCCACACCGAACACGGCGAGGACGACCGCTGCCCACTCCGGCTGGAGGAAGTCGGTGCGCGGGGTGAGAATCAGCAGGAGGCCCGTGGCGCCCGCGGTGAGGGCGGCCTCACGGCCGGTCAGCAGCCGCAACAACGCCACGTACAGGGCGTAGGCCGCTGCGGCGGCGAGCAGGGCGCCCGCCGCATACATCAGGGTCTCCCGGACGACGACTCCGCCGAAACTGATGTCGTCCAGAAGCGCGATGAACCACCGGTAGAAGAACGGCCGGTGGGTGAAGACCTCCGACGGCGAGTAGCCCGCCTCGCCGCCGGTGCGCAGGGCGGCGAGGACATACCGGATGTCGCCGGTGAGGCGCCGGGTGAGGACGGTGTACACGACGGCGGCCGCCGCCGGGACCGCGACCACCGGCCACCACAAGGGTGACCGGCGGACGCGTGGCCCCGGCGCGGCGGGCGCGTCGGTCAGGACGGTCGCCATGGGTCAGCCGCCCAGGATGGTACGCAGGTCGGCGGCGTTGGCCTCGGTGACCTTCCACAGCTCCTGCTGTCGGCCGTGCACGTCGGCGACGGTCTTGGCGTGGTCGGCGAGCAGGTCGCGGGAGCGCTCCACCAGCCGGTCGGCGAGGTGCTTGTCGTGCACCGAGACGCCCCACTCCGGGCGGTCGATGTCGGCCAGGAAGTAGGCCATCTTGGGGTGCGAGATCAGGCTGATGATGGGCGTGCCGCAGCCGAACGGGATCATGCCGGCGTGGCCGCGCATGCCGATGACCAGCTTGGTGCGGGCGTACAGATCGCGGATCTCGTCGTTCTCGAAGTCGTACATCGGGATGACGGGCAGCGACACACCGTGCTCGCGGCGCAGGTCGAAGACGATCTTCTCGTCGTCGAGCGAGTGCGCCACGCACTTGACCTCGGCGAGGTCGCCCAGGCGCTTGACGGCGTCCGCCATCTGGGCGAGGAAGTAGCCGTAGTCGTGGCCGAAGCGCAGGCCCGCGCGGTCGTAGGCGGCGTTGATGAGGATGGTGTCCTCACGGGTCGCCGGATCCTGCCAGTTCGCGAGGAGCTGGCGGGTGACGGTGGTCGGGCAGGGCTGGAAGCGCACCTTGTCGTGCAGGTGCTCCGGCAGCATGGCGCGGACCTTGGCGATGGAGCCGTGGTTGCGCAGGCCGAAGAAGGAGGAGCGCTCGACGAGCAGCCGCAGCGAGGCGCGGAAGCGCTCCGCCCGGTAGGACTGGCCGTCGAAGGCGTTGAAACCGACGGCGTAGACCGCGATGGGCACGTCGATGCGGTTCAGCAGCTCGTCCGGGACGTTCCACTGCCAGGCGCTGTTGCCGTTGGGCATGGTGTCCGGGATGAACAGGCCGCCGCCGCCGATGACCAGACCCCTGCGGGCGTTGACGCGCTCCAGCGCGGCCTCGTCGAACAGCCGGTGGGCGTGCACGGAGTGCCAACGGCGGGAGCCGGTGTCGGGGCCGAAGGCGAGGCGGACGCTCTCCGGAAGCAGCTTGTCCCCGGCGTTGCCCTGGCGGTCCATGTAGAAGGCGACGTGCGCGAGCTGGTCCTCGGGGCTGCCCGCGGGCTGGGCCGGGATGCCGACGGTGCGCTGGTGCCAGATGCGGCTGGCCCGGTGCGTGGGGTCGACGCCGAGGCCGGCGAGGGCGTACTTCTGCGCGCCGGCGTCGTCTCCGTGTACCCAGGCGATCTGGGCGAGCCGGGAGAAGGCGGTGGCGGCCCGGTTGGGCGCGGCCGTGGCCAGCAGCAGGTGGGCGCGGGCCTCCTCGTAGCGGGAGACGCTCATCAGGGCGTTGCCGTACACCTCGTGCGGCCATGCCTCGTCGATGGGGAGGTGGACCTGCTCCAGGACATCGACGGCGGCCTGGTAGTCGCCGACGCCGACGTGGGCGAGGGCGACGCGGCGGGCGGTGTCGACGTCGCCGGTGCGCTCGACGTGCGCGGTGCCGTAGTGGACCAGCAGGTCGTGGTGGGCGGGGTCGCCCTTCTCGACGTAGGCGGCGTGCAGTTCGGCGTCGGTGACGTCGAACTCTGCCCAGCTTTCCTGCGCCTGGCTGTAGCCGTACTCGCCGCCCTGCCAGGGCTTGTGGCGGCCGGTGAAGTGCAGGATCGCGGTGTCCTCGGGGACCGGGAGGTCACCGGACAGGCGCCGCTTGACGTAGTTGTACTTGGGGTCGAGGTCGACGAAGTCGCCGTCGAGGAGGGCGTTGAGGATGCCCTGATCGTGCTTGTCGAGCTCGTAGCGGCCGCTGCGACCGATCTCGTCGAGCTTCGCGCAGAACTCGTCGCTCAGGTACTCCTTCTGGATGACGAGAAGTCCGCTGTTGAGCATGCGGGTCTTGTCGCCGTAGAAGAACTGCGGGACGGCGGCCAGCCCCTCGCGCAGCGCGAGCAGTTCGGTGATCGGGCCGAGGACCACCATGTCGGTGTCCAGGGTGATCACGGTGTCGTAGTCGCGGATACGGAAGACGTCGAGGATGAAGTACGCCTTGCGGACCAGGTAGTTGTCCTGGTCGCCCTTGACGTAGCTGTCGTAGTGGTCGGCGTCGACCCGGCGGAACTGCACCCTCGGGTGCAGGGCGCGGATGGCGGCGACGGAGGCCGGGCGCAGGTCGTCGTGCAGGACGATGAAGTCCTCGCAGACATCCGGGTTGGTCAGCGCCAGCGAGCGCAGCAGGACGAGGAAGCCGGGCAGGTAGTTCTCGTCTACGAAGCTCGCGAAGGCGACGCGGCGCTTGCCGGTCAGCGCGCTGGCGGAGCTGTCGTCGGCGACGGGGCGAGCGGCGGCCGCCGCGGATATCGGTGTCGTGGTCATCGCAGGGAAATCCTCATGCCAGAGACGCTCTGGGCCCGTTCCATGACCCACGCCTTCTCGCTGCCGTATTCGTGCACGTTGGTGATGGCCAGCTTCATCGCCTCGGGGATGCGGTAGGCGCCGCTCTCGTAGAAGTCGAAGCCGATCAGGTCGAGGGTGGGGCTGACGTCGAGGTAGTCGAGCAGCCAGAGCATGTTGAAGCCGGAGGTCGGGATCGCGGCGAACTGCTCGGAGGTCCAGCCGCCGATGTTGCGGACCGGCCAGCGCAGCGACTCGTCGCCGACGTACTTCTGCGCGCCCGGCACGAGTTTGTTGCGCACGGAGTACTTCCAGTCGGGCGAGTTGCCGCCGAAGACAAGCCGGATGTCGACGGGCTTGTCCCAGTTGAAGGCGTGCTTGTGGATCGTGACGTGGATGTCCGTCCGCTTGCCCGTGTGCGCCGGGTCGATCCGGTACGAGTTGAAGCGCACGACCAGGTCGTAGTCGTCGATCTGGGAGCCCATCGAACTCTCGCCCACCTTGGCCGAGTTGGCGATGAGGCAGATGGACTTGCCGGCGACCCGGTTGCGGAACTCGCCGAGACTCAGCCACTGCACGCCCCCGAACAGGGGGTCGGGGACGGGGCCGCGCATACGGTTGCGGCGCGCGGCGGCGTACAGGGCGATGGCCTGGACCAGTTCGGGGGTCGGCCGGTTGTGCAGCTCGGTGCTGAGGTCCAGGTAGTGCCCGACGGCTTCCTGGATCTCCTGCTCGGGAGCCTCGGCGCTGTCCATGGCGAGCAGGGCGCCGACGAGGCGTGCCTGGGCGCCGGGCCAGTCGCCCAGGGCGTGCGCGGCGAGGCCCTCGGCCCAGACGTCGGTGGCGGGGCCGTCGGCGAACCGGGCGGCGTCGGGCACGGCGCGCTGCAGGACGGTGAGCAGTTCGGCGCGGGCCGTGTTCGCCGCCTTGATGCCCGCGAGCCGCGCGCGGACGCCGTAGCCGTCCTCGGTCGTCAGCTCCAGGTAACGCTCGAAGGCGTCGGCCGCGGCGGCCGGACGGCCGATGGCCTCCAGCAAACGGCCGCGCAGCCGCCAGCCGGCGCGGGAGTTCTTGCGCTGCGTCAGCACGGTGTCGCTGATGAGCAGGGTGAGGTTCAGCTCGTCGTCGTAGCCGCAGTCGAGAGCCTTGTTGCCGACGGCCAGGAGCGCGTCGAGCATCTTGTTGCTCATGCCGCCGGTGACGGCCTTGGTGCCACGGCGCAGCAGGCTGCCGGCGGTCGTGGCGGCGGGCGCAGAGAGCTCCTCGCCGGAGGCGCACAGGGCGAGCAGCTGCCGCAGCTGTTCGGCCAGTGCGATGCGACGGGTGTCCAGGCTGCCGACGAGTTTGCCGCTATGGACGGCGCAGGCGCGCAGGCAGTCCTCCAGCTCGGTCGGCGTGGGCTGGGCGGTCGGCGCTCCGGAGCCCGGTGGCGCGGAGGCGGGCCCCCCAGGCCGGGGACGTGACCATCTACTGCCAACCCTCGTCATGGTTCTCCTGCAAGGTGTGAAAAAGGTACGTAAGTGCCAAGCCCTGGGGGGAAGATTGGGGAACAGTAAGAAACCAATGCGACGCGCAGATGAACCCCTCGGGTCCTGTGGGCAAATGCTGATCTCGTCGAACAGACTCCCTCGGAGTGACGTCATAGAGTCTCCATAGACGACTTTCATTTGACCCGGGCGCAGTCGGTCAGAAGTGAGCAGAACGGAGCCCGCGGCGGAGCTACGAGGGGTACCAGTGACCGAAACGGTCGTCAGCACATCGAAGCAGCAACCCGCCGCGGCCGCCCTCCCCGAGGAGCGCGGCGCCCCGCCCGCCCAGCCGAAGGCGAGGACGTCCGGAGGCCGGCTGCGCGCCCTCGACGGGCTGCGGCTGGTGGCCGCGCTGATGGTGGCGCTCTACCACTACGGCGGCCGGGGCGGCGACATCACGACGGCCTGGGGGACGTCGGCGAAGACGCTGTTCCCCACGCTGCACTCGTTCTTCGCCTACGGCTGCCTCGGAGTCCAGGTCTTCTTCGTGATCAGCGGCTTCGTCATATGCATGAGCGGCTGGGGGCGCTCACTCCGCTCGTTCTTCGCGTCGCGGGCGTCACGGCTGCTGCCCGCCTACTGGGCGGCGGTCCTCCTCGTGACGGCGGTGTTCGCCCTGCCGGTGGTCGCCTACCAGGCGGTCTCGCCGAGCGACCTGCTGGTGAACCTGACGATGCTCCAGCAACCGCTGGGGGTCGACCGGGTGCTGGGCGTGTGCTGGACGCTGTGGGCGGAGGTCCGCTTCTACGCCCTGTTCGCGCTGTGCATAGTGCTGCCGGGCGCGAGCCGCCGACGCGTGATCCTGTTCTGTGCCGGCTGGACGTTGGCGGCCGCGATCGCCCAGTCGTCGAAGGACGCGCTGCTGAACGTCGTCCTGATGCCCGAGTACGCGCCGTTCTTCATCGGCGGTGTCGGCCTGTACCTGGTGCACCGGAACCGCAAGGACGCGTACGCCTGGGGCATCGTGGCCGTGAGCTTCCTGATCGGGCAGCACTACGCGGTGCGTGACCTGTGGAACGTCTCGGACCCGAACGCCTTCGCCCACCGCTCCTCCCTCGGCATCACCCTCATCGTCGCCTTCGGCTTCGTGGCGGTCGCGGCGATCGCGCTGGGCTGGCTGGACTGGGCGAACTGGCGCTGGCTGACCGTCGCGGGCGCGCTGACCTATCCCTTCTACCTCGTCCACGAGCATCTCGGCTGGGTCGTCGTCAAGACGCTGCATCGGGATCTGCACGTTCCGTCGTACGGCACCTTCCTGCTCACGATCGCCTCGATGCTGCTGCTGGCGTGGCTGCTGAACCGGTACGTCGAAAAGTGGCTGACGCCGACGCTGCGCACCACTCTGTCGAAGCCGCTGGCGTAGGCCGCCGGCCCGGCCCACCGTCACGGGGCGCCCCGCACGGGGTGCCCCTCATTTCTTCCGGTGACCGGTGCCGTCCGCCTCGCTCCCAAGGGTCAGCGCGATGCCCTCGATCACCGCCCTGAGCCCCGTTTCGAAGCCCTGGCCGTGCTCCTGGAACATTTCACGTCCGGCCTCTTCCGCCGGTGGATAGGCCGACAGGCGTTCGGCGCGGGCCTCGAGGTCGTAGCCCTGCGCGCCGGAGGCCGGGTCGGGTCCCATGGCCTGTTGCTCGATGACGTAACCGATGGTGCAGCTGTATGCCGTGAACCAGGCGCGTGCGGCGGCCCCCGGGAGGCACCCCCACCGGCAAAAGGGGTGCACGTGGTCCACGGACCCGCCCACGCGGCGTACGGGACCGGCCTGTTCCTGATCCGTCCGTACGGTTACGTCGGCTGGACCGGCGACTCGACGACCGGTCTTTCGGAGTACCTCGAGCGGTTCGGTCTGCGCCTCTAGTCAGGCGCCGGCGAGCGACAGCTTCACCGCAAAGCCCAGGAAGAGGGCGCCCGCGGCCGTGGTGGCGCCCGCCGACAGGCGCTTGCGCCGGCGGAAGGCGGCGGCCAGCTTGGTGCCGCTGAATATCAGTGCGGTGAGGTAGAGGAAGCTCGCCAGCTGAGCGAAGGAGCCGAGCACCACGAAGGAGAGCGCCGGGTAGGCGTACCCGGGGTCGACGAACTGCACGAAGAAGGCGACGAAGAAGAGGATCGCCTTGGGATTGAACAGGCTGATGACGAGGGCGCGGCGGTAGGGCCGCTCTTCGGCGGCGACGGCCGGGGCGTCCTCCACGGTCTTCTCCCGCCGCGTCCGCCACATCCCCCGGGCAGCCCGAAGCATCCCGATCGCGAGCCACGTCAGATAGCCGGCCCCCGCGTACTTCACGATGCCGAACAGCACGGCGTTCGCCTGGAGCAGCGAGGCGACCCCGGCCGCGGACAGCGTCATCAGCACGGTGTCCCCGCACCAGACACCGGCCGCCGCGGTGTACCCGGCCCGCACACCACGCCGGGCGGCGACGGAGAGGACGTACAGGGAGTTGGGACCGGGCAGGAGGACGATCAGGACGAGTCCTGCCAGATAGGTGGGGAGATCGACGACGCCGAACATGGAAAGGAGTGTCGCACGGGGGTACGGCACTCCGACTCCGGGTTTCGCGCGGCGAGACGGTCAGCCGTCGAGGAGGGTGTCGACGGAGAGGTCGGGAATCGCGAAGTCCTCGGGCAGCGTGGGCAGCCAGAGGCCGACGCCCTGAGCCCAATCAGCCCCGCTTCCGTCGATCCCGGCGCGTTCGAGTGCCCGGCACACCGTGGTCAGCGACAGCGCATGCGAGCCGTCCCACGGCGGTGTCACAGTGAGCCTCTCCTGGGGAATCTCCACGCGGTGCCCAGGCAGTGCACGGGAGAGCAGGTCGGCGGCCTCGCCCAACGTCAGCTCGTGTTGCAGTACAGCCACGCCATCCTCCTTTCCGGGCTCACTCATCACGAGCGTCACCGGGGACGTGCAGCCTCCGCCCCCGATCACCCATACGGACGAATTGCCCAGCTCAGAAGGCATCCGAGGGTACGTACGTCCCCCACACCTCCCGCAGCGCGTTGCACACCTCGCCCACCGTCGCGCGGGCCTTGAGGGCCTCCTTCATCGGGTACAGGACGTTGTCCGTGCCCTCGGCCGCCTTCTTCAGGTCCGCCAGGGCCGCGTCCACCGCCGCCTGGTCGCGTTCCGCGCGGAGCTTGGCGAGGCGTTCGGCCTGCTGGGCCTCGATCGCGGGGTCGACGCGCAGCGGCTCGTACGGCTCCTCCTCGTCCAGCTGGAAGCGGTTGACGCCGACGACGACCCGCTCGCCCGCGTCCGTCTCCTGGGCGATGCGGTAGGCGTTGCGCTCGATCTCGTTCTTCTGGAAGCCGTGCTCGATCGCCGACACCGCGCCGCCGAGGTCCTCGACCTTCTGCATCAGCTCCAGCGACGCCGCCTCGACCTCGTCCGTCATCTTCTCGATCACGTACGAGCCCGCGAAGGGGTCCACCGTCGCCGTCACGTCCGTCTCGTAGGCCAGCACCTGCTGTGTGCGCAGGGCCAGGCGAGCCGACTTGTCGGTCGGCAGCGCGATCGCCTCGTCGAAGGAGTTCGTGTGCAGCGACTGCGTTCCGCCGAGCACCGCCGCCAGGCCCTGCACGGCGACCCGGACCAGGTTCACCTCCGGCTGCTGCGCCGTCAGCTGTACGCCCGCCGTCTGGGTGTGGAAGCGCAGCATCAGCGACTTCGGGTTCTTCGCCCCGAACTCGTCCTTCATCACCCGAGCCCAGATCCGCCGGGCGGCACGGAACTTGGCGACCTCCTCCAGGATCGTCGTACGCGACACGAAGAAGAAGGACAGCCGCGGCGCGAAGTCGTCCACGTCCATGCCCGCCGCGACCGCCGTACGCACGTACTCGATGCCGTCCGCCAGTGTGAACGCGATCTCCTGCGCGGGAGACGCCCCCGCCTCGGCCATGTGATACCCGGAGATCGAAATGGTGTTCCACTTCGGGATCTCGGCCTTGCAGTACTTGAAGATGTCCGCGATCAGCCGCAGCGAAGGCTTCGGCGGGAAGATGTAGGTCCCCCGCGCGATGTACTCCTTCAGCACGTCGTTCTGGATCGTGCCCGTCAGCTTGTCCGCCGGGACGCCCTGCTCCTCCGCCACCAGCTGGTACAGGAGCAGCAGGAGAGCGGCCGGCGCGTTGATCGTCATCGACGTCGACACCTTGTCCAACGGGATCCCGCCGAACAGCACCCGCATGTCGTCGACCGAGTCGATGGCGACGCCCACCTTGCCGACCTCGCCGTGCGAGATCGGCGCGTCGGAGTCGTGACCCATCTGGGTGGGCAGGTCGAAGGCGACAGAAAGACCCATCGTGCCGTTCGCGATCAGCTGCTTGTAGCGCGCGTTCGACTCCGTCGCCGTACCGAAACCGGCGTACTGACGCATCGTCCACGGACGGCCCGTGTACATCGTCGGGTACACGCCGCGTGTGAACGGGTACGCCCCCGGCTCACCCAGCTTCTCGGCCGGGTCCCAGTCCTCCAGGGCGTCCGGCCCGTACACCGGCTCGATGGGCAGTCCGGACTCCGACTCGCGCGCCATGGTGTGTGCCTCCGCGTTGCTTCGTTACTCGGCTTGGTGACCTGGCTTCATTACTCACCAGTACAGACGACCCTCGCGACGGACTGTAGCGGCGGCCGTGCGCGCGGTGGAGTGCCGCACGCTGGGACCTTGCTCACAACCATGCCCCGTAGTTCGCCGGCGGTCACGCCCGGGGAACATCTCAGGTGACGACCGGGCCTCGGGACCCGGTGAGACGACGGGGGTACGGATGCGTACTGAGGGCATGGGGAGAACGCTGGTCGCAGCCGCCACGGTCGCCGTGCTGGCCGCGGTCACCGGCTGTACGGCGCAGCCGGTGGACGCGAAGGGAGGGGACGGGAAGCGTCGTTCGCCGGTGCACATCGAGATCCCGCACACACCGTCCGGCACCGGCGCGCCGAGCACCACGCGCACGCCGAAGCCCTCCGCCGCCGCGCTGTGGGCGCGTGGCGACTCGGGCCCCGGCGTGCGCGAGTTGCAGGCCCGTCTGCGCCAGGTCGCCTGGCTGTTCGACGGTCCGACTGGGACGTACGACGATCTGACCGAGAACGCCGTCAAGGGCTTCCAGGGCAAGCGCGGGCTGCCACAGACGGGCCGGGTCGACTCCATCACCTGGCAGCGGCTGCTGAAGATGACGCACGAGCCCGGCAAGTGGGAGTTGTACCTGATGGGCGGACAGCCGGCGGCCGCCCCGGACCCGCGCTGCATGACGGGCCGTGTGCTGTGCATCAGCAAGACGAGCCGGACACTGCGCTGGATGGTCGACGGGCGGACGGTCATGACGACGGCGGTCCGGTTCGGCGCCCAGTACACGCCCACCCGTGAGGGCGTGTACTCCATCTACTGGAAGTCCCGCTACCACGTGTCCACGCTCTACCACTCGCCCATGCCGTACGCGATGTTCTTCAGCGGCGGTCAGGCGGTGCACTACTCGTACGACTTCGTGGCGCGCGGATACGCCGGAGGTTCGCACGGATGCGTGAACGTACGGGACGAGGCCGCGATCGCGGCGCTGTTCTCCCAGGCAAGGACCGGCGACAAGGTCGTCGTCTACTGGTGAGACCGGCGAGAGGGGATTGCGGGGCGCGGGCGGGACCGGGGGAACGTGTCCCGCCCGCGCCGAGGTGCACCGAGCCGTAGGTACGGGGGGAACCCCGGCTCTGTGCGACGGCCGATGACCAGTCGGCTCACTCAGTACTGCGCCACGGCGGCCGAAAGTGTCACACCTTCCCCGAAGAAAATCAGAAGACCTGCGAAAACGCAGGTCAGAAGGGTGCGTGAGGGAGAGCTGTGGCCGTCGCGAGGCACGGCCAGCCGTCGGGCCGGTGAGTCACTGCCCCTCGGGCGTGCTCAGCGCGCTGTATGCCGGACTCGGGGTCGGCAGCTCCCGCGGCGGGACCGGAGCCGGGGAAGAGGAAGGGGAAGGAGAAGGGGATGTGACTGACGGGAACGCGTCCACACCGTTGCCGCCCGGCAGTATGTGACCTTCGCCGTCACCACCGCTGCCGCCGTGGTCGCCGCCCTTGTCGCCCTCGCCGTTGCCGGTTCGGCCGTCGCCGTCACCGTTGCCGGAGCCCTGGGTGCCGCCGTTGTCCGTGCGGCCCTCGTCACCGGTCAGGACGCCTCGGCAGAACGTCTTCACCCGGCCGCTGCCGCCGGCCGCGTCCTCCAGGCTGCGCATCCGCTGCGCGCCCAGTTCCTTGCCGCCCGTCAGGTCGCGGCAGGAGGAGCGCACCGCGGCCCACCACTCCCGGGTCCGACCAGCGGCCCCGTTGTAGGTGGAGCCCGTCCGGCCGGTCGCCGGGGAGCCGACACTCGCCTCGTCGTGCGAGGGGTCGCTCTGCGCGGGCGCGCCGCTCGTGCCGCCGGGCGTCACCGACGGGGAGCCGCCGCTCTGCGTTCCGCCGGGCGTCGGAGTGAGCAGCGGCTGCTGCGAGGTCGCGGCGGCCGACACGGACGCGGCGGGTCCCGGTTCGTCGCGGAACGGCGTGAGCAGCACTCCGGTTCCGGCCGCCACCGCGACGCCGCCGATCATCCCCGCGGCCACCGCTGCGGCGAGGCCGAAGCGCACGGGGCGCCCCCAGCGGACCCTGCGCCCGCCCTCGGCCGGTCGCCCGAGGCGGACCAGCCCCGCATCGGCGGAGTGGGCCGCGGCGTGCCGAGGGGTGTGCCGGCCGACCGCCGCTCCCTCGCCACTGCGAACGGTCCGCGCGGCCCGGAAGGCGGCCAGCGCGGCGGCCTCACCCGGAAGTTCGGCGCCGGTCGGCGGGGGTGTCGCGGCGAGTGCGGCGAGGGTCTCGGCGAGCCTCGCGGCGTGTGCACGCCTGTCGTCGCCGACGGCGTCCAGCGGCTCTCCACGCAGCAGACGCTCCGCCGCGTCACTGTCCAGCCACCTGTACTGCTCGTCGGCCATCACATGTCCTTCTGCGTCCGCGAACGCGTATGCGTCACACCGGCGGACGACACCCTGCGCCTGCGCGCATCTCGTTGGAAAGGCATGGCGCCGAGCGCGCCGCCGGATTCCGGATCGGTCTCCGCGCCCGCGCCGAGCAGCTCTGCGAGCCGCTTGAGGCCGCGGTGCGCCGCCGTGCGGACGGCCCCGGGCCGCTTGCCGAGCGTCTCGGCGGCGGTCTTGGCGTCCAGGCCCACGACCACCCGCAGCACGACGGCCTCGGCCTGGTCCTGCGGGAGCTGGGCGATGAGGGAGAGGGTGCGATCCGTGGCCAGGGCCTCGAGGGCCTCGCCGGCCGTGTCCGACTCGGCGGCTTTCCCGGTCAGTTCCGTCTCGTCGCCGCCGATCGCGGGCCGGCGGCCACGCATGCGTATGTGGTCGAGTGCGCGGTTGCGGGCGATCCGGGCCGCCCAGCCACGGAACCGGTCGGCGTCGCCGCTGAACCGCTCGAGGTCACGGGCGATCTGCAGCCACGCCTCGGAGGTGACGTCCTCGGCGTCCGGCTCGCCGACCAGCGTCCGCACGTACCCGAGCAGCCGCGGGTGCACCGCGCGGTACACGGTCCGGAACGCGGACTCGTCCCCGTCCTGTGCCGCAAGTACCGCGGCCGTCAGCTCCGCGTCGTCCCCCAGCACCCCGAACTGCCCCTCTGTGCGCCTGAGCCGGCACCGCTCCCGCGGACCGGGTTCTCACGGTCGTGGTTCCTCATCGTGTTGCGGTCTGAGGCCGCTCGTGGTCTGCGGCGGTTGCATCACCCGTTTTGCTGATCGTCCGCGGTCGGCGCGAAAGGCACGTTACGGCTTGAAACCGCTCTGCGTCCATGTCCGTACAACGTGCAACCAACCCGTGACGCGGCGAGGTGTGACAGAAAACGCATCCACGACGCTGTAGAGAGTACGGGCCGCCGCGCGGCCCGTGCCGCGCGACGGCCGGGGCCTCTCCTGTGGGGGGTGGCGGCCCCGGCCGTTGCCATCGGCAGCTCATGGCCGCCGAGTTGGGCGGAATCAATGATGCCGCGAGCGGGCACGGACGGCCCGCGCGTTCTCTACTCCTTCTTACTGTCTTACTGTGCGTTTTTCTTACCCTGCGCGGACTTCCCCGCGGCATCCTTCGCCGCCTCGGCTGCCTTCGCTGCGTCCTTGGCTGCCTTGTCGGCGGCCTCGGCGGCCTTCCCGTCGGCCTTCTGCTGCGCCTTGACGGTCTTCCTCGCCGCCTTCTCCCCTGCTGCCGCCGCGGGCGTTCGGCTCGTTCCGCCACCGTCGCCCACTCCGGGGGTTGCGCCGCCCGTCATGTCCGAACCGCCCCTGGACTGCCGCGGCGCCGAGGACGCGGGTGCCTCCGACCGGGTGGGACGCTGTGGGGCGGCGTCGTGCGGAGCGCTGCCCATGGACGCGACGGCGACTCCGCCGAGGGCCACGCCACCCAGGAGCACGGCGAGCAACGCCCGCAGCGCACGCCCCGCCCCGCGCCGGGCGTGCGGACGCCAGTCGTCCCGCCGCCGGGTGCGCGGGGACCGTACGCCCTGTCCCTCCTTGCGGGCCTCCCGGAAGGCGGCGACGGCCAGCGCCTCCGCCTCCGGGTCGAGGTGCCGCGGCCGCAGGGCGGCGCGGAGGGCGTCGGCCACCATTGTCTCGGGGCCGCGGCGTACGGGCGGGCGGCCCATGTGCCCGCCGCCGTCACGTCGTTCACCCATGACCGTGTCCGTCCCTGGACCCCACCGTGCTTGCGCTCATTCCGACTCCCCACGCGTTCCGGCCCCGTCGTCCGTCACACCCTGGGCGCCGAGCTCGCGCGCGAGACGCTTCAGGCCCCGGTAGGCGGCGGTGCGGACCGCGCCGGGGCGCTTGCCGAGGACACGGGCGGCCGTGGGCGCGTCGAGGCCGACGACCACGCGCAGCAGCACGGCCTCCGCCTGGTCGCGCGGCAGCCGTGAGATCAGCCGTAGGGCGTGCCCGGTGGACAGGGACTCGAGGGCCTGGGCGGAGGTGTCGTGGCGGCCGGGCAGTTCGAGGACCTCGCCGTCGAGCGGCGTCGAGCGCGGGCGGACGCGCTGGCGACGCAGATGGTCGAGCGCCCGGTGCCGGGCGATGGTCGCGGTCCAGCCCCGGAAGCCCGCGCCGTCGCCCCTGAACCGGGCCAGGTCGCGGGCGATCTCCAGCCAGGCGTCGGACGCCACGTCCTCCGCGTCGTCGCCGACGAGCCCGCGCAGATAGCCGAGCAGCGCCGGCTGCACGATCCGGTAGGCGACCGCGAAGGCGGTCTCGTCCCCCTGCTGCGCGCGTGCGACGGCCGTGCCCAGCTCCCCGTCGCGCGCCTGCGCGCGGCGGGGTTCCCCTCCCTGGCCCAACGCTGTCCTCGTTCGTGGCGAGTGGTCCCGCATCCCCACACGTGCGGCACGCCGGTCGTGCCCACGCCCCAAGGTCATCAGCGTCCGCTTCCGAGGAAATGTCACTGACCGTCAAGGAGCGGGCGTGGCACGGCGTCCGCCGTCCCTCAAGACCTGGTCGTGCTCTCCGCGTCCCGACACAGCAGCCGCAGCGAACCGTCGCCGTGGTAGCAGCGGCGGGCCTCGTCGATGGGGTCCCAGAGACGACCGTCGGGCGTGCGCACCCAGTGGTCGCCGTCGGCCGTCCACCACTCGCCGCCGGTCAGCCGCACCACCACTTCGCCCGCGTACGCCCCGAACCCGCGCAGCACGGTCTCCACGGCGGCGTACGGAGCGCCCTGACGGCCTATCCCCTCGATCATCCGGTCCACCCGCCACAGGCTCTGCGCCGAGTAGTCGAGCCGCAGCCGGGCGCCCTCGCGCATGGTCGTCACGACGTCGGCGGCCCAGCGCACCGGCTTGGTGGCGGCGTGGGGCCTGGTCACCTCAGTTGCGTTCACACCCGGAAGAGCGTCCTCCGGTCGCCGGGTGTCACGCCGTTCGGAGGGGGTCCCCGACACCGGCGCAGGACCGCCGCACGGCACCACAGGACGGTCACAGGATTCTTGCACCCAAGGGGGTTTACGCAGCTGGGGAGCGGTTCGCGCGGTTACGAGCGGCCTCTTGCGCGTCGGGACACCACGGCCCGCAGCACCCGACGGCCCTCGGTCGACACGTCCAGGGCCCGTCGCAGCCCGCCCGTACCCTGGCCCGTGACCAGCTCCAGCACGGCGACCTGGCGCCTCAGTTCGGCGGCGACGAGCGGCGACATGCCGTCCGTACGGCCCTCGCGGCGGGCGGCGACCGACGACTCGCCGTCGTCGGCGGGGTCCAGCAACCGGTGTATCTGCAGCGCTGCGACCGAGCAGGCGTCGGCCCACTGACGCAGGGCGTCGGCGGAGGGCTGCGCGGGCGCCGCCTCGAGCATGCGGCGGGCGAGCCGCGTGGCCTCGGTCTCCGAGCCGCATCCCGTGTCCTGCTCGGCTTCCCCCTCGACCCCGAGTTCGGCTCGCGCCTTCGCGAGCCGTTCCTCCCACTCGTGACCCTCGACGAGGCTCGCCCACAGCGGGCGCAGTGTGTCGTCGTCGCCACCGAGGAGCGGGACGCACCGATCCAAACAAGCCAGTCCGCTCGCCGCCAGTGCTCGCTCGTCGGCCTGTGCGATCAGGTCCACCAGGCTCATCACGCCTCCTCGGAACGCCTCGCCGGGGCGCCTCATGTCTACGGATCCCGCACTTCCCCTTACTGCGTGCAACCTACCGGGTGTGTCACAGGCGCACCACGCCCGGCCGTCCTGGAGTTCGAGGAAGGAGTTTTCGGCCAACTGCGGGTCCGGGGCCGGACGTCTCAGCCCAGCCGGTCCGCCAGTTGCCGGAACTGGGTCCAGGACAGGGCCGGTGTGCTCGGGTCCCACAGCTTCTGGACCGTCGCGCGCAGCGGCATCCGGATCCCGGCCGCCACCTGGTCCTGCGTCTGCGCGTAGGGGCGATCGCTCCACACCGCGAACACTCCGCCGAGGATCTGCCCGTCGTACCGCGCGGGCACCGACGCCGTGCCCCGCAGCACGCGCGGGTTCCACTGCTCGTAGATCCGCTGACCGGTGGGGTAGACGAAGGTCTGCGGCTGCCCGAGCACGTAGTAGAGGAACTCGTCGTTGTAGTTGAGCACCTTCCGGCCCGCGCCGAGGTACTCCGTGGGCTGCCGGGCGCCGGTCTCCTTGCCGGTCCAGTACGCGACCTCCAGGTCCTTGGCCGGCTGCACCACGCCCGCCCGGTAGAAGCCGTCGTTCCAGGCGCGCATCGTCCGGCCGTGCCCGCGCATCACGTTCGCGCGGTCGTTCAGCCAGCCGGTCGCGAGGTCGGCGACGCCGGCGTTCGCCCCGAACTTCGCCCTCGCCGCGGCGGCGAGTTGTGGATAGGAGGCGGCCGGGTTCGACACCGTCAGCGCCTGGTACTCGTCGCCGCCCAGGTGCCAGTACGCGCCGGGGAACACCCCCGCGTACTCGCCCAGGAGGTCGTCCACGATCCTCGCGGCCGCCGGATTGGAGATGTCGACCGTGCCGCGCGGGGCGGCGCCGAAGGCGCTGCGCAACTGCAGATCGGGATGCGCGGCGATCACAGCACCCAGGTGGCCCGGCGAGTCGATCTCGGGGACGACCGTGACGTGCCGGCTCGCGGCGAGGTCGACGATCCTCTTGACCTCCGCCTTGCTGAGGTGCTGAGCGGACACGATCTCCGGATGCGTGGCGGACTCGATGCGGAAGCCCTGGTCGTCGGAGAAGTGCAGGCCGAGCTCGTTGTACTTCAGGTCGCCCAGTTCCCGTACGCGGTCCTCGATCCAGCCTGCCGAGTAGAACTTACGGGCGATGTCGAGCATGAACCCGCGCCGCGGCTTGGCGGGCTCGTCCCGCACGACGCCATCGGGAGCCGTACCGCCGCCGTGCACCTCCTGCTTGAGGGTGCGGGTGCCGTAGAAGACGCCCGCGTCGCCCGGAGCGGTGATCCGGACACGGCGGTTCTCGACGGTCAGCGTGTACGACTCCTGGTCGCCGCTCCCGGCCAGGCCCAGCTCCACGTCGCCGTCGCGGGCACCGGTCCGCCCCGCGTACGCCATCCCCAGCTCACCGGCCAGCAACCGACCCTCGTCGTCGAGGGACGGGTTGTCGATCACCACGCGTGCGCCGGAGGCGGGCCGCCAGCCCGGGCCGCGCGCGGGGGTGTGCTCGCGTACGGCGGGAATGGTGCGGGGCGTCTGCGACAAGGGGTAGGCGGTGGTCGGCGGGACAGGCGCGGCGGGGGACCCGGTGGACGTTCTGGGAGCGGCCGGCGGGCTCAGGGAGACCCCGTTCGGCGAGCCGTCGCCGGACGGCCACAGCGTCACGGCCGCCGCGATCGCACCCGCGACGACGATTCCGCCGCCGAGCAGCAACCTCTTGCGCCTTCGGGGCGTCTTCCCCACGGGAATCCGTCGCCTCCGGCCGGTCACCGCGCCACACCTCGCCTCACGGCCTCGTACGGCCACGCCGGACCCGTACGCCCCCGCGGCACCTGACGCACCCCGCCTGTACGTATTCGTCCGACTTTCGACCGCACGCCACTCGCCTCCATGCACCTGTCCCCCTTCCGAACCTACGACCCTGCCCGCTCCACCCGTCCACCAGACGCCGCGAAACTCTCCCATCCGGGTGAAATTCGGGCAGTGACTGGACGACCAGCCGACCGTCGCGGTTAACGTGGCGGCGCATTTCCCGCACGCTCCCCTGCCGACCCGTACGTGACGCCCCCATGACGTCACGCCCGCCACTCGCCGAGGACCCACGCTGCCTTCGCACCGTCTTCCCCACCTCCCCGGCTCCACCGCCCTTCCGGCACAACACCGCACCGAGGCCCCCACGGGTCTGGAGCGGTTCAACTCCGCACCCGACGAGAACGCCCGACGGGCCCTCCTCACCTGCTGCCGGAGCCTGCGCTGGGCCCACCGCGTCGCCGACCACCGCCCCTACCCGGACCTGGACTCCCTGCTCGCCGCGGCCGACGAGGCGGCGTACGACCTCAGCCCCGCCGACCTCACCGAGGCCCTGGCGGGCGAATCGCTCACCCAGCTCCCGGCCGGCGCGTACTCCGCCGCCCGCACCGCCCTGAGCGCGGCACACGCGGCCTACGAGAGCCGTTTCGGACATGTGTTCGTCATCTGTCTGGACGACGCGGCGCCCGAGGAGGCGGCCGACCGGGTCCTGGCCGCCATCCGGTCACGATTGACGAACGATCCGGAAGACGAACGTCCACTGGCGGCGGAGGAGCTGCGCCGACTGGCACGGGGCAGGATGATCCGGCTGGTACGGGACTATTCCGACATGCCTGTGGTGGAACGCGCCCTGTAGAGGTCCCCGACCGAACCCGCCCGGCCAATAGCCCGTCCGTGCTCGTTTGATTGCCGGTTTGATCACATCGGTAGGGCCGCCGTAAGCGTTCCGACAACACATCGCTACGATGCTGGGGGCCGGTGGACCGTACCCGGCCGGGCCCGACCGACACAGAAGCCGGCGCGGCCCTAGTCCCCGCTCCCGGAGGGTTCTTCCGTGCCGGCTGGAACGCTGTACCGCGGCCGGGAAGGAATGTGGTCCTGGGTGGCTCACCGAGTCACCGGCGTCCTCATCTTCTTCTTCCTGTTCGTACACGTGCTGGACACCGCACTCGTACGTGTCTCCCCCGAGGCCTACGACAAGGTCGTGGCCACGTACAAGACGCCGATCGTCGCCGTGCTGGAGTACGGCCTGGTTGCCGCCATCCTCTTCCACGCGCTCAACGGCCTCCGCGTCATCGCTGTCGACTTCTGGTCACAGGGCCCGCGCTACCAGAAGCAGATGCTCTGGACCGTCGTCGGCGTCTGGGTCGTACTGATGCTCGGGGCCATCTACCCCGTCCTCGGCCACGCCGCTCGTGAAGTGTTCGGGAGCTGACGCGCATGTCCACGACTGAAACCACCGTCTCCGGCATCGGCCCCGTCGAGGGCGCCCCGCTGTACGGCGTCGACAACCCGGCACCGGTCATCGAGCCGCCGCGCAAGCGGACGAAGAAGACCCCGAAGTCGACCCGAGGCAACTTCGAGATGTACGGCTGGCTGTTCATGCGCCTGTCCGGCATCGTCCTGGTCGTCCTGGTCCTCGGCCACCTGCTGATCCAACTCGTCCTCGACGGCGGCGTCTCCAAGGTCGGCTTCGCCTTCGTGGCCGGCCGCTGGGCCTCCCCGTGGTGGCAGGTCTGGGACCTCGCCATGCTGTGGCTCGCCATGCTGCACGGCGCCAACGGTCTGCGTACCGTCATCAACGACTACGCGGAACAGGCGAACACGCGTCTGTGGCTGAAGGGCCTGCTGTACACCGCCACGGTGTTCACCATCCTGCTGGGCACGCTGGTGATCTTCACCTTCGACCCGAACATCCGCTAGGCACGGGGCTGCGAGAATCATGAAGATCCACAAGTACGACACCGTCATCGTCGGCGCCGGAGGCGCGGGCATGCGCGCGGCCATCGAGTCGACGAAGCGCAGCCGCACCGCCGTGCTGACGAAGCTCTACCCGACCCGCTCCCACACGGGCGCCGCGCAGGGCGGCATGGCCGCCGCGCTCGCCAACGTGGAGGAGGACAACTGGGAGTGGCACACCTTCGACACGGTCAAGGGCGGTGACTACCTGGTCGACCAGGACGCCGCCGAGATCCTGGCGAAGGAGGCCATCGACTCGGTCCTCGACCTGGAGAAGATGGGCCTGCCGTTCAACCGGACGCCCGAGGGCCGGATCGACCAGCGCCGCTTCGGCGGTCACTCCCGCAACCACGGCGAGGCCCCCGTCCGCCGCTCCTGCTACGCGGCCGACCGCACCGGTCACATGATCCTCCAGACGCTGTACCAGAACTGCGTGAAGGAGGGCGTGGAGTTCTTCAACGAGTTCTACGTCCTGGACCAGCTGATGACCGAGGTCGACGGCGTCAAGAAGTCGGCCGGCGTGGTGGCGTACGAACTGGCGACCGGCGAGATCCACGTCTTCCAGGCGAAGGCCGTGATCTACGCCTCCGGCGGCTGCGGCAAGTTCTTCAAGGTCACGTCGAACGCCCACACGCTGACCGGTGACGGCCAGGCGGCGGTGTACCGGCGCGGTCTGCCGCTGGAGGACATGGAGTTCTTCCAGTTCCATCCGACCGGCATCTGGCGCATGGGCATCCTCCTCACCGAGGGTGCGCGCGGTGAGGGCGGCATCCTCCGCAACAAGGACGGCGAGCGCTTCATGGAGAAGTACGCGCCGGTGATGAAGGACCTGGCGTCCCGTGACGTCGTGTCCCGCTCCATCTACACGGAGATCCGCGAGGGCCGTGGCTGCGGTCCCGAGGGCGACCACGTCTACCTCGACCTCACCCACCTGCCGCCGGAGCAGCTCGACGCCAAGCTCCCGGACATCACCGAGTTCGCGCGCACCTACCTGGGCATCGAGCCGTACACGGACCCGATCCCGATCCAGCCGACCGCGCACTACGCGATGGGCGGCATCCCGACGAACGTCGAGGGCGAGGTCCTCGCGGACAACACCACGGTGGTCCCGGGCCTGTACGCGGCCGGTGAGGTCGCCTGCGTGTCCGTCCACGGCGCGAACCGCCTCGGCACGAACTCGCTGCTGGACATCAACGTGTTCGGGCGCCGTGCGGGTATCGCCGCGGCCGAGTACTCCCAGAAGGCGGACTACGTCGAACTTCCGGAGAACCCGGCCGACTTGGTCGTCTCGCAGATCGAGCGCCTCCGCTCGTCCACGGGCAACGAGCGCGTGGCCGAACTGCGTCGTGAGCTGCAGGAGACCATGGACGCGAACGTCATGGTGTTCCGCACCGAGCAGACGATCAAGACGGCGGTCGAGAAGGTCGCCGAACTCAAGGAGCGCTACAAGAACGTGGCGATCCAGGACAAGGGCAAGCGGTTCAACACGGACCTGCTGGAGGCCGTCGAGCTGGGCAACCTGCTGGACCTGGCCGAGGTCATGGCGGTGTCGGCCCTGGCCCGCAAGGAGTCCCGCGGCGGTCACTACCGCGAGGACTACCCGAACCGCGACGACGTCAACTTCATGCGCCACACCATGGCGTACCGCGAGGTGGGCGACGACGGCACCGAGTCCATCCGTCTCGACTACAAGCCGGTCGTCCAGACCCGCTACCAGCCGATGGAGCGTAAGTACTGATGGCTACCCCTGTTCTGGACAAGGTCGAGGCGGAGTCCGCGGCCTCCCCGTACATCACGGTCACCTTCCGGGTCCGCCGCTTCAACCCGGAGGTCTCGGCGGAGGCGACCTGGGAAGACTTCCAGCTGGAGATCGACCCGAAGGAGCGCGTCCTCGACGGCCTCCACAAGATCAAGTGGGACCTCGACGGCACCCTCACCTTCCGCCGCTCCTGCGCCCACGGCATCTGCGGCTCGGACGCCATGCGGATCAACGGCAAGAACCGTCTGGCCTGCAAGACGCTGATCAAGGACATCAACCCCGAGAAGCCGATCACGGTCGAGCCCATCAAGGGCCTCACGGTCCTCAAGGACCTGGTCGTGGACATGGAGCCGTTCTTCCAGGCGTACCGGGACGTGATGCCCTTCCTGATCACGAAGGAGACGAACGAGCCGACGCGCGAGCGTCTGCAGTCGGCGGAGGACCGCGCGCGGTTCGACGACACGACGAAGTGCATCCTGTGCGCCGCCTGTACGTCCTCGTGCCCGGTGTTCTGGAACGACGGCCAGTACTTCGGTCCCGCGGCCATCGTCAACGCGCACCGCTTCATCTTCGACTCACGTGACGAAGGCGGCGAGCAGCGCCTGGAGATCCTGAACGACAAGGACGGCGTGTGGCGCTGCCGCACGACGTTCAACTGCACGGACGCCTGCCCGCGCGGCATCGAGGTGACGAAGGCGATCCAGGAGGTGAAGCGGGCGCTGATCACGCGCCGCTTCTGACCTCCCGGTCTGTATCAGGACCCTGTTTCCGTCCCTTCGGAAACAGGGCCCTGGGCTGTTTCGGCGCATCCTCGATCCTGCCGAACGGTGGCGGTGGAACTCCGTGACGTTCTGCCCGAGTCGATGTGGCTGTCCCAGATGGGGCTGGTTCTGTACTGGATCTTCGACCGGACCGAGGGGCGCGAGCGCAGCTACCGGCTCGCCGAGCGCGGCGCCCGCCTCACCGCGCGGGGAGTCGCCCTGGCCCGCTTCCGGGTGCTGCGGCCCCTCGTCCTCGAGGTGCACGAGCTGTCGAGCGGCCGCACGAGGAGAGGTCGCTGATCGCCGAGGCGAACCACATCATGGAGAGCATTCCGGGCCTCCGCGTCGAGATCATCGGAGACCAGATTCTTGCGGTCCCACACCGGACGGGCCTCATGCCGAGGCCCTGATGCTGTTCGCAGCGCCATTCCTGCGGCTGGGCCTCGTGCGGGCATTGCCGGGAATCGGCGTCTGGCTGCCCAGCGGCCCAGCGGATTACGTCATCCCCGACCTGTCCGTGGTCGACGATGAATCGGCCGGTGGCCGTTACGCAACGCACGGGATCCACGTGCCCGGGGAGCTCGTCACGCTCCCCGAGTCCGTGGGCGGCAAAGTCGTGCTCGACGTCGAGCGCGTCCTCAAGGCCGGACCGGCCTGAGTCAATTCACCGCGTCCACCCCGTCCGTCGTCAGTTCCACGTCGTACACCAGCGGTTCCTCCCCGACGACCACGTGCCGGGCCCGGGCCCCGTACGCCGTGGACGTCGCCGCCACGAGGTACGTGCCCGGTGCCGGGACCGAGACGATGTACGAGCCGTCGGCCAGTGACGTGACGCGGTCGAGCTGGCGGCCGCCCTTCGACAGCAGCGTCACGGCCGCTCCCTCGACCGGATCGCCCTCCGCGTCCTGTACGAAGCCGTGCACCGCGCTCGCGGCCCCCGGCAGCAGCGCCTCCTCCTCCGGCTCATCGCGCGGCTCCACCGCCAGGTGCGGCAGACGGCTCTCCAGCCAGCCCGGCAGCCACCAGTTCGCCCTGCCGAGCAGATGCATCGCCGCCGGCACCAGCGCGGTCCGCAGCACGAACGCGTCCAGCGCGACCGCCGCCGCGAGGCCCACGCCCGCCATCGCCGCGCCCGAGTTGCCGCTCAGCACGAAGGCGAGGAAGACACAGACCATGATCAGGGCCGCGGAGTTGATGACCCGGCTGGTCTCGGCGAGGCCCACCCGGACCGCGCGGGCGTTGTCCTTGGTGTGCACCCACTCCTCGTGCATCCGGCTCACCAGGAACACCTGGTAGTCCATCGACAGACCGAAGAGCAGCGAGAGCATGATGATCGGCAGGAACGCCTGGATCGGTCCCTCCTTGCCGAGGCCCAGCAGCTCCAGGCCCCAGCCCCACTGGAAGATCGCCACGAGGACGCCGAAGGACGCGGCGGCGGCGATCAGGTTCATCACGGCGGCCGTCAGCGGCACCACGAGTGAGCGGAAGGCGATCAGCAGAAGCAGGAACCCGAGGCCGATGATGGTCGCGATGAAGGACGGCAGGCGGTCGCCGGTCACGGACGCGAAGTCCTTCGAGACCGCCGTGACACCGCCGACGTGCGCTGTCGCCCCCGCCTTCGGGATCACCTCCCCGCGCAGGGTGTCGATCAGCCGGTCCGTCTGCTCGGACTGCGGCGAGGTGGTCGGGACGACCTGGATGACGGTGACGCCCTGGGCGGGGGGCAGGGCGGAGACCCGGGCCACCCCGTGGGTCTCGCCGATGTCCTTGACGAGTGTGGTCGTGTCACCGCCGACGGAGACCACCTGGAGCGGCCCGTTGAAGCCGGGTCCGAAGCCCTCGGCGAGCAGGTCGTACGCCTTGCGGGTCGTCGTCGAGGCGTCGTCGTTGCCCTGGTCGGTGGCGCCGAGGCGCAGGGAGAGCACGGGCAGGGCGAGCAGAGCCATGACGACCACGGCGAGCGTGGCGACCGTCCGGGGACGCTTCTGCACCGTGGCCGACCACCGCGCCGCGAGACCGCTCGCCCGCTCCGGTTCGGGCCCTCGCTCAGCGAGCCGCCGCCGCTGCCGCCGGCTGAGCACCCGCGGCCCGAGGAGCCCGAGCAGCGCCGGCAGCAGGGTGACGGCCGCGAGCACGCTCAGCACGACGGTGAGCGAGGTGCCGATGACCACCCCGTCCAGGAAGCGCAGGTTCGTCACCAGCATCCCGGCGAGCGCGATGCACACCGTGCCGCCCGCGAACAGCACCGCCCGGCCGGAGGTGTTGAGGGCGGTCACCGCCGACTCCTCGGGATCCAGACCGCGCAGGATTCCGCGCCGGTGCCGGGTGACGATGAACAGGGCGTAGTCGATGCCGACTCCGAGGCCGATCAGCGAGGCGAGCAGCGGGGCGATGTCGGGTACGTCCGTGACATGGCTGATCAGCTGGGTGGAGAACAGCCCGATACCGACGCCGAAGACCGCGATGGCGATCGGAAGCAGCATCGCGAAGAACGAACCGAAGGCGAGGAACAGCACGATGGCCGCCGCCACGATGCCGACCATCTCGGACAGGCCGGCGGGCGGCTGCTGGATGCGGGTGATCGCCTGGCCGCCCAACTCGACGTGCAGACCACCGCGTTCGGCGCCCTGCGCGGTGTCGACGACGTCCTGCACGAGCTGCGTCGGCACTTCGTTCGCCCGCTTGGTGAAGGTCAGCTGGGCATACGCGATCTTGCCGTCCCGGCTGATCTGCGCCGCCCCCCGGGCGCCCGCATACGGGCTGCTGACCGCGCCGACCCCCGGCATCCGCCCGATCTCCGACAGCGCGGGCTCGATCCGCGCCCGGACCGACTCGTCCCTGACCGATCCCTGGTCGACCTTCCACACCACCGTGTCGGTGTCGCCGGCGGCCCTCGGGAAGGCCTTCGCCATCAGGTCGTACGCGGTCTTGGAGTCCGTGTTCGGCAGGGAGAAGACGTTCGCGTAGTCCGTTCCCCTGGCGGACGCCGCAGCGCCCACCCCGAGCAGCGCCCCCACCCACAGCAACAGGACCAGCAGCCGGTGCCGATAGCACCACCGTGCCAATGTCGTCACGCTCTACGCTCCTTCATCAGGGTCCCCCGGGTCCTGGAGCACCAGGATCCGCAGTGACGGGCGCGGACGGACGCGCCCCGCCATGACTCTCAAGGAACTCCAAAGCGCCTACGGTCCCGCCGTCGGTGCCGCTGCGGATACTGGTGGGCATGACCGTCAACGAGGCAGCGCACATGGAGGCAACCGTCCTCGTCGTCGAGGACGAGGAGAGCATCGCGGACGTCCTCGCCATCGCCCTGCGCTACCACCGCTTCCAGGTGATGACCGCGGGCACCGTCCGCGAGGCGCTGGCGCTCGCCGAGCGCACCCGACCCGACGCGGCCCTGCTGGACGTGATGCTGCCGGACGGCGACGGACGGGCCCTCGGCCGCCAACTGCGTGCCCGCCGGCCGGACCTGGCGCTGGTCTTCGTCACCGCGCGCGACGCACCGGCCGAGATCGTCGGCGCGCTCGGCTTCGGCGACGACTACATCACGAAGCCGTTCAACATCGACGAGGTGGTCGCCCGGGTACGGGCCGTCCTGCGCCGTACGCGCCCCGCCGACGTCCTGCCGCAGCGCCCACCGCTGCGCTACGGCGACCTGGAGCTGGACGAGACGACGTACTCGGTGCACCGCGCGGGCCGCACGGTCGAACTCACCCCCACCGAGTACGCGCTGCTGCGCTTCCTGGTGCGCAACGGCGGGCGGATCGTGCCCAAGGAACAGCTGTTGCGCCACGTCTGGCGGTACGAGCACACACCGCCCGAGTCGACGGTCGTGGAGACGTACATCAGCTATCTGCGCCGCAAGCTCGACGCGCTCGGACCGCCGGTGATCACCACCCGGCGGGGTGTCGGATACGGGCTGGCATGACGCTCCTCGGTCTCCCCCAGCTGCTGCGGCCGCGCGGCATTCACTCCCTGCGGGGCAAGCTGACGCTGGCGAACGTGGCGCTGCTCGCGCTCGGCATCGTGGCGGCGACGGCCATCAGCCTGATGGGCATGCGGCACTACGTGCTCGGACAGATCGACGCCGAACTGATCAGGTCCCGTGACTCTCTCGCCCGGTCGCACCTGACCCTGCAGGAGATCGACTCGCTGAGCGCGCTGGCGGTCGTCCGCGACCGGCTGCTGCCGCACAGCGGCGCCGACTCGCCGAACCCGGACACCGTCTTCGCGGCCGTCGACAGGCACGGCACGGTACTCACCGTCGCCGGTCTGAAGCCGACCACCGCCCAGCAGGCGCTCGTCTCCGTCGTCCACGACCCCGCCGCCCTCGCCCAGGAACGGCAACCGCACGACATCCGCCTGCGCGGCGACCCGTACCGGGTGACCGGGGCGCGGCTCGCCGACGGCACGTATGTGCTGCTCGCCCGCTCGACCGGCGTGCTGCACACGGGCATGGCCAAAGCGCTCAGGCTCGACCTCACCGTCGGGACCCTGCTGCTGGCGCTGCTGGCCGCGTTGACGATGATCAGTGTGGGCCGGCGGATGCGGCCGCTGGAGGACATGGTGGAGACGTCGTCGGCGATCGCCGAGGGCGATCTGACCCGGCGCATGCCCTCCAGCAGGGAGACGTCCCTGGAGGTGGAGCAGCTGCGCACCGCCCTCAACTCCATGCTGCACCAGGTGGAGTCGGCGTACCGGACACGCGAGCGCAGCGCCGCCCAGCTGCGCCGCTTCGTCGCGGACGCCTCGCACGAGCTGCGCACACCCCTGTCGGCGATACGTGGCTACCTCCAGCTGTATGAAAAGGGCATGCTGACCGTTCCGGACATGGGGGTCCCCCCGCTCGAACGAAGCCCAGAGCGGGGGAGCAAGCGGTCGTGGGAGCGGATGATGGCCGAGGCGGACCGGATGGGCCGGCTGGTCGACGAACTCCTCACCCTCGCCCGCCTCGACCAGCAGCCCGAACTCCGCTTCCGCAACGTGGACCTGAGCCGTCTGGTGCGGGACGCGGCCGAGGACCTGCGGGCCCAGCAGCCGGAGCGTCCGGTGACGGTGCGCGCGGACGGCGCGCTGCTGGTGCGGGCCGACGAGTCCGGGCTGCGGCAGGTGCTCGGCAACCTCATGGCGAACGTCCGTGTCCACACACCCGCCGGAGTTCCGGTACGGCTCGGTCTGGAGCGCGAGGACGGGATGGTGCACCTGTGCGTCGCGGACGAGGGGCCTGGCCTCGCCGAGGAGGACGCGGCACGCGTCTTCGACCGCTTCTTCCGTGCGGGCTCATGCGCGGGCAGCGGGCTCGGGATGGCGATCGTGCAGGGGGTGGTGGCGGCACACGGCGGCGAGGTGGCGGTGCGGACGGCGCCGGGCGAGGGGCTGGCGGTGACGGTGACGCTGCCGGCTTGCGCACACGTGTGGGACAGCCAGTGAGCGCCATGCCGCGGCCCGGTGGCCGTACGCACGGCCGTGCCGACCGCGGCGGCGCACACGTCCCGCACCACCAGCGCCCACACCGTACTGCCGTACCGGCCCCGGCCCCGGCTCCACACGCCCCACGCCCCACGCCCCACGCCGCCGCGATGTTCTCCACAAGATGCAGGCGGCGGCCGGTCTCGTCCAGGTCGTCGACCACCCTCAGCCGGGGTTCGGCCCGGCCCTCGTCGGAGACCTCTGTGAAGCAGGAGCCGTCGGCGAGGGCGGTGACCGCACCTCGAACTCCCGCTCGGGCAGGGACGCATGGCGTACGACGTTGGTGGCCGGCTCGGACACGAGCAGCACCGCTTCCTCCTGGGCGGGGTCTCCGGGAGCGTAGCCCCAGTCGTCGAGGTGCTCGCGCACCCGGCGCCGGGCGAGAGCCACGGACGCCGGGTGGCAGGGCGGCCGGAAGGAGTTGCGTCCGACCACGTCTGCTCCTCACCCCGCGCACACCTCCGACACATGGTGCTGCGTGGGGCGGGCGCCCGCTGTCACTCGCGTGGGTTCGACCCCTCGGGATCGCGCCGGGCCGCGGGGCCGCCGCCGTGTGTCAGATCCAGTTCAGCCGCCAGAGACGGAAGACGCCGGTGCCGTCGGAAAGGTACTGGCCGCCGCCGACATCCACGCTGCTGACCACGTACTCCTTGCGTTGCCACAGGGGAATCAGCGGAACGTCCTGCGCCACCATCTGCTGTATCTGCTCGAAGTCGTCGGCGGTCCGGCTGCGATCCGAATACCGCTGGCTGTCCCGGACCAGGCTGTCGACGGCCTTGCTGCTGTAGCCGTTCTTCATGCTGTTGCCGGTGCCGACGAGCGGGGTGGTGAAGGTGTCCGGGTCGGGGAAGTCGGCGACCCAGCCGACGGCGTACGCGTCGAGCTTGCCGCTCGCGTAGCGCTTTTGGAAGTCGGTCCACTCGTAGCCCTTGATGTCCACCGTGAACAGTCCGCTCGCCTCCAACTGCCGCTTGAGATCGGCGGCCTCCTCGGCTGCGGCGCCGCGACCCTCGGCGTAGCCGTAGGTGAAGCGGACGGGCACGTGCACGCCCGCCGCGGTGAGCAGGGCGCGGGCCTTGGCGGTGTCGGGCTTGGGATAGGCGTCGAAGAACGAGGTGGTGTGCCCGGTGATGCCCGCCGGGATGAGCGAGTACAGCGGGTCGGTGGTGCCCTCGTACACCTTGTCGACCAGTTCCTCGCGGTTGATCAGCGCGGCGACGGCCTGGCGGACACTCCGGTCGTGCAGGGGCGAGCTCGCACTGGTGTTGAGGACGAGGTTGCGGATCTCGGCGCTGTCGGCCTCGCTGACGCGCTGGTTGGGGTCGCTCGGCGAGAGGCCTGCGAGGACGGCGGGCGGCAGCTGGCGCGTGGCGACATCGACTTCCTTCGCCTTCCACGCCTTCTCCAGGGCGGTGGGGTCGGCGTAGTAGCGCAGCAGGATGGGCCGGCCGGTGTCCTTGATGTCGCCCTGGTAATGCCGGTTCGTCGCGAGGACGGCCTTCTTGTCCTTCGTGTACGACGTCAGGGTGTACGGCCCCGTCCCGTCGGCCCCGGTGTCGGTGCGCAGCCCGTTCTTCGGGTACTTGGTGCTGTCGACGATCGAACCGGCGCCGGTGGCCACCTTGAACGGGAACGTCGCATCGGGCGAGGACAGATGGAACGTGACGGTGAGCCCGTCGGCGTCGACCGAGGCGAGCGTGTCGAGCAGGCTCGCGGGGCCGACGTCCGAGTTGATGCGCTTGACCCGGTCGAAGGAGTACTTGACGTCCTCGGCGGTCACGGTGCGCCCGCTGGGGAACGTCAGTCCCTTGCGGAGCGTGCAGCGGTAGGTCTTGAGGTCCGTCCCCACGAAGGCGCAGCTCTCGGCGGCGTCCGGGACGGGTTCGACACCGTCGGGTTCGAAGGTCAGCAGCGACTGGAAGACGCTGCTGAACAACGCCCAGGACCCGGCGTCGTAGGCCCCCGCCGGATCGAGCGACGTGACGGCGTCCGTCGTCCCGACCGTGATGGCCCTGTTGGTGTTCTCCTTGGCCGGCAGCAGCTGCCACCCGCCCACTCCCACGCCCGCCAGTACCAGCACAGTCGCGAGAATCCGTATGCGAACCGATCGCATCGGCGCCCCTCCCCAGGCCCTCAGCGCATACCACTCCCCTGTGGCGCGGATCACCTAATCACAGGTGTTTCACTTGGGGGAAGAGAGATCTGCAGAGATGAGACAGAACTTACCGAGGGGCCGTTTCCGTCAAGTTTCAGCCACGGCTCGCGAGTTCCGCCGACGGGTTGCCTCGGCGCCTGCCTCGGTCTGGGTCGAGCGCACCTGGCCCGCCTCCTTCCCGGTGGCGAGGATCGATCACATACTCGTGCGCGGCGTGGACCCGCGCGCATTCTGGACCGTGAGCAGCACCGGCTCACAGGACCGTCACGTTTGTGCCGACGCCAGTTCGATCACCGTGATGTCCGACGGCGCGCCCACCCGCGTCGGCGGTCCCCAGGCGCCCGCTCCGCGGGACACGTACAACTGCGTGCCCCCGTAGTGGTCCAGGCCCGCGAGGGTCGGGTTGGCGGCGGCCGCGACAAGGTTGCCGGGCCAGAGCTGGCCGCCATGGGTGTGGCCGGAGAGCTGGAGGTCCACGTGGTGCTTCACGGCCTCGTGGATCTGGACCGGCTGGTGGGCCAGGAGGACCACGGCGCGTGAGGTGTCGCGGTCGCCGAGCGCCTTGGTGAAGTCGGGGCCCTCGCCCTCGCTCTCGCCCGCCAGGTCGTTGACCCCGGCCAGGTCGAACGCGGGCAGTTCCGTGCGCGCGTTCTCCAGCGGGCGCAGGCCGAGTCGGCGCACCTCCTCGACCCATGCGTCCGCGCCGGAGAAGTACTCGTGGTTTCCGGTGACGAAGTAGCTGCCGTGGCGGGCCGTCAGCCGCGCCAGCGGTGCCGCCGCCGGCCCCAGGTCCTTCACGCTGCCGTCGACCAGGTCGCCGACGACCGCGATCAGGTCCGGCTGGGTCGAGTTGACCGTGTCCACCACGCGCTGCGCGAAGCTCCGGCCGAGCACCGGGCCGAGGTGGATGTCGCTCACGACGGCGATGCGGAAACCGTGGGCCGAGCGCGGCAGTTTGGCCAGCGGGACCGTGACGCGTTTCACAGCGGGGCCGCGCAGGACACCGTACGTGCCGTACCCCACCGTGCCGACCGCGGCGGTGGCGACCGCTCCGCCGACCGCCCGGGAGACGAAGAGGCGGCGGGAGGGATCGGTGAGCGCAGGCGAGGGGATGGGCTCAGGCTCGGGCTCCGTGGCCGCGGTCCCCGCCGGTACCGGTACGGGTCTCGGTGCCGTCTCCTCCGTCCGCGCCCGGCGTTGCGCGATCCGGCGCACCAGCGGTCGCAGGAGTTCGCCCGCGAGCAGCGCGAGCAGCAGGTAGAGCGACAGCGCCATCCACAGGAACCCCGGCCAGCCCAGGGCGCGCTGGAGCCAGAAAGGGGCGCCGGCACGCTCGGCGACCAGGGCCGCGACCATCAGCACCGGTCCCGCGACGAGCACCGCTGTTCCGATACGGCGGACCGGACCCGGGCCGCGGGTCGTGTCGCGGACCAGCCGCCGCCACGCGTATCGGTGCAGCGCCGCGAACGCGGCCAGAACGGCCAGGGCGAGGAGCACGAAGACGACGACCACCGTGTTCCCGTTCCCCCGCTATGACCTTCGCCGCAGAGCGCGCAGTCCGCGCAACCCGATGATGCCGATGACAGTCCCCAAGACGAAGGAGACGACGGCGAGCGTCAGATGCACCCAGAAGTACGCCGTCGGATTCCCCGCGTCGTCGAACGCGAGTCCGCTGCCGTCCTTCCAGAGGTTCTTGACGAAAGTGATCCAGATGAACCAGCTCCACACCCCGAAGGCGAGCAGGAACCAGGAGATGGGGCGGCTGAGCTTCATACGTCCAGTATCGCCGTTCTTGCGCGGACCCTCGCTCCGGGGTGGGCGGGATCGGCTGGGACCGGGCGGGACTTCCCGCCCCGTACCCGGTACTTTCGCGACCGTGTCCGCCTTGAAGAAGATCGCCGGGCGCCGCTCGGCGCTCGCCTCCGCAGCCGTGTTGTCCCTTTCGCTCACCGCACCCGCGACCGCCTTCGCGGACACGCAGAGCCCGACCGCGTCGCCATCGGCCACGCCCCCGGCCGCGATGTCGACCGTCGGCGGCGCCCTGCTCGGCCAGCCCGGTACCCAGGTGAACCTGGGCAGCGGCGCCCCGGTGCTCCCGAAGGACTTGACCGCGCGTTCCTGGATCGTCGCCGACGCCGAGTCCGGTGACGTCCTGGCCGCCCACAACGCGCACTGGCGGCTTCCCCCGGCGAGCACCCTGAAGATGCTGTTCGCCGACACCGTGCTGCCCCGGTTCCCGCGGAGCGAGAAGCACAAGGTGGTCCCCACCGACCTGGCCGGCATCGGCGCCGGGTCCAGCATGGTCGGGATAAAGGAGGGCGAGACGTACACGGTCCACGACCTGTGGCTCGGCGTCTTCCTGCGCTCCGGGAACGACGCCGTGCACGTGCTGTCCGCGATGAACCACGGTGTCGAGCAGACCGTCGAGGACATGCAGGCGCATGCCGAGGAGCTCCAGGCACTCGACACGCACGTGGTCAGCCCGGACGGCTACGACGCCCAGGGACAGGTCTCGTCGGCGTACGACCTCACGCTGTTCGCCCGCTCGGGGCTGCAGAAGAAGGACTTCCGGGAGTACTGCTCGACGGTGCGGGCGACGTTCCCGGGCGAGACCACCAAGAGGGGCGGCAAGAAGACCCGCGGGTCCTTCGAGATACAGAACACCAACCGACTGCTGGCCGGGGACAGTGACATAACGCCGTACCGGGGCATCGCGGGCGTGAAGAACGGCAACACCACCAACGCGGGCGCGACCTTCACCGGTGTCGCCGAGCGGGGCGGCAGGGTGCTGCTCGTCACCGTCATGAACCCGGAGAAGAACGATCACAACGAGGTCTACAAGGAGACCGCCCGGCTGTTCGACTGGGGCTTCGGCGCGGCCGGCAAGGTGAAGCCGGTGGGCGAACTCGTCGCCCCGAGGGGCGCGGCCCCCGGCTCGCAGACCGACCCGACTCCGACCGCCACCGCCGCGGGCCAGGACTCCGCCAAGCCGGTGGCCGCCTCGGTGAAGGAGAGCGGTTCCAGCGGCATCGGCGTCGCGCTCGCCATCGTCGGCGGCGTCCTCGTGCTGCTCGCGAGCGGCGTGTTCCTGGTCAATCGCCGCTGGCCGCTGCCTGATCTGGTACGTCATCGGACGCGCCCCTGACCTCGTCGGCCTCACGGCTCTGCGTCGCCGTCCAGGCGGCGCAGAACAGCACGAGTCTCGCGGTGAAGTTGATCCACAGCAGCAGCGCCACGGGCACCCCGAAGGCGCCGTACATGCTTTTCGATGCGACGCCCTGGATATAGCCGCTGAGCAGCAGCTTGAGCAGTTCGAAGCCGACCGCGCCCATCAGGGCGGCCGTCAGCAGCCGGTGCCGTGGGGGTTCCACGCCGGGCAGCAGGGTGAGGACGTAGAGCAGAACCAGGAAGTCGGCGAGGACGGCGACGACGAAGGCGGCGATGCGCAGCAGGACGCTGCCCCAGCCGCCCTTGTCGAGGCCGATCTGCCCGGCGATCCAGTCGACCAGCGCGGTGGCGACGGTGGACGTCGCGAGGGTGACCAGGATGGCGCCGCCCAGGCCGACGAGCACCACCCCGTCCTTGACCTTGGCCAACACCGGGTTCTCGTCGCTGTCGGGCAGCTCCCACACCGCCCGCAGGCAGTCCCGCATCTGGCCGACCCAGCCGATGCCGACGAAGAACAGCGTGGCACCGGCGATGACGCCGACGGTGCCGGCGTTCTGGACCAGACCGTGGATGTCGAGCTGGTCGGAGATGCCGGGGAACTGTTCGGCGACCTTGCTCTGCAGCCTGTTCTGCCGGGCCTCGCTGAGCGTCGCGGCGCCGATCGCGGCGGCGACGGTGAGCAGCGGGAACAGCGCCACGAAGCTGATGAACGTCATCGCGGCGGCGAGCCGGGTCCACTTCACCCGGTCGAGACGTTCGTAGCAACGCCAGGCGTGGGTGGCCATGAGGCGCGTGACGATCGGCCCGATGCCGGGGAGTCTCTTCAGCCAGTCCATGATCCGACTCTCCCCTCGTACCCCTCGACCAGTCTTCGAGTACCCCGTCGAGCACGTGATGAGGCGCTCTCGGCCGCGTACGGTGACTCATCCATTTCAGTGAGGAGCCGCCTGGAGTGGGGGTATTGGTGGGTTACGCCTTATTCACGGCGATACGGTCACGGTCATGCCTGCCCACAAGGACGCCTTCAGCCCCCCGAAGTCCCTGCTGATCCTCGGCGGCACGTCCGAGATCGCGCTGGCCACCGCGCGCCGCCTCGTCGCCCGCCGCGCCCGTACCGTCTGGCTGGCGGGGCGCCCCTCCCCCGAGTTGGAGAGGGCCGCCGAGCACCTGTCCGAACTCGGTGCCGACACTCGTACCGTCCCCTTCGACGCGCTCGATCCCGAGGCCCACGAGATCGCCCTCGGCAAGGTGTTCACGGAGGGTGACATCGACATGGTGCTCCTCGCGTTCGGCGTGCTCGGCAACCAGGCGACCGACGAGCGCAACCCGGTGGCCGCGGCGCGCGTCGCACAGACCAACTACACGGGCGCGGTCTCCGCGGGCCTGGTGTGCGCCCGCGCACTCCAGGACCAGGGCCACGGCTCACTGGTCGTCCTGTCGTCGGTCGCCGGTGAGCGCGCCCGCCGCTCGGACTTCATCTACGGCTCCAGCAAGGCGGGGCTCGACACGTTCACGCAGGGGCTCGGCGACGCGCTGTACGGCACCGGCGTGCACGTCATGGTCGTACGCCCCGGGTCCGTCCGCAGGCGCGGTGCGCGGGCACGCACCGCGAGGCCGATGGCCACCACGCCGGAGGAGATCGCCGCGGCGATCGAACTGGGGCTGAGCAGACGGTCGGAGGTGGTGTGGGTGCCGGCGGCACTGCGGCTGGTGATGTCGGGGCTGCGGCACATGCCCCGGGCGCTGTTCAGGCGGCTGCCGGTCCAGTAGCGGGGAACCCGACCCGGCAAAACTAGGGCATGGGCAGGGTGGCGTCCTCCGCCGGCGCACACGCCTGCGGAGGCACCACCGCGGCCCCGAAGGCGAACTCCCGCAGCTTGCGCCAGACGCCGTCCTGGCCCTGCTCGTACAGCGCGAAGCCCGTGCACGGCCACTCGGCCCGGTAGTCGGCGAGTTCCTCGTACGCCCGGTCCATCGCGGCCTCGTCGATGCCGTGCGCCACCGTGACGTGCGGGTGGTACGGGAAGAGCAGCTCGCGCGCCACCGGCCCGGAGGAGTCACGGACCTGCTTCTGCAGCCAGGTGCACGCCGCGGCGCCCTCGACGACCTGGACGTACACCACGGGCGACAGGGGCCGGAACGTGCCCGTGCCGGACAGCCGCATCGGGAAGGGGCGCGCGGCCGCCGCGACCTCGACGAGGTGCGCCTCGATGGCGGGAAGCTCGGAGGCGTCGACCTCCGTCGGCGGCAACAGGGTGACATGCGTGGGGATGCCGTGAGCCGCGGCGTCGCCGAAGCCCGCGCGCAGCTGCTGGATCGTGCTGCCGTGGGGCTCCGGGACCGCGATCGACACACCGATCGTTACGGTCCCCACGTCGTCTCCTGTCGTCGTGCTGGTGTGCGTGGCCGGTGGGCAGGCCGGGACGCCGCTTCGGTGTCCGCCCTTCCGACTGTACGGCCGGGCCCGTGCCCCGGGCAGGCGCAGACGGAGTGGAGTGCAGCACTCCACGGCGCGTCGGGGCCCGGCGGGATCAGTGCTTGGCGGGCAGGAAGCCCACCTTCTCGTACGCCTGGGAGAGGGTCTCCGCGGCGACGGCGCGCGCCTTCTCCGCGCCCTTGGCCAGGATCGAGTCGAGCGTCTCGGGGTCGTCCAGGTACTGCTGGGTGCGCTCCCGGAACGGTGTCACGAAATCGACCATGACCTCTGCGAGGTCCGTCTTGAGCGCACCGTAGCCCTTGCCGGCGTACTTCTGCTCCAGTTCCGCGATACCGGTCCCGGTGAGGGTCGAGTAGATGGTCAGCAGGTTGCTGACACCCGGCTTGTGCTCCGCGTCGTACCTGATGACGGTGTCCGTGTCGGTGACGGCGCTCTTGACCTTCTTGGCGGTGGACTTCGGGTCGTCGAGCAGGTTGATGAGGCCCTTCGGCGTGGACGCCGACTTGCTCATCTTGATCGACGGGTCCTGCAGGTCGTAGATCTTCGCCGTCTCTTTGAGGATGTACGGCCGCGGGACCGTGAAGGTCTCGCCGAACCGTCCGTTGAAACGCTCGGCGAGGTCGCGGGTCAGCTCGATGTGCTGGCGCTGGTCCTCGCCGACCGGGACCTCGTTCGCCTGGTACAGCAGGATGTCGGCGACCTGGAGGATCGGGTACGTGAACAGGCCGACACTGGCGCGCTCGGCGCCCTGCTTGGCGGACTTGTCCTTGAACTGGGTCATGCGGCCGGCCTCGCCGAAGCCGGTGAGGCAGTTCATGATCCAGGCCAGCTGGGCGTGCTCGGGGACGTGGCTCTGCACGAAGAGCGTGCACCGCTCCGGGTCGAGCCCGGCCGCGAGCAACTGTGCGGCGGCCAGGCGGGTGTTGGCACGCAGTTCCTTCGGGTCCTGCGGAACGGTGATCGCGTGCAGGTCGACGACCATATAGAACGCGTCGTGGGTCTCCTGCAGGGCCACCCACTGGCGGACCGCGCCGAGGTAGTTGCCGAGGTGGAACGAGCCGGCGGTGGGCTGGATTCCGGAGAGCACGCGAAGAGAACGCTGCATGGCGGAGCCATTCCCCTGAGGGTGGTGAGAGACGGACGGGCTGTCAGAGGCCATGTTCACCATTCTCTCAGGTCCGGGGGGCCGGTCCGGAACTGGTGGGCAACAGGTGCGGCCCGAACCGTCACCGGCGGTGTAACAAGGGGACATGACAACGGAGGGGTACCGCGTGCGCGGGCTCGGCAGCCTGGTGGCGGTGCTGGCGGTGACGGCCGTGGCGACCACGGGGGCCGCCGCCCCCGCACGGGCCGCGAGCAAGGACATACCCGACCTGGCGCTCGTCGTGACGAACGGCACCGGCCGGACGACGACGCTGCGCTCCGGGGACCGGGACTTCGCGCTGCTGTGGCAGCTCATGGCGCCGACGGAGACCGGGACCGAGCAGGTGCCGGACGCGTGGGCCGCAGGACGGTATCCGCGGGTGCGGGCCACCGTGGTGTGGGCGCTGACCGGGATCGGGGGGTGGCCGGACACCAGGCGGGCGCCCGGGGGCGACGTGGCCGTCGAGCGGCAGGATCAGCTGTTCCTGGCATCGGACGGCACGGCGTGGGTTCGTTCGGATCCGGCGCCGGACGTCTCCGACGACGACATCAGGTGGCACCGGGCGCCGCGGGGCGTTTTCGAGCGGCTGGAGAAGAGCGGACTGCTCACCGACCCCACCCCCGCCGCGGGGGTCGGCTCCTCGGACGCCGTGCGCTGGGCAGCCACGGGGCTCGGGGCGGGGCTGGTCCTGGGGGCCGGGGGCATGTACGCCGCGCGGCGGGCGGCGGCCCGGCGAGAAGGCGGGCCGCCGCGGCAGGAGCTCATCGATCTCGGTGAGCTCCGGTGATCACGCGGTTGCGATCGGATCAGCCGAGATCGATCTCGGGGTACAGCGGGAAGCCGGCCAGCAGGTCGCTCGCGCGGTGGGCGATCTCGTCCGCGATCTTCAGGTCCAGGACGTGCTGGGCCTTCGACGGGGTGCCCTTGCCGGTCGTGCCGGGGACGGTGGTCGTCAGGACGCGGTCGATCAGGGCCGCGATCTCGTCCATCTCCGCCGTGCCGAGGCCACGGGTCGTGAGTGCCGGCGTGCCGATGCGGATGCCGGAGGTGTACCAGGCGCCGTTCGGGTCGGCCGGGATGGCGTTGCGGTTGGTGACGATGCCCGACTCCAACAGGGCCGCTTCGGCCTGGCGGCCGGTGAGGCCATAGGAGGAGGCCACGTCGATCAGGTTCAGGTGGTTGTCGGTGCCGCCGGTGACGAGCGTGGCGCCGCGGCGCATCAGGCCTTCGGCCAGGGCGCGGGAGTTGTCGACGATCCGCTGGGCGTAGCCGCGGAAGGACTCCTGCCGGGCCTCGGCCAGGGCCACCGCCTTGGCGGCCATCACGTGCGGGAGCGGGCCGCCCAGCACCATCGGGCAGCCGCGGTCGACCTGGTCGCGCAGGGAGTCGTCGCACAGGACCATGCCGCCGCGCGGACCGCGCAGCGACTTGTGGGTGGTGGTGGTCACGATCTGGGCGTGCGGGACCGGGTCGAAGTCGCCGGTCAGCACCTTGCCCGCGACCAGGCCCGCGAAGTGGGCCATGTCGACCATGAGCGTGGCGCCGACCTCGTCGGCGATCTCCCGCATGATCCGGAAGTTCACCAGACGGGGGTACGCCGAGTAGCCGGCCACGATGATCAGCGGCTTGAACTCGCGGGCCGACGCGCGCAGCGCCTCGTAGTCGATCAGACCCGTGGCCGGGTCCGTGCCGTAGGAGCGCTGGTCGAACATCTTGCCGGAGATGTTCGGCCGGAAGCCGTGGGTGAGGTGGCCGCCCGCGTCCAGAGACATGCCGAGCATGCGCTGGTTGCCGAAGGCGCGGCGCAGCTCGGCCCAGTCCTCCTCGGAGAGGTCGTTGACCTGGCGGACGCCCGCCTTCTCCAGGGCCGGGGCCTCGACGCGCTGGGCGAGGACGGCCCAGAAGGCGACGAGGTTGGCGTCGATGCCGGAGTGCGGCTGGACGTAGGCGTGACGGGCGCCGAACAGCTCCTTGGCGTGCTCGGCGGCGAGCGACTCGACGGTGTCGACGTTGCGGCAGCCGGCGTAGAAGCGGCGGCCGACGGTGCCCTCGGCGTACTTGTCGCTGAACCAGTTGCCCATGGCCAGCAGCGTGGCCGGGGAGGCGTAGTTCTCGGACGCGATCAGCTTGAGCATCTCGCGCTGGTCGGCGACCTCCTGGCCGATGGCGTCGGCGACCCGGGGCTCGACGGCGCGGATCACGTCGAGGGCGGCGCGGAAGGCAGTGGACTCGGTGGAGAGGGGCTGCTCTGGCATGGGGACCTCCGGACGGCGTGCGTTCTGCGTTCACGGTTCGGCCCAGGCGCACGGCACACGATCGCTCGACTCAGAGCCGCTCCCCGATGGTCCGTCCCATCCCAGCGCGCCAGTCACGGCCCGCGATCAGCGTACCGGGCGCGTCGGACGGCTCGGTTCCCGCGTCCACCATGCGAGCGACGATAGGAAAGGGGGCACATGCCCGCGTACGGCCGGAAGGGGAGCCCCGTGAACACCACCGACACCCTCATCGCCGCGTCCGAGGCCCACAGCGCGCCCACCTATCGCCCCCTTCCGGTCGTCGTGGCCACGGCGGACGGGGCCTGGATGACGGACGTCGAGGGACGCCGGTATCTGGATCTGCTGGCCGGCTACTCGGCGCTGAACTTCGGCCACTGCAACCGGCGGCTGATCGAGGCGGCCAAGGCGCAGCTGGAGCGGGTGACGCTGACGTCGCGGGCGTTCCACCACGAACGGTTCGGGGCGTTCTGCGAGCAGCTGGCCCAGCTGTGCGGCATGGAGATGGTGCTGCCGATGAACACGGGCGCCGAGGCGGTGGAGAGCGCCGTGAAGACGGCCCGCAAGTGGGGCTACCGGGTCAAGGGCGTGCCCGCGGAGATGGCGAAGATCGTGGTCGCGGGCAACAACTTCCACGGCCGTACGACGACGATCATCAGCTTCTCCACGGACCCGGGGGCGCGCGCGGACTTCGGCCCGTACACGCCGGGCTTCGAGATCGTGCCGTACGGGGATCTGACCGCGATGCGCGGGGCGATGACGGAGAACACGGTGGCGGTACTGCTCGAGCCGATCCAGGGCGAGGCGGGGGTCCTGGTGCCGCCCGCCGGTTATCTGCCGACGGTGCGGGAGCTGGCCCGGGAGCGCAACGTGCTGTTCGTCGCCGATGAGGTGCAGTCGGGGCTCGGCCGTACGGGTCGGACCTTCGCGTGCGAGCACGAGGGCGTCGTACCCGACATGTACGTGCTCGGGAAGGCGCTCGGCGGCGGGATCGTGCCGGTGTCGGCAGTGGTGTCGAGCGCCGAGGTGCTCGGGGTGTTCCGGCCGGGTGAGCACGGGTCGACCTTCGGCGGGAACCCGCTTGCCTGTGCGGTGGCGCTCGAGGTGATCGCGATGCTGCGGTCCGGCGAGTACCAGGCGCGGGCGGCGGAGCTGGGCGAGCATCTCCACCGCGAACTGGGCACGCTGGCCGGCACGGGCCGGGTCACGCAGGTACGCGGGCGGGGGCTGTGGGCGGGTGTGGACATCCATCCGCGGTACGGGACCGGGCGGGAGGTCTGCGAGAAGCTGATGGACCGGGGCGTCCTGGTGAAGGACACCCACGGGTCCACGATCCGGATCGCCCCGCCGCTCGTCATCGGCAAGGAGGACCTGGACTGGGGGCTCGCCCAACTGCGGGCGGTACTGGGCGTCTAGAGGATCACGTGTGGCAGGAAGCGCGCGTACTCGTCCGTGACCAGGCCCGAGGACTCGCGGATGCCGAGTCCCGCCGACTCGTCCTCGACGACCCAGGCACCGAGGACTACACGGTTGCCGTCGAAGGACGGCAGGGGCGCCAGCCCCCGGTAGCAGCAGGCGTCCTCGCGCAGTGCCGCGGGGATGCCCGGCTCGTGGACCGTCACCCCTTCGCCCTCGCGGCCGAGGAGCGGCTCGGCGACGTAGCCCGTGGTGCGCGCCAGCTCCCGCGGCCCGTCGAGGTAGGCGAAAAGCAAGCGGTGAGGGCGGCGGCGAGGAGTCCCATGCCGCCGAGGACGACCGTGCCCGAGCGCAGTTGCCGGCGTGTGTCCGCCATGTTCGTGTTCCCCCGTCGAGTGAGACTTCGTTGAGACGTCGGTGAGACGTGTGCGGCCATCAGACTGGCGATCAGACTGGAGAGCATCACTCTGATGTTCGAACGCGCCCCTGTCTGTCCCGCGTCGCCTACAGTCGCTTCGTGCTCTTTGGGATGGTGTGCGCACTGGGTGCGGCGGTCTGTTTCGGTACGGCGACGGTCCTGCAGGCGATCGCTGCGCGCGCGGCGGGCACGGGTGGGGGCGGGGACGCGGCTCTGCTGCTGCGGGCGCTGCGGCAGTGGCGGTATCTGGCGGGGCTCGCGCTGGACGGGCTCGGATTCCTGCTGCAGATCGCGGCACTGCGGTCCCTGCCGATCTACGCGGTGGGCGCGACCCTCGCGTCCAGTCTGGCGGTGACGGCGGTGGTCGCGGCGCGCCTCCTGCGGGTCCGGCTGACCGGGAACGAGTGGGGCGCTGTCGCGGTGGTGTGCGCGGGGCTTGCGATGCTCGGGCTGGCGTCCGGGGCGGAGGGGAACCGGGACGGGTCCTCGAACCTGAAGTACGCGATGCTGGCCACGGCGGTGGCGGTACTGCTGCTCGGTCTGGCCGGAGGGCGGCTGCCGGGTCGGGGCCGGGCCCTGGTGCTGGGCCTCGGCGCCGGGTTCGGATTCGGGGTGGTCGAGGTGGCGGTGCGGCTGATCGACTCGCTGAAGCCCGTGTCGCTGCTGGCCAACCCGGCGACTTACGCGCTGCTGCTGGGCGGAGGAGCGGCCTTTCTGCTGCTGACCACGGCGCTGGAGCGGGGCTCGGTGACGGTGGCGACCGCGGGCATGGTCGTCGGCGAGACGTTGGGGCCGGCGGCGATCGGGGTGGTGTGGCTGGGCGACCGCACACGGGAGGGCATGGCCTGGCTGGCGGTGCTCGGCTTCGCGGTGGCGGTGGCCGGCGCGCTGGCGCTGGCCCGCTTCGGAGAAGCGCCGGTCGGCGAAGGGTGACGGCCGGGCCCCCGGCCCTCAGGGCAGCACCCTGCACAACGCCTCCAGCGCCCCCGCCCACCCGTGATCCGGCGGCGTTCCGTACCCGACGACCAGGGCGTCCGGCGGATCGGCGGTGGCGTCCGGGTGGCGGAAGCGGCGCAGGCCGTGCACCGCCAAGTCCTGCCACGCCGCCGCCTGGACCACCGTCTGCTCGGTGCCGGGCGGGAGGCGCAGGATCGCGTGCAGGCCGGCCGCGATCCCCATGACGCGGACGTCGGGAGCGCGGGCCGCGACGGCCCGGACCAGGGCGTCGCGGCGGCGACGGTAGCGCAGCCGGGCGGCGCGCACGTGGCGGTCGTACGCGCCCGACGTGATGAACTCCGCCAGGGTCAGCTGGTCCAGCACCCCGCACGTGTCGGTGCCGCCCTTGGCCGCGGTGGCCTCCCCCACGAGATCCGGCGGCAGCACCATCCAGCCCAGCCGCAGCCCGGGGGCGAGGGACTTGCTGGCGGTGCCGAGGTACACCACGTGCTCGGGGTCAAGGCCCTGCAAGGCCCCGACCGGCTGGCGGTCGTAGCGGAACTCGCCGTCGTAGTCGTCCTCCAGGATCAGTCCGCCGGTGTGCCGCGCCCAGTCCGCCACCGCCGCCCGCCGCTCGGGGCGCAGGGGCACGCCCATCGGGAACTGGTGGGCGGGAGTGAGAAGTACGGCGCCCACATCGGCCAACCCCTCAGTCTCCGTGCCCAGTGCGTCGAACGGGAGGGGCTCCGTGCGCAGGCCGGCCTCCGCCAGCAGCTTCCAGTGGACATCGAGTCCGTACGACTCGACGGCCACCGTGCTCACGCCGCGTGCCCGCAGCACCGCGCCGAGGATCTTCAGCCCGTGCGAAAAGCCCGCGCACACGAGGACGCGCTCGGGGTCGGCGCGCACGCCGCGTGCCCGGGACAGGTACGCAGTGAGCGCCGTGCGCAGTTCGGCGCGGCCACGCGGATCGCCGTAGCCGAGGGCCTGGTTCGGTGCCGCCGTCAGGGCGCGGCGGGCCGCCCTCAGCCACTCGACGCGCGGGAAGGAGGCGAGGTCGGGGGCGCCGGGCAGCAGGTCGTGGACGGGACGGCCCGGCTCGCGGGGACGGCGCGCGGCGGGCGCGGCCGGCGGCTCGGGTGAGCTGCGCTCGGCCACCCGGGTGCCCGACCCCTGGCGTGCGGTGAGCCAGCCCTCGGCCACCAGGCCGGCGTACGCCTCGGCGACCGTGTTGCGCGCGATGCCCAGGTCTGTGGCGAGCGAGCGAGAGGAGGGCAGCCGGGTCCCCGGGGCCAGGCGGCCGGTGCGGACCGCCTCGCGCAGTGCGCTGGTCAGCCCCTTGCGCAGCCCCCTTCCGGTCGGCTCCAGATGGAGGTCGACACCCAAAGTGGCCCACGATTTCCCCATGGAAATGGACCATACTCCTGGGCTGCTCCGCTCCTAGGGTCGAAGACATGACGACGAACGATTACGCCCCTGAGCACACCCCCCGCCTGCACTGGGCCCAGCACGCCCCGGAGGTCTACAAGGCGCTGGTGCGAGCGGACGCGGCCGCCGGGAAGGGCCTCGACCCGAAGTTGCGCGAGCTGGTGAAGATCCGCTCCTCCCAGCTCAACCACTGCGCCTTCTGCCTGGACATGCACACCAAGGACGCGCTCGCGGCCGGCGAGAGCGTGGAGCGGATCGTCCAGCTGAGCGCCTGGGAGGAGTCGCGCCACTTCTACACCGAGAGGGAGCTCGCGGCGCTGGAACTGACCGAGGCGGTGACCGTGCTCACCGACGGCTTCGTACCGGACGAGGTGTACGAGCGGGCCGCCAAGCACTTCGACGAGGCGGAGCTGTCCCAGCTGATCGCCGCGATCGCGGTGATCAACGCGTGGAACCGGTTCGGCGTGGCGACCCGGGCGGTGCCGGGCCACTACAAGCCGGGCCAGTACACGTGACGGCTCGCACGAGCCATCTCGACCCCGGGGTCCGCACCGCGCTGCAGGGCCCTGGGCGCCGAACGGCAGCTGGACCGTGCTCGCCCGGCCGGACGGCGAGGGCGGGCTTCGGCGACCCCGTCTACGGCGACGGCCCTGGGCTCGGTCGCCGCGCAGCTGACGCAGGACTGATCAGGGCAGCCATGCCTGCCACGTCGAGGTGTGGCTGTCCACCCACTGCTTCGCGGCCTGTTCGGAGGTCAGCTTCCGGTCGGCGATCATCAGCGCGACCTCGTTCGGGTCCTCCGTCGTCCACGTGAACTTCTTCAGGAAGGCCGCCGCCCTGCCGCCGCTCTTCGCGAAGTCCGCGTTCACGTACTTCTGCAGCGGCGTGTGCGGGTAGGCGCAGGCCACCTTCGCCGCGTACCCAGCTCTTCGCGATCGCGTACGAGGAGGTCGGCGACGCGGTGCAGCAGCGCGGCACGCTCGGTCACGGGTGCGTGCGGCCAGGGGCCCTCGTCGAAAGCACGGCGGGCGGCCGTGACGGCGGCGTCGGCATCCTGTTCGTCACCCTCCGCAACCACCGCGAACGGCTCGGCGTCCGCGGGATCGAGGATCTAGCGGGTGCCCCGGAGAGCGCAGTGCGCCACTCGCCGACCACGCGAACTGTCTGTTCTGCCTGCCGTGTCTGCCGTCCGGCCATGATCGGTACTGCCTTCCGTTCCTGTTCGGCACCCCTGTGTCACACGCGTGTCACTCTCAGAGGCCGGGCGCACCTGCCCCGGGCTCACGGATGCATGCACGTTCCGTGGCCGAAAGTGCGCGGGGTCACTGAAAATGCGGTCGAAAAGGGTGAAAAGTACGCTATCGATCAAGCACTCATGGAGGTGATGCGATGTCCACGACCCGTGGCTTCACAATCGCGACGTGCACCGCGACGACGGCCGCGACGGTGGGTCTGTTGTTCTGGCCAGGTCTCGGCGGAGTTTCTGCGGCCGAGACCGGCGGCAACCAAGACCCACGGCGGCTGGCCGCGCAGGCACAGGAGGGGCTGCGGAAGGCGACATCGGTCCGCCTCGACTACGTCGACCGGAGTACGGCGGCCACGTCGAGCAATCGCCTGCCGACGGCGATGACCCTCTCGCTCGACCGGTCGGGCAACTGCGCGGGCTCCCTGACACTGGGTGGGCACGGCGGATCCGTCGAGATCATCAAGCGGGGCACGGAAGTGTGGCTGAAGCCCGACCGGACCTTCTGGAAGGCGGAGCTTCCCGGTCAACGAGGCGTCACCGCGAGCAAGGAGTTCGAGAACCGCTACATCCACGGCTCGACCTCCGACTCGCTTCTGAGGGGCATCGCGAACACCTGCGACCTCGGAGAACTGCAGCAGGCCGCGATGGCCACCCCGCCTGCGACCCTGACGGAGGGCCTCGCGAGGACGCTGGACAACACGAGGGTGGTCCCCCTGTCCTTCCGGGTGAACGACCTCACGTCGACGCTGTACGTCACCACGGGCAAGCCGCACCGCCTGTACCGCGCGGCCCAGCAGGGCCCGGGCACGGACCTGTCCCTCACCTTCACGGACTACAACAAGCCGGTTTCGGTCACGGCCCCGCCCGCGAACCGGTCGGTGGACATCTCGAAGGTCCAAGGCCTGCCGAAGGCCTGAGTCAGGGGCGCGGCAGGGCGCGATACCGCCGTAGCGCGCCCTGCCCGTCGGGAAAGCCCGTCGCCCGTTCACGCGTTGGCCGATGCCCGGCGACGACACTCGCACCCATGGACATCCCGGGTTTTCTTTGACTAAGGTCAAAGGAATCATGGAACCAATGCCGAGCGAAGACGTGACGGCCCTCCGGCGGTTCAACCGCTACTTCACCCGTCGGATCGGGGTCCTCGACGACCACTACCTCGGGCAGGACCGGCCGCTCGGTCAGGCGCGGTTGCTGTACGAGATCGGGGACGGCACCTCCCTGCGCGAGCTGCGCGGCCGGCTCGGTCTCGACGCCGGGTATCTGAGCCGGATGGTACGGGCGCTGGAGGCGCAGGGGCTGGTACGGATGAGCGTGCACCCCGACGACAGCCGGCTGCGGCTCGCGAGGCTGACGCCCGCCGGACGCGTCGAGGTCAAGGAGCAGAACCGCCGTGCCAACGCCCTCGCCGAGAGCCTGCTCGGCGGCCTCACCGAGGGCCAGCGCGGCGAGCTGACCGCCGCGCTCGGCACCGCCCGGCGCCTGCTGCGCCTCGCCGCCATCACGGTCGAACGCGTCGACGGCGCCTCACCGGACGCCCGGGCCTGCCTCGACGCCTACGCCGCCGACATCGGCGACCGCTTCCCCGAGGGCTTCGACCCCGCCGCCCTCGTACGCCCCGAAGAGGTTTCCGGGGCCGCTGGCGCCTTCCTGGTCGCATACGAGGAGGGGCGGCCCGTCGGGTGTGGGGCCCTGCGCACCCTGGAGCCCGGCGTGGGCGAGACCCGCCATGTGTGGGTTCACCCGAATGCCCGCCGGCTCGGGCTGGCACGACGCATCCTCGGCGGCCTGGAGCAGCAGGCCGTCGAACGGGGGCTCGGCCTCGTGCGCCTCGACACCCACTCCGTCCTGACGGAGGCCCAGGCGATGTACCGCTCCTGCGGATACACGGAGATCCCGCGGTACGACGACAACGTGTACGCGGCCCACTGGTTCGAGAAGCGGCTGACAGGCCCCGACGCCCGCTGACGACTGCGCCGCCCCGCACGGCGCAGGCCCCCGTCCGGGCGGAACCGGCAGGGGGCCTGTGCGGGTTGACGGATCGTCGAGGATCAGATGAGGCCGAGCGAGCGGACCGCCTCGCGCTCCTCCTCCAGCTCCTTGACGGAGGCGTCGATGCGGGCGCGGGAGAACTCGTTGACGTCCAGGCCCTGGACGATCTCGTACTTGCCGTCCTTGGTGGTGACCGGGAAGGAGGAGATCAGGCCCTCCGGGACGCCGTAGGAGCCGTCCGACGGGATGGCCATGGAGGTCCAGTCGCCCTCGGCGGTGCCGTTGACCCAGGTGTGGACGTGGTCGATGGCGGCGTTGGCGGCGGAGGCGGCCGACGAGGCACCGCGGGCCTCGATGATCGCGGCACCGCGCTTGGCGACGGTCGGGATGAATTCCTCGGCCAGCCACTTCTCGTCGTTCACGACCTCGGCGGCGTTCTTGCCGGCGACCGTGGCGTGAAAGATGTCCGGGTACTGGGTGGCGGAGTGGTTGCCCCAGATCGTCAGACGCTTGATCTCGGTGACCGACGCGCCCGTCCTCTTCGACAGCTGGGTCAGCGCGCGGTTGTGGTCGAGACGGGTCATCGCGGTGAAGCGATCGGCCGGTACGTCCGGGGCGGCGGCCTGGGCGATCAGCGCGTTGGTGTTCGCCGGGTTGCCGACGACGAGGACCTTGACGTCGTCCGCGGCGTGGTCGTTGATGGCCTTGCCCTGCGGCTTGAAGATGCCGCCGTTGGCCTCGAGGAGGTCACCGCGCTCCATGCCCTTCGTGCGCGGGCGCGCGCCCACGAGGAGGGCGACGTTCGTGCCGTCGAAGGCGACGTTCGGGTCGTCGCTGATGTCGATGCCCTGCAGGAGCGGGAACGCGCAGTCGTCGAGCTCCATGGCCGTGCCCTCGGCGGCCTTCAGGGCCGGGGTGATCTCCAGGAGGCGCAGCTTGACCGGCACGTCCGCGCCGAGCAGCTGGCCGGAGGCGATGCGGAAGAGCAGTGCGTAGCCGATCTGGCCGGCCGCGCCGGTGACGGTGACGTTCACGGGAGTGCGGGTCATGGCGTTCTCCGTATGACAGCTGGCGGTGGGGCGTCGTCGCCCCGGGGTGCGGGATCCCCGCCGCCGGCTCGTGACCGGCGCCCGCCTCGATGATCGATCACGGGTATGAATGATCGATCTCTTGGCGTCAAGAGAGATCCAGCGATCAGGCTATCGCGCATCCGAGATCCCGGACGTCCGGGCCCCTGTGGCCCGCCCCACAACCGGATGACACGGCGGCCGCCTGTCCGGGAGAGGGGGGACTGAAGGCGGCCGCCGTGTGGGGGTGTCCTGCCGGAAGGGGTATGGGCCTTCCGGACTGCCGGACTCCCGTGGGGGTATGGTGCGCCTGCCCCGCCGCGCGGCGGTCATGCCTGTCGTACGGCACTTGGTTCTCGGCGAGAGGCGCACGGCGCCTTTCCGCACGCCTCTCGCTTCGCGATGGCTCCCCTGCGCGCGCCGCTCTCCCCTCGTCCGGCCCTCCGCACGCCCTACTTCGTGCATCCCTTCTGCCCCGACGCGAGCGTCACGCATGCCTTCGCCGCGGTGGCGTCCTTCACCACCACCATCGAGGTGTACGCGTCCGTGTCCGAGGCATCGGTGACCGAGCCGGTCTGCTTGGCCGCCGTGCCCGCGGACACCTCGACCGTGTCGCCCTGCGCCGCCTGGGTGATACGGGCCCACGCGGCACCGCAGGTCTTGCTGTAGCGGACCTCGACGAGGGTCCTGCCGACGGTGACGCTGGTGGTGGTCTTCGCCAGCGTGCCGCCGCAGCCCATGTTCTCCGGGTCCTTGCCGGTGCAGCCCGCTCCGCCGCACTTGACGCCGGCCGGAAGGTCGGGGCTCGGACTCGGAGCCGTCACGGACGCCTTGGGCGCGCCCTCGGCCTTCTTGCCGTCGCCGCCGCTGAGGAAGAAGGCCACCCCGATCACGACGAGCGCCCCGACGACGCCCGCGAGGAACATCGTCAGCCGTCGCTTGCGGCGCGCCCCGTCGGACGCACCGCCGGCATCCGGACGGGCGTCGCGCGGCGGACCGCCGGCCGACGCCGGCCCGTAAGCCCCTGGCGCTCGCGGCGTCCAGGCGGGTCCGTCCGGTGACTGCGCCGGGGCCTTGGGTTCGGCGGCGGCCCGCCCGCCGGACGTCGGCGGCCCCTGGCGCCCGGCCACACCCCAGGAGTTGCCGCCCGGCGAGCCGCCCCGTGGCGCCCCTGCGTCGCTCCCGGCGTCCGGCACCTGCGCGGGCGTCGGCTGCCGCGGCGCGGTCGGAGCCACCCCGGCCGGTCCGGCGACACCCGGCGCCGCCGTGGCACTGCGGGCCGGCTTGGCGCCTCGGCCCCGGGTCTCGGGGGCCGCCCCGAACTCCCCCAGCGCGGCGCGCGCCTGGGAGATCCGGATGGCCTCCATGGTCATGTCGTGGCGCAGCTCCGAACGACTCCAGGCGCGCTCGGCCAACTCCCACATGGTGGTCAGATGGACCGGATCGGTGCCGGTCACCTCGGCCAGCGCGACGATCGCGCCCTTCGGTGCCAGTAGCCGGCCGTTGAGGTAACGCTCCCAGGACGTCTTGCTGTAACCCGTGCGGTCGGCCACCGCGGAGACGCTCAGCCCGCTGCGGTCCAGGACCCGTCGCAGCTGTTCCGCGAACTCCCTGACCTGCGGATCGAGTTCATCGGGCAAAGCCTTCCAACGAGGCATCGCTTCCCCCCTCTTTCCCCCGGTGCGTGCTGCCGTTCCCCGTGCGTGGTGCCCGCTGCCGATTCCCCGTTCTGGCTACCCACGGGGAGAGGCCCCATCAGGATTCCAGTTCCCGGGGTGCGGGCGCACGGGAGCATTCGGTCTGGGGCCTGCACCCTTGCACACCCGTCGGTCTGCGGGTCGGCGTTCCACCGCCTGTTCGCACGGTCGAACGGAACTGCCGGCTCACCGCACGGGACGCCCGCACCATCCCGATTGGACACGTTAGCCCCGGTGTGGAGACGATTCGGCGCACATCCGCGAACTTGTCAACACATCGACACAACGGGAACACAGCGGTGACCTCAGCGGGCACAGGGAGCTCAGGTCACCCCAGTGTGACGGCGCCGACGAGGGCGACGCGGAGCAGCGCCAGCAGGACGAGGAGCGCGGCCAGCAGGAGACGGCGCCCGGCGGGTCGCGGCTCGGGCTCCTGCGCCGGACGGTCCCACCACGGGACCGTCGGATCGTCCTCGTACTCCCCGGGCGCCGGACCGTCCGCCGGGGCCGGCGCCGGGGCCGGCGGACGGGGCCAGGCATGCACGGCCAGCTCCCAGCGCACACCGAAGCGTTCGGCCTCCTCGCCCCCGAGCTTCGCGACCCGGCACAACGCGGCCACCGCCTGACGGGGTGGCGGTTGGGTGGCGTTGAGGTAGCGCTGCCAGGAGGACTTGCTGTAGGCGGTGCGGGCGCCGAGGGCGACGAGGCTGAGCCCGGTGCGGTCCTTCAGGAGCCGCAACTGCTCCACGAAGTGGCGTACCTCCGGCGGCAGGTCGTCCGGCAGGGGCTGCCAGGCGCCCATCATCACCCCTCCGCGTTGCCCGGTCCGAGAGCCTGTTTCCGTTCGATTGACGACGTCAGGGCTGCATCGCTTCCGTTGCGGGGCGCGGACACCGTAGCGGAACGGTCACTTCCATGCCACAGGGGACTGCCAGGTGTTGAACAGCTCACGCATGTACATGAGGGTATTTCCCGGGCGCCCGGCCTCCCACGGGGGAGAGGCCGAGCGCCCTCCTTTTCGGCTCGAGGCCGTCCCCGTCCCCGGGCGGCCCGCCCCGCCGCGGCCCACCACGCCCGGCGGGTCGCCGCAGCTCGCCGAACGGGACGCCCCGTTTCGTCCCGCCTCAACCCGTCCGGGGATCCGAATCCCGGGCGCCGCGCGACCTGATGACTGTGCGTACCAAACAGGCCACGGACCGCACTGGTGGGTCGAGGGGCCAGCGGAGTCAGGCGGTCCGGAGGCCTCGCGCAGGCCGAGCAGGCGCGTCGGACCCGCCCCGGCCGCCTCGGGCCAGCGACCGCAAGGCCGCGGCGGTATCTGACGGCCGTTGGAGGTAGTGCTGCCAGGACGACTTCGAATAGTGGGTCCGCTTGGCGAGGGCGGTCAGGCTCAGCCCCGTGCGCTCCTTCAGCAGCCTGCTGTGCTCGGCCGGCACGCGGGCCTCCCGCCCCCGGGTCCTCGGGCAGCGGCGCCCGCTCCCTCCGGCTCCGGTCCGCCACGTGGCTCCCCCTTCACGACCGTGCCCGGCCATCGTCGGCGCGGAACCGGGGGCCGTACCGAGGTCCGGCCATGTTCGATTCCCCGGACATCCGGAACGCCTGCCGGCGGATACTGCACAACCCGCAGCCGCCGTACGGCAGTCGGACAGGGGTCACCTGCGACGACGGCTGGCCGTCCCTTCCGGGGAAGGGACGGCCAGCCGGCATGAGTGTCCGCGGACGCGCCGTCAGGTGCGGACCGTGAAGTGCAAGGTGTCGTCCAGGAACGGTATCTCCAGCCACGGTTTCGGCTGGGCCATCATCGCGAGCAGCACGATGGCGAGCCCCAGGACGCCATAGGTGACCATGTCCGTGAAGCGGGAGCGCACCGCGAGCATGCCGACGTCGGGCAACGCCCAGCGCATCACGGCACCGCCCAGCAGCGCCACACCGATCAGGATCGTGCCGAGGCGGAACGCGTCCAGCGCGGTCAGCAGCAGTCCCAGGCCGACGAGGGCCAGCACGGCCAGGATCGGCCACTGGCGCGCGGGCGCGGGCGCGGCACCGGAGGCGGCCCTGCCGCCGCCCTCGGGCCGCGCGGTGTCCCGCGTGACCCGCGGGAACCGCCGGGTCACGCGACGCGGCGTGCCGTCGGCGTCGGGGGCGCTCACGGCGTCCCTCACGACGGGCTCGGTGTCGGCTGCCCGCCGCTCTCCACTGGTGCCCTCGGGCCTGCCCTCAGCCGACACTGCGCTCCGCCGCCTCGACCACGTTGACGAGCAGCTGGGCGCGGGTCATCGGTCCCACACCGCCCGGGTTCGGGGAGATCCAGCCGGCCACCTCGGCCACGTCGGGGTGGACGTCGCCGACGATCTTGCCCTCGGCGCTGCGCGAGACCCCGACATCGAGGACGGCGGCGCCCGGCTTCACGTCCTCCGGCCGGATCAGATGCGCGGAGCCCGCCGCGGCGACGACGATGTCGGCCCGCCTGAGGTGTGCCGAGAGGTCGCGGGTGCCGGTGTGACACTGGGTGACCGTGGCGTTCTCGCTGCGCCGCGTGAGCAGCAGCGGCATCGGCCGCCCGATGGTCACGCCCCGGCCGACCACCACGACCTCGGCGCCCTTGATCTCCACCCCGTAGCGGCGCAGGAGGGTGAGCACGCCGTTCGGGGTGCAGGGCAGCGGCGCCGGCTCGTTCAGGACCAGGCGGCCGAGGTTCATCGGGTGCAGGCCGTCCGCGTCCTTCTCCGGGTCCATCAGCTCCAGGATCCGGTTCTCGTCGATGCCCTTGGGCAGCGGCAGCTGCACGATGTAACCGGTGCAGGCCGGGTCCTCGTTCAGCTCTCGGACGACCGCCTCGATCTCCTCCTGCGTGGCCGTCGCGGGCAGTTCGCGCTGGATCGACGCGATGCCGACCTCGGCGCAGTCACGGTGCTTGCCCGCGACGTACTTGCGGCTGCCGGGGTCGTCCCCGACGAGGATCGTGCCGAGGCCGGGCGTGACGCCCTTCTCCTTCAGCGCCGCCACGCGGGCGGTCAGCTCGGACTTGATCTCGGCTGCGGTGGCCTTGCCATCGAGAATCTGGGCGGTCATGGGTCCCATCCTCGCGGATGACCCGCCCCCGGTTCCAATCCGGGCGCCCCCGGGAACGTCCCTGCCCGGTTCGTCCCGTGATCAGCGATGTTGCACTTGCACAACACATGCGAAATGGCGCTGGACAAAGACGCGAGGGCTTTAGAACGATGAACGCCACGGTGCAGCGGGCAGTATCCGGGGGGCAGACCGCATCCGTAGAACTCTCCTCCGAACCGTGCCGCGCTCGTCCCCGCACTTGAGGCAGACGGAGGAAAAGACCGCTCATGAGTTTCGGCGACCCGAACAACCCGTACGGCACACCCCAGGGCCAGCCCGGTTACGGCTACCCGCAGGGCCAGCAGCCCGGTTACGGCTACCCGCAGGCGCCGCCGGTGCCGCAGGGCGGCTACGGCCAGCAGCCCTTCCCGACAACGATGCCCGGCACGGTCAGCGCGGCCCGTGTGCTGCTGTGGGTCATCGTCGGTCTGCAGTTCATCGGCGTGGCCCTGTTCGCCATCGCCGCGGCCAGCGTGCACGCCGCCAAGAACGACGCGGAGCTGAAGGACAACGCGAGCTTCCAGCAGCTCGCCGACTACTCCTCCGGCATGCTGTGGGCGTTCACGGCATTCGCACTGGCCTGGGCGGTGTTCGCGATCGTGCTGGCCCTGAAGTTCAACTCGGGCGGCAACGGCATCCGCATCACGATCCTGGTTTTCGCGATCATCACCGCGATCCTCGGCATCTACCCGTTCATCATCGTCGGCCTGCTGCACACCGTACTGGCCATCCTCGTCGCCGTCTTCGTCGGCAACTCCAACGGCGCCGCCTGGTTCAACCGCCCGCGGCAGCCCCTCTACTGAGCAGGACCGCGACGTTCGCGCACTGAGCAACAGGGCCGTGGGCCCCCCGGCGCGGGGGCCCCGCCCCGGGGGGGGGGGGGGGGGGCGGCCCCCCCCCCCCGGCGCAGGGGTAGAAATTGCGCGGGGCCCGGGAGTACCACGTCCCGCCCCCCCGCCCCCCCCCCCGCGCCCCCCCCCCCCCCCCCCGGCCCGGCCCCCCCCCCCCCCCCCCCCCGGGGGGGGGCCCCCCGCGCCCCCCCCCCCACGGCCCTGTTGTGTGGGCGTGGTGCCGGCCCGCCCGACCGGTCTCAGTGGAAGAAGTGGCGCGTGCCCGTGAAGTACATGGTCACGCCCGCCTTCTGCGCGGCCTCGACGACCTGCTCGTCACGGATCGAACCGCCGGGCTGGACAATGGCCTTGACGCCTGCGGCGATCAGGATCTCCGGCGCGTCGGGGAACGGGAAGAAGGCGTCCGAGGCGGCGTACGAACCGCGCGCCCGTTCCTCGCCCGCCCGCTCGACGGCGAGCTTGCAGGAGTCCACCCGGTTGACCTGGCCCATGCCGACGCCGACCGAGGCGCCGTCCTTGGCCAGCAGGATGGCGTTGGACTTGACGGCACGGCAGGCCTTCCAGGCGAAGGCGAGTTCGCGCAGCTCCTCGGGGCCGAGCGCCTCGCCCGTCGCGAGGGTCCAGTTGGCGGGCTCGTCGCCGTCGGCCTGGAGGCGGTCGGTGACCTGGAGGAGCGCGCCGCCGTCGATGTGCTTGATCTCGGCCGGGTTCGAGGGACCGTTCGGAGCCTTCAGCACCCGGATGTTCTTCTTCTTGGAGAGGGCCTCGAGCGCGCCCTCCTCGTAGTCGGGCGCGACGATGACCTCGGTGAAGATGTCGGCGACCTGCTCGGCCATCTCCTTGCTCACCGGCCGGTTGACGGCGATGACACCGCCGTACGCGGAGACCGGGTCGCAGGCGTGCGCCTTGCGGTGCGCCTCGGCGACGTCCGCGCCGATCGCGATGCCGCAGGGGTTGGCGTGCTTGATGATGGCGACACAGGGCTCGTCGTGGTCGTACGCGGCACGGCGCGCGGCGTCCGTGTCCGTGTAGTTGTTGTACGACATCTCCTTGCCGTGCAGCTGCTCGGCAACGGCGAGACCGCCACCGCTGCCGTCCACGTAGAGCGCGGCGGGCTGGTGCGGGTTCTCGCCGTAGCGCAGGGTGTTCTTGCGCTCGTAGGTGGCGCCCAGGAAGTCCGGGAAGACGCCCGTGGCGGAGCCGCTGTCGGCCGCTGCGTCGACGGGCGCGTACGAGGACGCGAACCAGGAGGCGACGGCCACGTCGTAGGCGGCGGTGTGCTGGAAGGCCTCGGCCGCGAGCCGCTTGCGGACGGTGAGGTCGAAGCCGCCGTCACGGACCGCGGCCAGGACGTCGGCGTACCGGTCGGGACTGGTGACCACGGCCACGGACGGGTGGTTCTTGGCGGCGGCACGGACCATGGAGGGGCCGCCGATGTCGATCTGCTCGACACACTCGTCGGGGGAGGCGCCGGACGCGACGGTCTCGCGGAAGGGGTAGAGGTTGACGACGACGAGGTCGAACGGCTCGACGCCCAGCTCGGCGAGCTGCTGCCGGTGGCTGTCGAGGCGCAGGTCGGCGAGGATGCCCGCGTGGACCTTGGGGTGCAGGGTCTTGACACGGCCGTCCAGGCACTCGGGGAAGCCGGTCAGCTCCTCGACCTTGGTGACGGGCACACCCGCGGCGGCGATCTTCGATGCGGTGGAGCCGGTGGAGACGAGCTCGACGCCTGCCTCGTGCAGCCCGCGGGCGAGCTCTTCCAGCCCGGTCTTGTCATAGACGCTGACGAGCGCGCGCCGGATGGGCCGCTTGGTGCTCTCGGCGGTCACAGGATTACTACCTTTCGTCCCTCGATGCGATAGCCGTTGCGGGCGATCCGCCCCACGACCTCGACGAGCAGCCTTCGCTCGACTTCCTTGATGCGCTCGTGCAGAGCGCTCTCGTCGTCCTCGTCCCGGACCTCCACCACGCCCTGAGCGATGATCGGTCCGGTGTCGACGCCGTCGTCGACGAAGTGGACGGTGCATCCGGTGACCTTGGCGCCGTACGCGAGCGCGTCGCGCACACCATGGGCCCCGGGAAAACTCGGGAGCAGGGCGGGATGGGTGTTGACGAACCGCCCGCCGAACCGCGCGAGGAACTCCTTCCCCACGATCTTCATGAACCCGGCCGAGACGACGAGGTCGGGCTCGTGAGCGGCGACGGCCTCCGTGAGGGCCGCGTCCCACGCCTCCCGGCTCTCGTAGTCCTTCACCCGGCACACGAAGGTGGGCAGCCCGGCGCGCTCGGCGCGGGCGAGACCCTCGATGCCGTCGCGGTCGGCACCGACGGCCACGACCTCGGCCCCGTAGGCGGCGACTGAGGTCTCGGCGATGGCGTCGAGAAGCGCCTGCAGGTTGGTGCCGGACCCGGAGACCAGGACGACCAGGCGCTTGGCCGCGGACTCGGTGACGGTCTCGGTCACGGACTCGGCCACGGCGGGGCCCTTTCTCGGGGAAGCGTTCGTGCGGTCGCTCGGGCGAGCGTTTGTATGGTCGTACGAATGCTTCGCGCCCCCGGATACGGGGAAGTCTACGAAACGGCCGACCGTCAGCAACGATACCGGCACACCGCATGGCCCCCAGGGGACGGGGGCGCGGCCGGAAGGTAGCGTCTGAGGGAGGGGCCGCCCGGGAAACCGGGGCCGACACGGGGAACGCCACACCTGCGCGGGACGTTGACCCGGAACGGGTACGCCCGCCCGGGGCGTGCCCGCCTCGCGGCGAGTTCCATGGACAAACCGGACAAGCCGCCCGCCGGAACCACCAAGGGGAAGACGCACACCTGATGCCGGACCGCAGTCTCCGACTCCCTCCGCTGCTGCTGCGCGAGCGGCGCCCTTCGCCCGTGCCGCCGCGGGAGAGCGAGGGGGCACCCCAGAGCGGGGGTGACTCCGCGAGCGGAGGCTCCGCGAGCGGCGGGCGGGTCCCGGAGGCGCCCACGGACGACAACCCCTTCGCCCCGCCGCCGGAGGGAGCACCGGACCGGCCCTGGAAGCCGCGTCACCCGGCGCCCGGCCAGGGCCGAGGGCAGGGACAAGGACAGGGCCACGGACAAGGACAGGGACAGGAAGGCTCCGACGAGGGCGGTCGCTCCCCGTGGGGCAGCCAGTGGAGCGACCGGCAGCCGGGCCCGTCGGCCGGGGGCCGCTTCGGCGAGCGTCCCGGAAGCCCCGGCGGTCAGGGTGGCCCCGAGGGACCCGGCGGCCCCGGCGCGGGCCTGCGCTGGGACCCCGCGGACCCCGCCCAGCGCCGCGCGCGCTACGCGCTGCTGGCCGGCATGTGGGCCTTCTTCTTCGCCCTCTTCAGCTGGCCCTACATCGCCCTGCTGCTTGGCGCGCTGGCGCTGTACTGGGGCACGAGCGCCCTGCGCGCCAAGCCCCGCAACCCCGACCCGAACACCCCCGCCTCCACCACGGGCCGTCCGCAGACGTCGGCGGCGATCAGCGGCCTGGTCACGGCGTCCCTGGCGATCGCGATGGTGGCGGCCACGTTCGCGGCCCAACTGGTCTACCGCGACTACTACACGTGCCTGAACGACGCCCTGACGACCACGGCGAAACAGTCCTGCACCGACCTGCTGCCGCAGGATCTGCGAGGAGTGCTGGGGACGCGGGGCTGAGCCGAGGCGGGCCGTGGGGGCGCGAAGCCCCGCCTGCCTGCGGCTTGCCGCCGCTCCCGGCGCCTCAGGCATGAGGCTTCCGTTCCTCCGGCGGGACCGCTTTCGGGGGCCCGCCTAGGGGAGCTCCGTCTTCCGGGGATCCGCATTCGGGAGCTCCGTCTTCCGGGGATCCGCATGGGGCAGGTCCGCCTTCCAGGGATTCGCCTGAGCGAGGTCCGAGAATTCCGGGAGGAACGGGTCCTCCGTCGGCAGCGCCTCGTACGGCTTGAGATCGGGGTCCTCCCACGCCTCGGACGGCCCGAGATCGGGCTCCTCCCACGCCTCGTACGACTTTTCGACGAACCTGACGAGGTGGACCGCGGCCGGTTCCGGAACCGTCGGCGAGGGGACCGCGACCACCCGCGCCGCGCGCCGGGGCTGCGGCTCACGCCACCGCACCGGGGACCCCCGCAGCCGCCACGCCCGTGCTCCCGCTGCCACCGGCATCCCCACCCCGACCGTCCAGCCGGCCGCCGCGATGCCCACCTGCCAGCCCACCGGCCCGAACCGCGCCAGTGCGGCCACTCCGAGCGGCCCGCCCGCCGCCGCCGCGAGCCCCCCGAGCAACACCCCGCACACCACCCCTGCCACCGCGACCGCCCCCACGGTCCGCCCGGCCGACCACACCGCGTCGCGCCCCCGCTCCCGGCCCTCGCACGCCGCCCGCGCCACGAACCACCCGACCGTCATCCCCGCCGCGACCGGCACCGCACCCACCGCCCACCACAGCGGCCCGCCGCTTGTCCTGGGCACCGCCGCCAGCAGCGGGAACGGCGGTAGCAGCGCCGGGGGCCGCGCCGTCGACAACGGCCCCATCACATGGCCCACCCCCAGCACGAATCCGGGCCCGAGCCCGTACGCCGCCCCCCACACGGCCGCGTTCGGCACCAGCGCCAGCGCCAGGAGCAGCACCGCCCACCGCCCCGACCACCCGTCGCCGAGCTGCAGGAACGTCGCCTGAGCCGCCTCTCCGTGCCACATCAGGGACACCCCCACGAGCACCGCACCCCCGCCCACGAGCACGGCGGCCCCGGCGATGGCCGCCCTGAGGGAGTCCCCCAGCCGTAGCCGCCCGTCACGATCCACCGCGCCGGCGGTCACCACCCGCCGTACGCCCTCGGGCAGCCACTCCAGCGCCCTGCGCACACTCAGTGGCAGGCGCCCGCACGGGCGCCCGTAGGCCGTCCACACCCCCGACCCCGCCGACCCGACGACGACCAGCGGCAGGTACAGCGCGGTCCACGTCCACGACGGCCGCAGCACCCCGTCCGATGCGTACAGCGCCGCCACCGCGCCCACCCCGAGGTAGCCCGTCACCACTCCGGCCCACGCCGTGCGCCCGTCGGCGAGCGGCACGTCGTCCCCCGCGGGCTCCACACTTTCTCCGTCCGTCGCGTCCCGGGCCGCCCGGTGCAGCAGCCACACCGGCACCACGGCCAGCAGCAGTGGCGTGACGCCGACGGGCGCGGGCAGTCCGGACAGCGTCTCGGTGCGGACGAGGACGACGCCGTGCGCCAGCAGCCACACGGCGGCCGCCACGCGCAGCGCCCCGCCGGCACCGTCGTCGGGATACGGCGAACTGATCCACAGCACGATCACGAGCAGGGCGAACGAGCCGAGCCCCAGCGCCGCGGCAACGGCGCCCGCCAGGAGTCCGTCGCCCAGCCCGGGCCAGCGGTCCCGCAACCGGGTGAGCAGGGACGGCAACGGAGTTCGGCGGTGGGTCCATTGGGTCACGCCCGCCATGGTCCCAACGACACGCGCTTTATCCGCGTAACAGGCAAAGACCCGATGTGTCGCCCAATATACGTTTATGTTCTTTTCTGCATGGAGGGCAGTCACGTGAAGCAGAGTCCCTCCTCCCAGCTGCCGAGACCCAAGGAATGCCGCCGCCTGCGCAGGACACAGTCGCTGACCCAGACTCAGGTCGCCGCGAAGCTCGGCGTCTCCCTCGAATCGGTGCGCGACTGGGAGACCGGCCTGACGACCCCGCGCGGCCGGAAGCGGAAGGCGTACGCGAGCCTGCTCGCCGAGTGGGCGGCCCAGGCACCGGCACCGGAGGGGAACCAGGACCGGCCCATCGCGCCCTTGACGCCCCATCAGGCATTCGACGCCTTGTACGAGTCCTGCATCCCCACCCTGGTACGGCAGGCGTATCTGCTCACCGGCCGACGCGCACTGGCACGCGAGTCGGCCGAGCGTGCCTTCCAAACGGCGTGGCACCGCTGGCCCGAAGTGGCCCTGGACCGGGACCCGCCGGGGTGGGTACGGGCGGCGGCGCACGACTGGGCGCTCTCCCCCTGGCACCGCTTCCGCCCGCGTTACCGCCGCGCGGAGCAGCCGCCCGCGGATCCCGACAACCGCGCCCTGCTGGAGGCGTTCCTGACGCTGCCGCCGGTCCACCGGCGCACCCTGCTGCTGTACGACGGGGTCGGCCTCGACCTGCCGGAGACCGCGGCGGAGACGCAGGCGAGCACTCCGGCGACGGCCGCCCGGCTGTTGCGCGCCCGACAGACCATGGCCGCACTCGTGCCGGACCAGGCGGCGCCGGACGTCCTCTCCCGCAGGCTGGCCGAACTGGCCCAGGCGGAACGTCTGCGCGCGGCCAGACCGCCCTCGGTGCGCTCCGGCGGCGAACGCCGCGCCCGCCGCTGGTCCCTCGCGGCGATCATCTGCACGACCGCCGTCACGGGTGCGACCGCCCTGAGCCTGAGCATGGCCGCGGGCCATTTCGAACGACCGGTGCCCCCGGGAACGGCGATCGAGGACATCCCGGCCCGGGTCGCCCAGGGCCCGCTGTCCGCCCGGCAACAGGCACTCCGTGCCCGGCTGAAGGCGCAGTCCCAGAGCGGGCCGGAGCGACTGGTCCCCCAGGCGCGCTGACGCGGCGCCCCGGAAACGTCGGTGGCCCGTACCCCTTGGAGGGGTACGGGCCACCGATCAGCCGGGAAACTCAGCCGGAAAAACCCGGCCGGGGAAAGCTCAGCCGGCCAAGCCGTACTTAGTTGCCGAGGATGGCGCGCGCCAGCTTCGCCGTCTCCGTCGGCGTCTTGCCGACCTTGACACCGGCCGCCTCCAGCGCCTCCTTCTTCGCCTGGGCGGTGCCCGACGAACCGGAGACGATGGCACCCGCGTGACCCATGGTCTTGCCCTCGGGCGCGGTGAAGCCCGCGACGTAGCCGACGACCGGCTTGGTCACGTTCTCCTTGATGAAGGCCGCGGCCCGCTCCTCGGCGTCGCCGCCGATCTCACCGATCATGACGATCAGGTCGGTGTCGGGGTCGTCCTGGAAGGCCTTGAGGGCGTCGATGTGGGTGGTGCCGATGATCGGGTCACCGCCGATGCCGACGGCCGTCGAGAAGCCGATGTCGCGCAGCTCGTACATCATCTGGTACGTCAGCGTCCCGGACTTCGAGACCAGGCCGATGCGGCCCGGCTTGGTGATGTCGGCCGGGATGATGCCGGCGTTCGACTGCCCGGGGGTGATCAGGCCGGGGCAGTTCGGACCGATGATGCGGGTCTTGTTGCCCTTCTTGCCTGCGTACGCCCAGAAGGCGGCCGTGTCGTGGACCGCGATGCCCTCGGTGATGACGACCGCGAGGGGGATCTCGGCGTCGATGGCCTCGATGACCGCGGCCTTGGTGAACTTCTCCGGGACGAAGATGACCGTGACGTCGGCGCCGGTCTTCTCGATGGCCTCCTTGACGGTGCCGAAGACCGGGATCTCCGTGCCGTCGAAGTCCACGGACTGGCCCGCCTTACGCGGGTTCACGCCACCGACGATGTTCGTGCCGGAGGCCAGCATGCGCTTGGTGTGCTTCTGGCCCTCGGAGCCGGTCATGCCCTGGACGATGACCTTGGATTCCTTGGTGAGGAAGATAGCCATGGTTGTCTGTGACCTCGTCCCTTACTTCGCGGCAGCAGCCAGCTCGGCGGCCTTGTCGGCCGCGCCGTCCATGGTGTCGACCCGCTGAACGAGCGGGTGGTTGCGGTCGTCCAGGATCTGGCGACCCAGCTCGGCGTTGTTGCCGTCGAGGCGAACGACCAGCGGCTTGTTGACCTCTTCGCCCTTGGACTCGAGGAGCTCCAGGGCCTGCACGATGCCGTTGGCGACCGCGTCGCAGGCGGTGATGCCGCCGAAGACGTTGACGAACACGGACTTGACGTCCGGGTCGCCGAGGATGATCTCCAGGCCGTTCGCCATGACCTCGGCGGAGGCGCCACCGCCGATGTCGAGGAAGTTGGCCGGCTTGACGCCCTTGTGGGCCTCACCCGCGTAGGCGACGACGTCCAGGGTCGACATGACCAGACCGGCGCCGTTGCCGATGATGCCGACCTCGCCGTCGAGCTTGACGTAGTTGAGGTTCTTCTCCTTGGCCGCGGCCTCGAGCGGGTTGGCCGCCGCCTTGTCGTGGAACTCCTCGAAGTCGGGGTGACGGAACTCGGCGTTCTCGTCCAGGGACACCTTGCCGTCGAGGGCGAGGACGTCACCGGAGGCGACCTTGGCGAGCGGGTTGACCTCGACCAGGAGGGCGTCCTCCTTGACGAAGACGTCCCACAGCTTGACCAGCACGTCGGCGACCTTGTCGGCGACCTCGGCCGGGAACTTCGCCGCGGCGACGATCTCCTGGGCCTTCGCCTGGTCCACGCCGTCGATGGCGTCGACCGCGATCTTGGCAACGGCCTCGGGGCGGGTGGCCGCGACCTCCTCGATCTCCATGCCGCCCTCGACGGAGGCGATGGAGAGGAAGGTGCGGTTGGCGCGGTCGAGGAGGAAGGAGACGTAGTACTCCTCGACGATCTCCGGAGCCGTCTCGGCGATCATCACCTTGTGGACCGTGTGGCCCTTGATGTCCATGCCGAGGATGTCCGTCGCGCGGGCGACCGCCTCGTCCGGGGTGGCGGCCAGCTTCACGCCGCCGGCCTTGCCGCGGCCACCGACCTTCACCTGCGCCTTGACGACCGACTTGCCGCCCAGCCGCTCGGTGATCTCGCGCGCCCCCTCAGGCGTGTCGATGACTTCACCGGCCAGCACCGGTACACCGTGCTTGGCGAAGAGGTCCCTCGCCTGGTACTCGAACAGGTCCACGCGCTTCCGTCCCTATCAGTGATCTCGCGGTTCGTTGGATGCGTGGGCGTGCCGCGAAGGGCAACGTGACGTCCGCTGTGTCACAAGGGAGGCGCACACGGTGTCCGAGCGCGCGGCATGTCCGTCTCGCAGGTTATCGCCGCTTGAGGTGGGGCTCTAAATCGCAGATCACACCTGAGCGGTGATACCTGTCACACGTGCGGCCTCACCAGGGGTGGACCGGCTCGCGGCCCTCCGGCGAACGGGCGAAGCCGGGCGGCAGGGTCCCACCGGGTTGGGGTTGGCCCGGTGGGACCCCTTGTGCCGCCCCGGAGGGCGCGGGACGGGTGGGCCCCACCCCAATGGGGCCACCCGTCCTGGCCGCGGGGTTTCGGTCGAGCAGGCCGACGGATTTCGGCCGCCCGGGTCCTCAGCCCCGCGGAGTCGGTCGGGTGCCGTACGGCGGCGCAGCCGGGCGCGCGGCAGTACGGCATCGGCGGATCAGATCGAGTACGTGCTGTAGTGCCCCGGCTGCAGGTAGCTCGGCGCCGTGGACTCAGCGACGCCCTGAACGCCGGTCACCGCGTGGCCGCCCAGCGAGCCGCCGGACGCCTGGACGGTCCCGGCGAGGTCCCCGGCGAACGGCGCGACATGACCCGCGACCCCCTCCGCGAACGGGCCGACCTCACCGACGACCCCGCCCGCGAACGGCTGTACGTCCCCCGTCACGCCGTACGCCAGGTCCGTGGTGCTGCCCGCCACACCGTGCACGACCGGCTGCACGGTGTCGTTCACCGTCTGCACGACCGGCTGCACCGCACCGGCCACACCGTAGGCGAACGGCTGCACCTCGTCCCCCACGCCGTAGGCCAGCTGCGTCGCGTTCCCGGCGACGCCCCATGCGAGCGGCGGGACCTGGCCGGCGACCCCGCCCGCGAAGGGGTCCAGGTCGCCCGCCACGCCGTACGCGAGCTGCGTCGCGTCCCCGACGGCCTGCCCGGCGACGGGCACCACCCCGTGGACGGCGGCCTGCGCGACCGGCGGCAGCACGGACGAGGCCACGTCGCCGGTCGCCTGACCGGCCACGCCGTACGCCAGCGGCTGCGCGTCGGCGGCGACGCCGTACGCGAGCGAGGACACGTGGGCGGCCGCGTGCTGCGCGAGCGGCTGGACGTCCGCCACGACCCCGTAGGCCAGGCCGGTCGCGTCGCCGACGGCGTGCCCGGCGACCGGCAGCACACCGTCGACGACCGTCCCGGCGACCGGCGGAAGGACGGCGGCGGCCGTCTCGGCGACCACCGGCGTGACCGTGCCGGGCACGCCGGTGACCGTGCCGACGACCTGCTGCTTCAGCCCGGTCACCGCACCGGTGACGTGGCCCGGGACTGCGGAGACACTGGCGTCCGCGGCGTTCGTCGCCTCGTCGGTCCGGCGCTGGGCAGTGGCGACCGCACCCGCGGCCCGGCCCTCGGCCCCGGCGACGGTCTGCTGTGCGGCGCCGTTCGCGGCCCCCGCCATGCGGCCCGCGCCCGCGACCGTGGTCTGTGCCTTCGTACGGACCACGCCGTCGACGCCCTGCGCCTGGGTGCGCGCGGCGTTCTGCACGCCCTGGAGCTTGGTCTGCGCGGCGGCGAGCGCCTGCTCCAGCTCCGGGGCGAAGGCCGAGAGGGGGCCGAAGAGGTAGTCGATCTCGTCCTGCGGAGCGGTCGCGTCGGAGACGACCGCCGTGGCCGCGCCCTTGGCGTGGTCCGCCACCGTCGAGGCCCTGGACATGGCGGCGTGCGCGGCGCCCTTCGCCTGCGACGGGTGGGCGACGGTCGCCTTCGCGTCGAGGTAGCGGCGGGCCTGGTCGGCGGTGGGAGTCGCCTTCCTGGCGTGGGACGTGGCCCAGGCGCCGGGCCGGGCCGGGGTGCTCGTGGCGTCCGTGACCGTGGACTGCGCCTTGGCGGCGGTGTCCGTCACCGTCGAGGCGGCACCGTCCGCGGCCGTGCCTTGCAGGACACCGGACACGGTGTCCTGCACACCGGCGACGACGCCGTTCACGGTGTCGGTGACCGCGCCGACCGTGTCGGCGGTGTCGATGCCGACGTCAGGGGTGGACACGGACGACGCCGGCAGTTCGTCCGCGCTGGCGACGGCGGAGCCGAGCGCCCACGCGCCGGTGACACCGGCGGCTATGACGATGGAGCGGCGGATGTTCTTGTTCATTTGTGCGTCAGATCCTTCGGGATTCCGGGAGTTCGGGACGTACCGGTACCGAGGCCTGGGCCGGTGTCGGCGTGGTGCCGACGGATCCGTGGGCGGTCCGGGGAGTGGGACCGGCGGCCAAGGAGGCGCTCCGGCTTCGACGGCTCGGGTCCGGTGGCTTCCGTCCGGGGATCGGAGGGGTGTCCGGACGGCGGGCAGACCTGTTCCGCCCCCGCGCGGCAGGTCTCGCGGGGAAGAGGTGCTGCCCTAGCCGGGGAACTCGGGGATGTCCCGGTGCCGGTCCCGGGTCCCGCCCGCGGTGACGACCGCGGTGGCGCCGCGCACCAACGGCAGCGGCACCCGGTGGTTCGACGCGACGGCGTGCCCGTCACCGTGCCGGGGAGCGCCGCCATCGGCGCCCGGCTGATCGCCGTACGCGCCCGTCGGGTCACCGTCGGGCGTCTGGTGCGAGGGCACATGCGGGGACTGCACGAAAGGGGGCGTGCGATGGGCGAGCTGCATGGCTCCGGCGTCGGCCACGGCGGCCCGCGGCCCGCACGCGCCGGTCCCCCACTGCTTCACCGCGCTCCGGTGTTCCGTCCCCACACCTGGCTGCTGCGGCCCCGACGGCGCGGGAAGAGTGTGCACCGGATGCGTCGGCAGACCCGGCAGACCGGGAACCCCCGGCAGGCCGGGAACGCCCGGGAGGGACGGCAGCGACGGCCACTGCGACGGCGCGTCCGCCAGCCCCTCGGTCACCGTCTGCACGAGCCCCCCGACGGGCCGGACGACCGTGTCGCCGACCGGCCGCAGGAGACCCTCGGCGACGGGCCGCACCGCCTGGCGGACGGTGCCGCCGACAGCGGGAACCGTCTCGGCCACAGAGGTGACGGGGTCGGCGGGTGCGATGGGCGCTGGGCGCGTGGTGGGCGTCGAGGGACGGGAGCCGGGAACGGTGACCGGCCGGGCGGCGTGTGAGCCGGAGGGGCTCACGTTGTGCCGGCCGGAGGGCGGCACGGGCAGCTTGGTGTCGGGCTTCTGCCCGGCCGAAGACACGGGGCGTCCCGGCTGGACGGCGGGCTCGGGCGAAGCCTTCACCGTCTGCCCGACCGCGCTGCTGACGGTCCCTTCGATCCGCCGCACCGCCCCCGCGACGGGCCGTACGGCGTCGGCCGAAGTGCGGGCCGTGGCCGGAGCCGCCGAGGCCGCCGGCGTACCGTCCACCGCGTGCGCCTGCCCCTCGCACAGGAGCCCCAGCGCGAACAACCCGCCCACCAGCAGCGCCAGATGCAGCGCACGCCGCCCGGCCGCCGTACGCATCGCGCGCAGTGCGGCACCGGCGAAGGGCAGTGCGGCTGACAGGGTCAAGACGGGGAGAGCCTCCGTGGGCGGAACGAGGCGGTACGGAGCGAACACGGTGTACCGCCGATGGTGAAGCGCCGTCGATCCTCGCACGCGACTCCTGCGGTTGCGCAAGCCCCCCGTTACCGATGGGTACTCATATCCGCTTTCCCACCTGCGCTCCGTCATGCCCGGTTTGAGAAGCGCCCGTTGCGCCCCTCATGTCGTCATCGTCATGTCGTCTCCGGTATCGGCAGGGGCCGTTTCTCGATCGCCGCCGCCATCACCTCCGGGAACAGGTCGGGCGTGCACGCGAACGCCGGTGCGCCCAGCGCCGCGAGTGCCGCCGCGTGCTCACGGTCGTACGCCGGCGCCCCCTCGTCGGAGAGCGCGAGCAGCGCGACGAACTGCACCCCCGACGCCTTCATCGCCGCAACCCGCTTGAGCATCTCGTCCCGGATCCCGCCTTCGTACAGGTCGCTGATGAGGACCACGACCGTCTCCGGGGGCCGCGTGATCTGCGACTGGCAGTACGCCAGCGCCCTGTTGATGTCCGTGCCGCCCCCGAGTTGGGTACCGAAGAGGACGTCGACGGGGTCGTCGAGCTGGTCGGTCAGGTCCACGACGGCGGTGTCGAAGACGACAAGCCGGGTGGCGATGGACCGCATCGACGCCAGGACCGCCCCGAACACGGACGCGTACACCACTGATGCCGCCATCGACCCCGACTGGTCGATACAAAGGACGACCTCCTTCTTCACCGACCGGGACGCCCTGCCGTAGCCGATCAGCCGCTCCGGCACGACCGTGCGGTGCTCCGGCAGGTAGTGCTTGAGATTGGCGGCTATCGTGCGGTTCCAGTCGATGTCGTGGTGGCGGGGGCGGGTGACTCGGGCGCTGCGGTCGAGGGCTCCGGTGAGCGTGGCCCGGGTGCGGCCGGCGAACCGCTGCTCCAGGTCCTCGACGACCTTGCGGACCACCGCCCGTGCCGTTTCCTTGGTGGTCTCCGGCATCGCCTTGTTCAGCGAGAGCAGCGTGCCGACCAGGTGCACGTCCGCCTCGACCGCCTCGAGCATCTCCGGCTCGAGCAGGAGGGTGGACAGTTCGAGCCGGTCGATGGCGTCGCGCTGCATGACCTGGACGACGGACGAGGGGAAGTAGGTCCGGATGTCCCCGAGCCAGCGCGCGACGGACGGCGCGGACGCCCCCAGGCCCGCCGAACGGTTTCGCCCCTGCTGTGGCTTGTCCCCCTTCCCGTACAGCGCGGTGAGCGCCCCGTCCATCGCCGCGTCCCGCCCGATGAGCCCGTACCCGGTCCCGTCCGCCGCGTCTGCGCCGAGCACGAGCCGCCACCGCCGCAGCCGCTCGTCGGATCCGGTCGCCCGGCGGTCCGGAATTGGGGCTTCCGTCCGGTCGGTCGTGTGCGTGCTCATCCGGCCACCTCCACAAGCTCGTCGACATCACTGCCTTCCGACTCGTCCAGACCGAGCAGCAGACGCAGTACCGGCACCACCGCGTCCGCCCGCCCGGCGTCGAGCTCGGACGAGAATCCGGGGACGCCCGAGCCGATGGCCACCGCGCTGCCCCGCGCGCCCGGCCCTCGCCGCACCAACTCACCCAGCGTGCGCCGCACTCCCGGCTCGTACGCGGAGAACGTGCGCCGCAGCAGGGGCAGTACATCGGTGAACGCCTCCGCAGGCACCCCGGTGAGCCATGCGTCCACCAAGCCGAGCAGCCGCTCGTCGTGCACGAGCAGCATCCCCCCGCCCGAGCTGCCACCGACGAACCCCTCGATCCATGCGGCCGCGTCCGCCGGTGCCGTGCCCGGCGAGAGTATGAGCCCCATGAGCCGCGCCGCCTCGTCCTGCGTCAGCTCCCCGTCGTCCAGAAGCAGTCGCACGGCACGGCCGCGGATGACACCGGCAACGGTGTCCCGTCCGGAAAGCACCCGCAGGACGGATCGCCACCGCCCACGCAGGTCGCCGTGTACCCCCGCGATCCCCTCCCCGAGCAGCCCCACCGCCCCGTGCACCGCGTCCATATGGCGCCGCATCTCCTCGGCCGCCTCCGCGTCCAGCGCGGCGCACGCCGGCGGCAGTCCGACGAACACCCGCTCGGCGAGGCCGGCCGCGACGCCCGCCAGCGCCCGGGTGTCGGTGCCGCGCACGTCTCCGTAGCGCAGGGAACGGACCAGCGCGGGCAGGGCCTGAGCGAGATGGCCGACATCGGCTTCGAGGGCGGCGCGGTCGGCGAGCACCCGCATCACCATGGGCAGCGCGTCCGGCAGCTCCGCGCGCAGACACCGCTCCGCGAGCGCCGTGACGTCGGCGAGCTTCTGTGCGGCGGTCGCGTCCGACTCGGCCTTGGCCGTCGCGGCGGCGAGCACGGTCGTCCCCCACACGCCGGCCTCGGCGACCCGCACCGCCAGCTCCGGCTCCCAGCGCAGCCGCCAGGTCTCCCGGAACGTCCCCGTACTTCCGCGCGAGGCCATGGGCTCGCCCCAGGCGATCCCGAGCAGATGGAGCCGGTGGAGCAGCCGACTGCGCCCGGCGTCGGTCTCCTTGCGCAGGTCGAGCTCCAACTCCCGATCCAGTGGTACCGGTTTGAGCCTGAGCCGCTTCTGCAGCCGCGCGAGGTCACGCTGCAACGGCACGGCGGGAGCCGACGCGGGTACCTCCCCCAGGACGTCGCCGACCACGAGTCGGTCGTGCACCAGCGCCAGCGGCACGTCCGAGCCCTCGCACATGACCGCCCGCACCGCGTCGGTCGTCTCGGACAGGCCCGGCAACGGGCGCCCGCGCAGCGCCGCGAGCGTCCCGGCGAGCCGCACGGCCTCGATGACATGCGCGGAGGACACGATCCGGTCCTCCTCGCGGAGCAGCCCGGCGACCTTGGTCAGCCACCGCTCGACGGGCCGGTCGGGGGCGCCGAACAGATGCCCGTACCAGCCGGGCGAGTCGATCCCCGCTCCGTAACCGCCGGCCCGCGACAGCCTCCGATGGGTCCAGGGCACCCAGGTCATGTCCGTCTTGACCTTGGGCAGCCCTTTCAGCAGGGCCCGGTCGGCGGCGACGGCGGCCCTCTTCCGTAGTGCGGGCACGTGCCAGGCCCCGCACACCACGGCCACGTCGCACCCGAACTCTCGCTGCGCGGAGCGCACTTGGAGGCGCATGTACGCCTCCCGCACCAGGTCCCGCTCGTGCCCCCCGGTACCGTAGGTCTCCCGCAGGGCGGTCATCGCCTCCTCGAGCACGGCGAACGGCGCGAGCGCGTCGTCCTCCCCCACGCCCCGGTGCTCGACGACGTCCTCCCACCACCGCTCCGGATCGTCGTACCCGGCGATCTCGGCCAGCACGGCGAGAGGGTCGACGCGCACGGCGTCGTCGGGGCCTTGGGGCGGGTCGGTTGCCTGAGCCTCCGATGGCAGTGGCGCGTCCCCGGGCAGGTCTCCCGTCGGCGCCGGCCGCGCCTCCCCGGGCGCGCCCTCCACCGGCACCGGATCCTCTTTCCCCCATGCCAGCGTGTGAGTCGCCGGTAGGTCGATGAACCGGGCCGGAACGCCGTGCTCCAAGGCCCAGCGGATCGTCACCCACTCCGGGGAGAATTCGGCCAGCGGCCAGAACGCCGAGCGTCCGGGCTCGTCCACGGCGTGTGCGAGCAGCGCCACCGGCGGGCGCATCTCCTCGTCCGCCGCGAGCGGGATCAGGGGATCCGCCTCCGGCGGCCCCTCGATCAGCACGGCCCGCGGCCGCGCGGCCTCCAGCGCGGCACGCACGGCGCGCGCGGACCCCGGGCCGTGATGCCGCACCCCGAGCAGCAGCGGCCCCTCGCCGGGCGGCCTGTCAACGCCTGTCACACCATCCCCCTCGTCGCCGGGACCACGCCGGGTCGCCCTCCCCGTTCACTCCCGCGCCGCCACGGTCGTCCGTGGCTGCGACACCGCTCGCCCCGCCCAGAACGTTCCACGAGGAGTCGTCGTCCGAGACGTTCACGCGGTCACCTCCCGGCACGCGCGGTAGAAGTCCGTCCAGCCGTCGCGTTCGCGGACCACCGCCTCCAGGTACTCCTGCCAGATGACGCGGTCGGCCGCCGGATCGCGGACGACGGCGCCGAGGATGCCCGCGGCGACGTCGCTAGCCCGCAGCACGCCGTCGCCGAAGTGGGCGGCCAGCGCCAGCCCGCCGGTGACGACGGAGATCGCCTCGGCGGTGGACAGCGTTCCGCTGGGCGACTTCAGCTTCGTCCGGCCGTCCGTCGTGACGCCGCCTCGCAGCTCACGGAAGACCGTGACGACACGGCGGATCTCGTCGACACCGTCCGGTACGGCCGGCAGGTCGAGCGAGCGGCCGATCTGCTCGACCCGGCGGGAGACGATGTCGACCTCGGCATCGGCGCTCTCCGGCAGCGGCAGCACCACCGTGTTGAAGCGGCGGCGGAGCGCGCTCGACAGGTCGTTGACCCCGCGGTCGCGGTCGTTGGCCGTCGCGATCAGGTTGAAGCCGCGAACCGCCTGCGCCTCCTGCCCCAGCTCCGGTATCGGCAGGGTCTTCTCGGAAAGGATCGTGATCAGCGTGTCCTGCACGTCGGCCGGAATGCGGGTCAGCTCCTCGACACGCGCGATCATCCCCTCACCCATGGCCCGCATGACGGGGCTGGGCACCAGCGCCTCACGGCTCGGGCCCTGTGCGAGCAACTGCGCGTAGTTCCAGCCGTAGCGGATCGCTTCTTCCGGGGTCCCGGCCGTGCCCTGCACGAGCAGCGTCGAGTCGCCGCTGATGGCCGCCGCCAGGTGCTCGGACACCCAGGTCTTGGCCGTGCCGGGCACGCCGAGCAGGAGCAGGGCGCGGTCGGTGGCGAGCGTGGTGACGGCGACCTCGACGATGCGGCGGGGACCGACGTACTTCGGTGTGATCACCGTGCCGTCCGGCAGCGTGCCGCCCTGCAGATAGGTGGCCACGGCCCACGGTGACAGCTTCCAGCACGCGGGGCGCGGCCGGTCGTCCTGCGCGGCCAGCGCGGCGAGTTCAGCCGCGAAGGCGTCCTCGGCGTGGGGCCGCAGCGCTTCGGCCGCCGCTTTCCCCGCTTCCCTCGTGCTTGCTTCCGTCTGCTCGCCCGGCTTCTCTTCCGCGGACGTGCGCACGGGTGCGGACACCCGCCCGTCCGGGCCCCCGCCCCTGTTCGCGGGCGCGGACTCGCTCGGGCCCGGTTCGACGGACATCGGATCAACGGTCACACGCATGGCCACTTCCCCCTCGGCATCGGCCGTCTCGGATCTGGCACCAACCGTGCACCACGCCACTGACAATGCATCCTGACCTGCGCAAACAGTCCCTCGCCGGCCGATTGTCAGTGCCGGGATCTACCTTCGATGGCATGACTCAGCAGGGGGTGCGCTGGACTGCGGAACAGGTGCTGGCACTGGCGCCTGACGTCGCGTCACGCAAAGCGGGAAGCAAACTCGGCGCGGCCGGACCGTGGTCGGAGGCGGGCAGTTCTGAGGAGGGGACGGTGTGGGGGCTGTGCAAAGGCAGTGGCAGCAAGCCGTATCAGACGGTCATCGACATCGCGGACGCGGCCGGCCCGGCGTACACGTGCAGTTGTCCGAGCCGCAAGTTCCCGTGCAAGCACGCGCTGGGACTGCTGCTTCTGTGGGCGGGCGAGGACGGGACGGTGCCGCGGGGGCAGGTGCCGGAATGGGCGGAGCAGTGGATCGACGGGCGCAGACAGCGCGCGCAGGAGAAGCGGACGACGAGCGGCGCGAACCCACCCGCGTCCGCGGATCCGGAAGCGGCCCGGCGCAGGGCGGAACGGCGGGCCGAGCGGATCACGGCGGGGGCAGGGGAACTGGAGCAGCGGCTCACCGACCTGCTGCGCGCCGGTCTGGCCACGGCCGAGCAGGCGGGGTACGGACTGTGGGAGGAGACGGCCGCCCGGATGGTCGACGCGCAGGCTCCGGGACTGGCCGCGCGAGTGAGGGAGTTGGGGGCGCTCCCTTCGTCGGGACCGGGCTGGCCGGTGCGGCTGCTGGAGGAGTGCGCGCTGCTGCACCTGCTGGACCGGGGCTGGCTGCGCCGTGAGCGGCTGCCGGACGGGCTCGCGGCGACGGTCCGTTCGCGGGTCGGACTGCCGGGCTCGCCCGAGGGTCCGCCCGTCCGCGACCACTGGCTGGTGCTGGCGCAGTACGACACCTCGGACGGACGCCTGACCACGCGCCGGATCTGGCTGTACGGGGCGGAGTCCGAGCGCACCGTGCTGCTCCTCTCCTACGGGGCGGCCGGGCGCGCACCGGAACTGGCCCTGCCGGTGGGACTGACCTTCGAGGCGGAGGTGTCCGCGTATCCGGGAGCAGGGCAGCTGCGGGCCGCCCTGGGCGAGCAGCTCACTCCTCCCGCACCGGCAGCGCTGCGGCCGCCGGGTGTGACCACCGCACGGGCTGCGGCGCGCTACGGGGAGGCGCTCCGGGTGGACCCCTGGCTGGAGTCGTTCCCGGTGACGCTGGGCCGGGTCATACCGACGCCGGTCGAGGACTCCTGGCAGCTGGCGGACGCGGAAGGCACTACGGCGCTGCCGCTCACCCCTTCGGCGGGCGCCCGTCCGGGTCTGTGGCGCCTGGTCGCCCTCTCGGGCGGTGCCCCGGTCACGATCTTCGGCGAGTGCGGCCACCGTGGCTTCAACCCGCTCACCGCCTGGCCGGAGGGAGCCGGAGATGCGGTCCCGCTGTGCTGACGACACCCGAGCAACTCCGAAACCGGCCCGGAAGGGACTGACATGAGTGCGACCCACGCTCCGTCGGACACGCACTCCGCCGTGCCCTGGGAGGAGCTCGTGACCGTGGCGCTGCTCGGCACCGACCGGCGTACACCGCCATGGCTGCTGCCCGGCCGCGAGGCACCGACGGCGCTGCTCGACCTGGCCGCCGTGGAGACGGTACGCCGCAGGGCAGGACTGCGCCCCGCCCCGGCGGGGGCACGGCCGGAGCCCGCGGCAGCGGACCCGCGCCCACCGCTGCCGCCCGCGGCGGCCCGCAGACTCGCCGTGCTGCTGTCCGACCGCCCCGGCACGGGCGGTGGTCGCCGAGGGTCGGCCCCGGACCTCATGGAGCTGCTGCCGCAGTGGCTGTCCCTGGCCAACGCACGCGGCTTCGCGCCACCCCCGGAAACGCTGCCGGCGCTCCTGGACGCGGCGCGCGGCCGCACGGACCTGCGGCCGGCGGCGCTGGCCTTCGCCGGCCCGCGGGCCCTGTGGCTGGCCCGGCTGAACCCGGACTGGCGTTTCGCGCTGCGCTCCACGCCCGGCGGCGGGTCCGGACCGCCGCCGGAAGAGACGGATCGCGCCCAACCCCTCTGGCAGGAAGGCCTGTTCGCGGAACGGGTCGCGCTGCTCACCGCACTTCGTACGCGGAAGCCGGCCGCCGCCCGCGAACTGCTGGCCGCCACCTGGGCGACGGAGCGGGCCGAGGACCGCCTGATGTTCCTCGACTCGCTCCGTACGGGACTGGAGCCTGCGGACGAGCCGTTCCTGGAACAGGCGCTCTCCGATCGGAGCCGCAATGTCCGGGCGACGGCGGCGGAGTTGCTGTCGGCGCTGCCGGGCTCGGCCCTGGCCGGGCGGATGGCGGCGCGGGCGGCGGCCTGTGTGGCGGTCGACCGCACGCGGGGCGAACCCATGATCGTGGTCGAGGCGCCGCACGAGTGCGATCCGGGCATGGAGCGCGACGGAGTGGTGCCCAAACCTCCGGCGGGGCGCGGCGAACGGTCGTGGTGGCTCGGCCAGTTGGTGGAGGCGGCACCACTCGGCGCATGGACGGCACGACTCGGGGGGCGTACGCCGGAGGAGATCGTCGCTCTCCCGGTGGCGGACGACTGGCGGGACGAACTGCACGCGGCATGGTGCCGGGCGGCGGTACGGCAGCGGGACCCCGGCTGGTCCCGGGCCCTGCTCGGACGGCCCTCGGCGCCGGAGGCCGGGGGCCCGGGAGCGGTGTCACTGGCCGAGCGGGCCAAGCTGCTGTCGACGCTGGCCGCGGCGGAACGGGCCGACTGGGTCGCGGGGTTCATCGCCACGCACGGTCTGTCTGAGGCGTTCCAACTCCTCGGGGTGTGCGCGGTCCCCTGGGCCGCTCCTCTCGGAGGGGCGGTCGTGGACGCACTCAACATCGCCCGGGACGCGGGAAGTTACCCGTGGAGCTTCAGCGGGGTGATGGGCCTGGCGGAGCGCTGCCTCGATCCCGCGGAGGCGAGCCGACTCGACGCGCTGGCGGCGATACCCGACGAGCCGGAGGACGCGTCGCCGGGAGCCGGCGGCTACTGGGCGGAGGCGTTCCAGCGCCTGACGACGACGCTGCGCCTGCGCGCGACGATGCGGGAGGAACTGGGGGAGCCGTGAAGTGGGGCACGGGACGGCCTCGGGATGCCCGGAACCGCACGGGACGGGGATGGCCGGGGGGAAGATTCGCCCCCGGCCCTGACCGGCTCGGACCGTCCCGTCCCGTCGGGGTTACCGCTCCCGGGCCCCCGACTCGGCCTGAACGGCCTCGTCCTCGAACGCCTCATGCTCGACTTCGCTCGCGGGGATCCCCAGGGCGAGCTCAAGGTCCCTCACCAGGTCCCTCCCCGCCACCGAGCGCGGAGCGTTACGCCTCTGCCGGCTGGCGTACGTTCGCCCGCACCCAGTCCACGATCGAGGCGGTCGTGGCCCCGGGCGTGAAGATCTCCGCAACGCCCTTCTCCTTCAGCGCAGGGATGTCCGCCTCGGGGATGATCCCGCCGCCGAAGACCAGGATGTCCTCCGCGTCGCGCTCCTTCAGCAGGTCGATCACCGCGGCGAACAGCGTGTTGTGCGCGCCGGACAGGATCGACAGACCGATCGCGTCGGCGTCCTCCTGGATCGCCGTGTCGACGATCTGCTCGGGTGTCTGGTGGAGGCCGGTGTAAATGACCTCCATACCCGCATCGCGCAGCGCCCGCGCGATCACCTTGGCCCCGCGGTCGTGGCCGTCGAGCCCCGGCTTGGCCACCACCACGCGGATCGGACCGGCTGCCACACCCATCACTGCCTCCATGAAGCGACTACTCCACCCTGTACCGATCTATCGCACTGCCGCCACATCACCCCACCGGCGGACACGCGGACCACACGGTCGGCGCATTCCGCACCGACGGACGCGTGAACCCGCCCGCCCCACAGTCCCCGCGGAACAGGCGCACTGCACCCGTCACGGCACAGGCGCCCCGCGCCGCATCGACGCGGGAAGTGAACGAACGTTATCGCCAGCATCCCGCAACCGGCAGTTTCACGGTGCGGACCGAGGGGGAAATCACACAGTGGGACACATTCGCCGCGCAGGGTCTCCCCTCTCCGCGGCACACGCGCCGCAGTCAACGGCGGCTCGCGCGCCGTGCACCGAGGAGATCGTGCGCAAGGAGAGCCGCTACGAGGCGGCCGCACCACCGCACCGCCAGCGGGGCGCCGTGGTGGTGGGCTCGTCGGCGAAAGGATTTGCACGGGCACGACAGCGGGGAGCCACACCCGTACGAGGAGGGCGGGTACCGCGCCACGAAGACGGACGGCATCGCGTCATTGCGACGAAAAAGGCGTCCGTCGTGTCACCGGCGTCGCACGCGCCGCATCCGCGGCACGGCCGCACCGGCGGCACCTGCCCCGCAGGACACCGCCGCAATCGGCTTTCCATGAGGGCTCACGGGGGACAGAGGCGTCCTCGCGTGCGCCGACGGGAGGTCGGCCATGATGGTCACCAGGGCAGTGCAGCCCTTGCAGCCGTTGCTTCCGCTGTGCCAGCGCCTGTTCCCCATCAGGCTGGCCGGACTCTCCCTTGCCCTTCTGAAGGCGACCGCCCTGGAGCTCGCGATCCTCGCCGGGCATCTGCTCCTCTACCCCTCGGGAATCATCCAGGAGCGCCATTCGGCGCCCTTGCCACCCCCTCCGGACACCGCCACGCTGCCGACCGAGGCCAAACCCCCGGTCATCCTGCTCCACGGCTTCATCGACAACCGCTCGGTATTCGTCCTGCTGCGCCGTAACCTCACGCAGCACGGGCGTCAGCACATCGAGTCACTGAACTACTCTCCGTTGACGTGTGACATCCGGACCGCCGCCGAGCTGCTCGGCCGCCACATCGAGGAGCTCTGCGAGCGCACCGGGCAGGAGCGGGTGGACGTCGTCGGACACAGCCTGGGCGGACTGATCGCGCGGTACTACGTGCAGCGCCTCGGTGGCGACCTCCACGTCCGTACACTCGTGACGCTGGGTACACCCCACTCGGGCACCCGCGTCGCGCCGCTCGCGAACGCGCACCCGATCGTTCGCCAGATGCGCCCCGGTTCCGAGTTGATCGAGGAGCTGCGCGAGCCCGCCCCCGGCTGCCGTACGCACTTCGTGAGCTTCTGGAGCGATCTGGATCCTCTGATGGATCCGCTGGAGACAGCGTGTGTCGACCACCCCGACCTGCAGGCGCAGAACATACGGGTCAGCGGTATCGGCCACCTCGCGCTGCCGGTGCACCCCGCCGTCGCGACAGGGATACGACAGGCACTGGACCTCGAACAGCCAGGAGCAACCGCCGCCCACACCGACGGTCTGACGGTGGCCTGAGCCCCTCCGCCCCCGGCCGACACCGCCACCGGAAGACAGCCCGCACCCTCGCTCGGCACAGCTCCGACCCGGCCGCCCGACAGTTCCCGGATACCGGCACGCCCTCGAACATTCATCGAACGCAGCACCAAAGCCTTGCCGAGGGCCGCCGAAACACGGCCGAATGCCCGTTTCCTGCCGGAGGGAAACCTGCCGAAGATTGTCGCGCCCGCATACCGCCGGGTACAGTCGCCGCACTGCTCTGCCAGCCCCTGTTGTCGAGGCGAAAGAGAAGTTGGTGAACGACCGTCACCCGTCGGGGACCGCAACTCCCCCGGCTCCGGCCCCCGATGCCGACTCGGCGCACTATGCGTCGTACGGCGGGCAGGGTGGCCAGTACGGTGAGTTCACGACTTACGCCGACGCCTCCGCAACCGCTTTCGGCACCGTCGGCCACACCGCCACGACCTTCGCGGCCGACCCCCTCTTCGGTGACCTCCCGGGCCACGACTCGACCGGTTCGTACGACGCCACGCAGTGGGCCGCCGACAGCCACGCGACCCTCGGTGCCGGCACGTACCAGACGCTGAACTACGACGCGTACGCCGCCCAGCACCACGCCGCGTTCGACACGGGCGCCCATGACACGACGGCCTGGGCCGTCGGATATCAGCAGCTCGCCGGCATCCCCGCGCAGGCCACGTCGTCCCCCGATGCCACCGGCCAGTGGGACGGGCATGCCTGGCTCGGGGCCGATCAGCCGACGGACCCGGCCCACCAGTGGGACTGGGGCATGCAGGCCTCCGACACGGGCGCGTACGACGCCACGCAGTGGAACTCGGGTGGCGCCTCCGAGTACGAGACGCACGAGCAGCACGCCAAGGCGGCGACCGCGACGGCGGCCTTCGAGCACGTGGTCCCCGAGTCCTTCGACCAGCGGGCGACCGGGGCGTTCGACCAGGCCGAGCCCTTCGACGAGCAGGCCACCGCGGTCTTCGAAGCCGAAGCCTTCGATCGGCTCCCGTACGGGCAAACGACCGCCGAAGACGGCGGGTCGGAGGCCGACGAGGCATCCGGCGACGCTCCGCTGCTCGAGGACCAGGAGGAGATCACTCCCGCCCCGGCCCCGCGTGCCGCCTCCCGCGCCTCCAACCGGTCCCGGCGGCGTCCCCCGGCGAAGCGGTCCGCACTTCTGACGGTCGCCGTGCCGTCGGCGTGCGTGATGGGGGTCGCCGGGATCGCCGCCGCGTCCGTCGGCACGGCCGGGGAGGACGGCAGGACGACGAGTGCCTCCCCCGTGACTCCGGTGAAGCCGTCCGCCGCCAACAACAAGCTGGACTCCCAGCTCGAGAGCCTCTCCGCGGGGGCGAACGACTTCGCTGACCGGGCCAGTCGCACGCAGGAACGCATCGACCTCAAGGCCCAACAGGCGGCCGAGAAGAAGAAGGCGGCGGCGGAGGCGGCACTCAAGGAGCGGCTGCGTCCGAAGTTCGCCCTGCCTGTCACGCAGAGGGGGCTCAGCGCCTACTTCGGTCAGGCCGGCATCAACTGGATGTCCGTGCACACCGGTATCGACTTTCCGGTCTCGTACGGCACGACGGTGATGGCCGCGACCGACGGCACGGTCCGCACGCAGTGGAACAGCGCCTACGGCAACATGATGATCGTGACTGCGAAGGACGGCACGGAGACGTGGTACTGCCACCTCTCCAGCTACCGGGTCGCCAGCGGGACGACCGTCAAGGCCGGCGAGCCGATCGCGTACTCCGGCAACTCGGGCAACTCCACCGGGCCACATCTGCACTTCGAGGTGCGGCCGAGCGGAGGCTCCGCGATAGACCCGCTGCCCTGGCTGCGGAGTCACGGGCTGGACCCGACCTGATCCAACCCATAGTTGAGCCCCCGCCGTTCGGCGGGGGCTCAACTATGGGGGCTACAGCTTCTCCACCGGCGCGTACCGCAGCAGCAACCGCTTCGGCTTGGTGTCCCCGAAGTCGATCGTCGCCTCTGCGTTCGCCCCCGTGCCGTTCACGCCGACGACCGTACCCAGGCCGAACTGGTCATGCGTGACGCGGTCGCCGACCGCCAGAGGGATCACCGGCCTCTCTGTCGCGCCGCCCCGGCGCGTGGCGAAGCCGGACGCGCCCGCAGCCGAGGACCGCGACCGGGAGGACGACAGCGAGGCCGCCACGCCCGAGAGCGGACCCGACGACACGGGAGCGGAGGAAGCGCCCGTCCGCTTCCACTCCACGTGCTGGTCCGGGATCTCCTCCAGGAAGCGCGAGGGCGGGTTGTACGAGGGCTGGCCCCAGGCGCTGCGCATGGCCGACCGCGTGAGGTACAGCCGTTCCCGCGCGCGTGTGATGCCGACGTACGCCAGGCGCCGCTCCTCCTCCAGTTCCTTGGTCTGGCCGAGCGCGCGCATGTGCGGGAAGACGCCGTCCTCCATGCCGGTCAGGAAGACCACCGGGAACTCGAGGCCCTTGGCGGTGTGCAGGGTCATCAGGGTGATGACGCCGCCCCCCTCCTCCTCGTCGGGGATCTGGTCGGAGTCGGCGACCAGGGCGACCTGCTCCAGGAAGTCGGCCAGCGTGCCTCCGGGGACGGCGGCCCCTGTGGTCGCTGCGCCCTCGCCCCGCTCCTGCTCGAACTCGAGGGCGACAGCGGCGAGTTCCTGGAGGTTCTCGATGCGGGTCTCGTCCTGCGGATCGGTCGAGGCCTGCAACTCTGCGAGGTAGCCGGTGCGTTCGAGCACCGCTTCCAGGACGGTGGCCGGTCCCGCGCCCGATTCCACGATCGTTCGCAGGTCTTCCATCAGAGCGTTGAACCGCTTGACCGCGTTGGTCGAGCGGGACGCCATGCCGTAGGCCTCGTCCACGCGGCGCAGCGCCTGCGGGAAGCTGATCTTCTCCCGCTGGGCCAGGGCGTCGATCATCGCCTCGGCGCGGTCGCCGATCCCTCGCTTCGGCACGTTCAGGATCCGCCGCAGCGGCACGGAGTCCTCCGGGTTGGCCAGCACCCGCAGGTACGCAAGGACGTCCCGGACCTCCTTGCGCTCGTAGAAGCGGACGCCTCCGACGACCTTGTAGGGCAGGCCGACGCGGATGAAGACCTCTTCGAAGACTCGGGACTGGGCGTTCGTGCGGTAGAAGACGGCGACGTCGCCGGCCTTCGCCTCGCCCTGGTCGGTGAGGCGGTCTATCTCGTCGGCGACGAACTGCGCCTCGTCGTGCTCGGTGTCGGCGACATAGCCGGTGATCCGTGCGCCCGCGCCCGCGTTGGTCCACAGGTTCTTGGGGCGGCGCGACTCGTTGCGCTCGATGACCGCGTTGGCGGCACTCAGGATCGTCTGTGTGGAGCGGTAGTTCTGCTCCAGGAGGATCGTGGTGGCGTCCGGGTAGTCCTCCTCGAACTGGAGGATGTTGCGGATGGTCGCGCCGCGGAAGGCGTAGATCGACTGGTCGGCGTCGCCGACGACGCACAGTTCGGCCGGCCGCAGGTCGTGGTCGTCGGGCGGCACGTCCACGGGGTGCTCGGAGGTGCCGACGAGTTCCCGGACGAGGGCGTACTGCGCGTGGTTGGTGTCCTGGTACTCGTCCACGAGGACGTGGCGGAACCGGCGGCGGTAGTGCCCGGCGACGCCCGGGAAGGCGCGCAGCAGGTTGACCGTCGTCATGATCAGGTCGTCGAAGTCGAGCGCGTTCGCCTCCCGGAGGCGGGACTGGTAGAGCGCGTACGCCTGGGCGAGGGTCTTCTCGAAGCCGTCGGTGGCCTGGGCGGCGAAGTCCTCCTCGTCGATCAGCTCGTTCTTCAGGTTGGAGATCTTGGCGCTGAAGGACTTGGGCGGGAAGCGCTTGGGGTCGAGGTCCAGGTCGCGGCAGACGAGGGCCATCAGGCGCTTGCTGTCGGCGGCGTCGTAGATCGAGAAGGAGGACGTGAAGCCGAGCTTCTTGCTCTCCCGCCGCAGGATGCGGACGCACGCGCTGTGGAAGGTCATCACCCACATCGCGTTCGCGCGGGGGCCGACGAGCCGCTCGACGCGCTCCTTCATCTCACCCGCGGCCTTGTTGGTGAAGGTGATGGCGAGGATCTGCCCGGGGTGCACCCCCCGCTCGGCCAGCAGATAGGCGATACGGTGCGTGAGCACGCGGGTCTTGCCGGAACCGGCGCCGGCCACGATGAGCAGGGGGGAACCGGCGTGCACGACGGCCGCGCGCTGGTTCTCGTTCAGCCCCTCGAGCAGCGCCTGGGGGTCGACGACGGGGCGGGGGGCGCCGTCGCGGTAGTAGGCGTCCCGGTCCGGCGGCACGTCGAACCGCCCGCCGAACAGATCGTCCGGAACCGACTCCGGAGCGTGATCGTCCTCGGGCGGCGGGGGCTCCTCCTCACGGGCCGAGGTGGCCTTGAGGTCCGCCAGGAAGCTGTCGTCAAAGAGGCTGCTCATCGCTCTCCGAGTCTAGGGCTCCTCACTGACAAGCGGCCGCCGCCCCGCGAACTCCGTCTGCGGGAGCGTGGCGCGGGCCCTGCGATCTTCCGGAGTGGATCGCTCGACGACCCTTCGCCGTCCGCGACCGTCCGTTCACGATCCGCAATCGATCGGGCAAGCGTGCACTGCCACACGGCGAATCCGCTTAACTCTCCACAAATACCGGCGCATTGACCACGGACGGCGGGACCCTCCATCAAAGGTCACAAAAATGTATCGGGCATATCGCACATCAACCTTCACACGAGCCACATCAGTTGGCTAGCGTTCCCGGCGGGCCGCACGACCCCCACCGGCGAAGGTCGCCGGGCCGCGCGGCCTCCGCCGAGTCCGGTGCGCCTCACGGCAGCCCGGAGCCGGGGACCCACCCGACCTTGGGGTGAATCGGCCAACCGCCCTGTGGGGCACGGCCGTAGGGCACACCTTCCGGATCCACCCGCCCGAACCCGACAGCTAACTCGGTAGGCGGAGTACAGAAGGAGTCGCCTCGCATGGCGCCGCACCGCAAGGCGCGCCCCTCGGGCACGCGCATCGCAGGCATACGGACACCCGCTCTCGCGACAGCAGCCCTCACCTCCGTGGCCCTGCTCGCCCAGACGGCCAACGCCGCCCCCTCCGCCGACAACAAGCCGAGCGTCGAGGAGGTCGAGAAGAAGGTCGACGACCTCTACCGCCAGGCCGAGTCGGCCACCGACAAGTACAACGCGGCCAAGGAGAAGACGACCAAGCAGCGCAAACAGGTCGACACACTCCTCGACGATGTCGCCCAGCGCACGCAGAAGCTCAACGAGGCGCGGGACGAACTGGGTTCCTTCGCCGCCGCGCAGTACCGCACCGGGGCGGCGGCCCCCGACACTGCCACCTTCCTGCTGGCCGACACGCCCCAGGACTACTTCGACCAGACACAGCTGATGAGCCGGCTCACCGGCCGCCAGAAGGAAGCGGTCGACGAGTACGTCACGGACCAGGCCGTGACGATGAAGAGGCGGCAGGAGGCCACCAAGAGTCTGCAGACGCTCACCGAGTCGCAGACGACCCTCCAGTCGACCAAGACGGAAATCCAGCAGAAGCTCTCCGCCGCGCGGGAGCTGCTGACCAAGCTCACCGCCGAGGAGAAGGCGCGGCTCGCCGCGATCGAGAAGCAGAAGCAGGAGGAGGCCCAGCGCCAGGCGGAGGAGCTGGCGCGGCAGCAGGCGGCCCAGCAGCGGGCAGCCGAGCAGCAGGCGGCTCAGTCGCAGCCGTCCTCGACCCCCACGACCGGCTCCTCGGAGTCCTCCACCACGGACTCCTCGTACGCGACGAAGGCGGCGAAGGCTCTCGCGTTCGCCCGCGCCCAGATCGGCAAGCCCTATGTGTGGGGCGCTACCGGACCCGGTTCGTACGACTGCTCGGGCCTGACCCAGGCCGCCTGGAAGGCCGCCGGGGTGACGCTCCCGCGCACCACGTACGACCAGGTGAACGCCGGCACGACGGTCACGCTCGCCGACGCCCAGCCCGGGGACCTGATCTTCTTCTACGACGACATCAGCCACGTCGGGATCTACATCGGCAACGGCATGATGATCCACGCCCCCAAACCGGGCGCGTACGTCCGCGAGGAGTCGATCTACTACGCCGGCTCCTCGATCATCCACAGTGTGGTGCGGCCCGCCTGAGTCTCTGCTTCCCGTTTCTTCCGGTTTCCGCACGCCACGCGCGCGTAAGCCGAGGAAGCACGCCACGCGCGTGGCGTCTTCGTGCGGCACGCGCGCGTGGGGTTGTTTTCGGCCTCCGCGCGCGTGCCCCGCAGGGAACCGGCGTGCGCGTCCCTAGCATCGGGCGCATGTCAGGCACCTCCGCGCTCCGCGTCCGGTGGGCGCAGCGTCCGCCCGCCACCGGAGCCGCCGTGATGGCGACCGGCGTCCTCTCGGTCGGGCTGCACCTGACGGGCTACGGCGTCCTCTCCCGCGTCGCCCTGGCCCTGGCGGCCGTCGGCTGGCTGGGGCTCGTCGCCGATCTCGTCGTACGGGCACTGCGGGAACACGCCCGGCAGCAGGCCGGGGCGCTCTCCGCGACCGCGCTCACGCCCGTCGCGGCGACCGCCACGCTGGGCACGGGGGTGTCCGTCCTGGTCCGGCAGCCGCTCGACGAGGCGTTCCTGGCGCTGGCCGTCGTGCTGTGGGCGGCCCTGGTCCTCCCGGTCGTCCGTCGCTGGACGCGCCCCATGCCGGGGGCCGTGTTCCTCGGGTGCGTGGCGACGGAGAGCATCGCGGTGCTCGGAGCGGTGCTCGCGGCGGCAGTGGGAGTGGCGTGGCTCGCGCACACGGCGCTGGTGTTCTTCTGGCTCGGGCTGGTGTTCTACCTGGTCGGGCTGCGGTGCTTCGACCTGCGGGAGGTGGCGACCGGTGCGGGGGACCACTGGGTCATGGGCGGCGGCCTCGCCATCTCCGCACTGGCCGGGTCGCGGCTCGTCGCCGCCGGACACAGTGGGCTCTACCTCTGGAACAACGACGACAACGGCGTCCTGCGGGGCGTGAGCGTCGCCCTCCTCGTCCTCGCTCTCTTCTGCTACTGCATGCTGGCGGCGACAGAACTGCTCCGGCCACGGCTCCGCTACGACGTGCGGCGCTGGGCGACCGTCTTCCCGATGGGGATGACGGCGGTGGCGGCGCTGTCCGTCGCCACCGCCGTCGGCGTGCCCTGGCTGCGCGACCTGGGCCATGTGCTGCTGTGGGTCGCGGTGGCCGCCTGGTGCGCGGTCCTCGCGGGAGCCGTCCGGTCGGCCCTGGGAGGCGTCAGGTCCAGAGCACCGCGATGAAGATGTTCGCGGTGGTCAGCGCGCCGACGAGGGCGAAGAGGGGCTTCTCGACCTTCTCCTCGTCACGCTTGACGTAGACCAGGCCGAGAATCACGATCAGCAGGGCCAGCTTGACGCCGATCTTGATCGTGTTCACCGAGTGGTGGTCCGCCTGGTTGAGGCCGACCAGCACCACACCCGTGACCAGCATGGTCAGCGCGCCGTGGAGCATCCCGGGCACGAAGCGGGCCGTGCCCTGGCCCATCGCCTTCATCTGGGTGAGGAAGCCGCCGAGGAGCGCGGCGATACCGACGATGTGCAGGCCGACGAAGAGATGGATGAGTACGTCCATGGGCCCGGAGCCTAATCGGGGGCGCACGGGTCACCGACACCGGCCCGCGGATGCGAGGCGCTCGCACGGCCGCCGGGGCCCGCGTATATGCGCCCCCTAGCACTCCGTCAGCTCCTCGTGCCCGAGAACCATCGCATCGGTCATCGCACAGCGTGAAGTCGGTGCTCCTGAGACGGGATCACGGTCGCATACGGTCACGGGCAGTCCGGTCGCGCCAGTTCCGTACTTTGCGTCACGACCCGGTCACGGTGAGGTTTAGCGTCCTCCACCAGGTGACCGGCTCCCCACCGCCGCCCGGGCCAGGGGCGGCAGTCGGACACCACCGCCGAGAAGGTCCGGCGGCGGCCTGCTCCCCCTGTGCGCGCCGCCGCCGGACGCGTAACACCCCGCGTGGCCCGGCGGTCGTACGAAAGGACGGGACGTCCAGGTGGCAGCGCACCGCAAACCCAGACAGCGTTCGCTCGGCGGCAACACGGCCCGTACCGCCGCCACGATCGCCCTCGCGGGAGCAGCGACCGCGACCGGCCTCGACGGCACGGGGCACGCCGAGCCACAGCTCTCCCCGGCTCAGGTCAAGGCCAAGCTCGACAAGCTGTACCAGGAGGCGGAGGCCGCCACCGAGAAGTACGACGGGGCGAAGGAGAAGGCCGACGAGGCCCAGGAACGACTCAACGCGCTGCGGGACGAGGCCGCTCGCCGGACGGACCGGCTCAACTCGGCACGTGAGGCGCTGGGTTCCGCCGCGGCGGCGCAGTACCGCAACGGAGGCGTCGACCCCGCGGTGCAACTCCTGCTCTCCTCGGATCCAGGGCAGTACCTCGACGACGCGGCGTTCGCCGAGCGGGTCGACAGCCGGCAGACGGCCGCCGTGGGGCGCGTGCGCGCGCAGTTGCGGGAGATCGAACGACTGCGCGGGGCGGCGCGGGTGGAACTGGCCTCCCTGAAGTCACGGCAGGAGGAGTTGCGCCGGCAGAAGCGGACCATCACCGGGAAGCTGGGCGAGGCACGGCAGTTGCTGTCCCGGCTGACGGACGGGCAGCGGGCACAGCTCACGGCGTACGGGGGCGCCGGGCGGGCGTCGCGTGACGCGGTACGGGGCCTGGCGCCGGTGTCGGCCGCGGCGGCGGCCGCGCAAGCCCCCAACGCTCGTGCGGGGGCCGCGGTGGCGTACGCGTACGGCAAGCTCGGCAGCCCCTACGTCTGGGGCGCCACCGGCCCCGACGCCTTCGACTGCTCCGGCCTGGTACAGGCCGCGTACCGCTCGGCGGGCATCTCGCTGCCGCGGACGACCTACTCCCAGATCGACGCGGGACGCCGCGTCTCGCGCTCCGAACTGCTCCCCGGTGATCTGGTGTTCTTCTACTCCGGGATCAGCCATGTGGGGCTCTACGTCGGGAACGGCCAGATGATCCACGCACCGAACCCGTCGGCGCCGGTACGGCTGGCCTCGATCGACGACATGCCGTTCGCGGGGGCCACCCGGGTGGTGTGAGCCGCCGTCGGTGCCCCGGCGAACCGGGGTCGGACGTGGGCGTCGAGCGGTCCGTCACACCAGCCGTCGCGCCGTCGCCCAGCGTGTCAGCTCATGCCGGTTCGACAGCTGCAGCTTGCGCAGGACCGCCGAGACATGGGACTCGACCGTCTTCACCGAGATGAACAGCTGCTTGGCGATCTCCTTGTACGCGTAGCCGCGGGCGATGAGGCGCAGGACCTCGCGCTCGCGCTGGGTGAGGCGGTCGAGGTCCTCGTCGACGGGCGGGGCGTCGGTCGAGGCGAAGGCGTCGAGGACGAAGCCGGCCAGCCGCGGCGAGAACACGGCGTCGCCGTCCTGCACTCGGAAGATGGAGTCGACGAGGTCCGAGCCGGTGATGGTCTTGGTGACATAGCCGCGTGCGCCGCCGCGGATGACCCCGATCACGTCCTCCGCCGCGTCCGAGACGGACAGGGCGAGGAAACGGACCGGCCGTTCGGCGTCGGCCATCAAGGGCGCGCACCGGCGCAGCACTTCGACTCCGCCGCCGCCCGGCAGATGGACGTCGAGGAGGACCACCTCGGGACGGGTTGCGGTGATGACGCTCACCGCCTGGTCGACGTCCGCGGCCTCGCCGACGACCTCGACCCCGGTCCGCTCCGTCTGCCCGATCTCGGCCTGGACGCCCGTACGGAACATACGGTGGTCGTCGACGAGCACGACCCGCACACGCCGCTCCCCGGCGCCCCCGCTCGCGCGCTCCGGCTCCGCCGGGCCGGCCGGCTCGTTCGTGTCGCTCATGACGTCTTCTCCACCCTCTCCGTCTCCAGCTCGACCTCCGTGCCTCCGCCCGGAACGGCGCGCAGCCGTGCCGTGCCGCCGTTGCGCTCCATGCGGCCGATGATCGATTCTCTGACACCCATACGGTCGGCGGGTATCGCGTCGAGGTCGAAGCCGGGGCCGCGGTCGCGGACGGACAGGAAGACGGTCCTCCCCTCCACCTCGGCATAGACCTGGACGGCGCCGCCCTCGCCACCGTACTTGGCGGCGTTCACCATCGCTTCGCGCGCGGCCTGCATCTGTGCGCCGATCCGCTCGTCGAGGGGGCAGTCGCCGACGATGACGACCTCGATGGGGACGCCGTGCTTGTCCTCCACCTCCGCCGCGTTGCGCCGGACCGCCTCCGCGAGGGTGTCGGGCTCCTCGTCCTCGTCCTTGCCCGTGCCCTCCGGCTTGTAGAGCCAGGCGCGCAGGTCGCGTTCCTGGGCGCGGGCGAGACGGCGTACCTCGTTCGCGTTCTCCGCGTTGCGCTGTATCAGGGTCAGGGTGTGCAGGACCGAGTCGTGGACGTGGGCGGCGACCTCCGCGCGCTCCTGGGCCCTGATGCGCATCAAGCGCTCCTCGGACAGGTCCTGGGTCATCCGGACGAGGTAGGGACCGGCGAGCAGCGTGACGCCGACGAGGACCGCGAGCGCCGCCTGGAGGACCGAGCCGAGGTGGGCCGCGGAGCCCTGCAGCACGAAGATGCCGGAGACGCCCGCGGTGACCAACAGGACGCCGGCCGCGGCGCGCAGCAGGGTGAGGGTGCGCCGACGACTGCCGACCTCCATCCAGCGGGCCCGCCGAGCGTTGTCCGCCTGACGCCAGACCAGGGCGACGCCTGCGGCGACGAGGACGGCCGGAATGAGGTACGCCTTGGCCCCGCTGCCGAGGTTCACGCTGCCCACGAAGGTCAGCGCCACGACGACCATGAGCAGCAGGGCGACGATCTGACCCCGGTCGGGCCTGCGGGCGACCAGTCTGCGCCGGCCGTCGGGCGAGGCCTCGGTGCCGACGAGGGACGAGGGGCGCCGGTCGTCGACACCGCCGACGCCGAGCGGGACGAAGAACCAGAAGGCGGCGTACAGCAGCGCGCCGAGGCCGTCGGCCGTCATCAGGCCGACGAAGACGAGCCGCACCCAGATCACGGGCAGGCCGAGATGCCCGGCGAGCCCCCGCGCCACGCCCCCGAGCCAGCGTCCGTCGCTGCTGCGGTAGAGCTTGCGCGGCGGCCGCGGGTCGGCGAGGGGCATCGCTGCGGCGTCCGGCATGCCATCGATGGTCACACGTCCGGAGCACCGGGACATCAGGGTCGGCCCCCTAGACTCCCCTGATCTTCGAATTCGGTGATCGAACAGTTCCCCCGGCAGCTGTCAGGGCAGATTTCAGGGTTCGGCCAGGGTCGTCCCGACTGCCGCCGCGCCGCCGGGGCGGAGACCATGGACGCATGGCAGATCAGCAGCACGCGGCAGCGGGGCGGGGCCCCGGCTCAGGGCACGGCCCCGCCGCGGGAGGGGAGTCGCGGGCGCAGGAGGACACGACCGTGCGGCAGGATGCGGCCGTGCGGGAAAACGGGGTCAGGGGCGAGGACGCGGGCGCAGCTCCGCGTGACCGCGCCGACGCGGGGAAGCACGCGTCCGGGCACTCAGGTGGACCCGCGGACGAACGCAGACCCGGCAGCGAACCCACACACGAAGGCGCACCCGGGCGCGAACACGGACCCGGAGGCGCAGACGCCCCCGGGCGCGAACCCGGACCCGGAGGCGCACGCAAACCCGAGGGCGAAGGCCCGGAGCTGGTTCTGGGACCCGGGCGCTTTCGGCGTGACCGGCGGTACAAGATGCTGGGGGGCGTCTGTGCCGGTCTGGCCCGGCAGTGCGACATGGACCCGGTGATCTTCCGGATCGTGCTCGCGGTGCTGTCCGCGACGGGCGGCCTCGGCCTGATCTTCTACGGCTTCGTCTGGCTCCTCGTCCCCTACGAGGACGAGGAGGAGAACGAGATCCGCAAGCTGCTGACCGGCCGCGTCGACGGTCACGGCCTGGCCGCGGTGCTCTTCGCGCTGGTGGGCTGCGGGGTCTTCCTGTCGATGCTCAGGAACGGCGGGGTACTGACCTTCGCCGCCATCCTGTCCCTGCTCCTCGCCGGTGCTGGCTACTGGTCGCGGCAGCGCGGAGCCCCCGACCCCGACGCGCTCGCCGCGCAGGCAGTGGCCGACGCCCCACCGGAGGCCACGGCACCGCCCGTCCCCGCCTCCCACCCCTCCTGGTGGCGCGAGCCCATCGTCAAGGACGGCACCCACGTGGGCGGCACCGGCTACCTGTGGGGCCCCAGCGACATCCCCGGCCGTGACGTCGCGGCGGCGGTCGACGGCGCCCGCGGCTCGTCGTACGCACAGCAGACAAGGACAGCGGACCGGCCGCGGCCGCGGGGTCCGCGCTGGATCGGCGGCTGGGTGTTCCTGTTCGCCCTGCTCGCGGGTGCTCTGGGCACCGGACTGACCTGGGACGACCAGGCGCTCGGCACGAGCCTGCAGACGGGTCTGGGGAGTGCGCTCGTCGTATTCGGCGCGGGTATCGCGGTCAGCTCGTTCCTGGGGCGTACGGGTGCGGGCTCGGTCTTCCTTGCGATACTCACGGCGGGGCTGCTCGCAGCGTCGGCGGCCCTGCCGAAGGACATCAGCACGCACTGGGCGCGCACGACCTGGGCACCGGCCTCTGCGACCGCCGTCCGGGGGACGTACGACCTGGGCACCGGCGTCGGCACCCTGGACCTCAGCGGTCTCAGACTCGCCAAGGGCCAGACGGTGACGACGCGGGCGGAGGTCGGCGTGGGCCGGCTCAAGGTGGTGGTCCCGGAGGACGTCACCGTGAAGCTGAAGATCGACACAGGTCTCGGCGACATCCAGTTGCCGGGCGACTCCAAGAAGGACGTGGACGTGCAACCGGGCAGGCACGAGCAGATGACGCTCTCCCCCACATCGGGGACGAAGAACGGGGCCACGCTCCGCCTCGGCCTCCAGGTCGGCGTGGGACAGGTGGAGGTGACCCGTGCTGCGTCATGAGTTCCAGCCCGGCCGGCTGATAGCGGGCATGGCCCTGACCGCCGCCGGTGTCGTCTACCTGGGCGACACGAGCGGGGTCTGGGAGACACCGTGGTTCGCGATCATCCCGGTGGTCAACGGCGGTCTCTGTCTCGCGGCCGTGGCGGGCCTGCTGACCCGCGCCATACGCAAGGGCCGCTCGGCCCGCGGCGAGCGGCGCGCCGAGCGGGACGGGGCGACGGCCCCGTAACTCCCGGACGCCGTGGCCCCCGGGAGTACGCGTCCTACCGGTACGCGCCGACGCGTTGCCGCCGTCGGGCGCGTATGGCGGCGTCCAGGGAGAGGACTGAGGCACCGGCGAGCACCAGAGGGAGCCACGCCATCAGGTAGGCGAGGTCGTTGCCGTAGTAGTAGGGGCTGGAGGCCCAGCTCATGGTCAGCCAGAGACTCAGCGAGATGAGCGCGCCGCCGAACGCCGCGAGGCGGCCCAGCAGGCCGATGAGCGTGCCGATGCCGACGGCGAGTTCACCGAAGGCTATGACATAGCCGAAGCCGACCGGGTTCTTCAGCGCCAGGTCGACCAGGGCCGGGATCGCCGACGAGTCGCGCACGCTGCGCATCAGGTCGCCGATCGAGCCGGAGCCGGAGCTGTGCATGAAGGCGCTGTCGGTGAGCTTGTCCACGCCCGCGTAGATGAAGGTGACACCGAGGAAGACGCGCAGGGGGAGCAGCGCGTACCGGGTGGCGGTGTCCCGCCAGTCACGGCCCTCGTCCAAGTAGGAAGTGTGGGAGTCCGTGCGAATGCCATGAGCCATCTGTGCGCCGCCTCTCGCCCGCCATGCCGTTGACCCCGCAACAGACCATACGTACGAAAGGGGGCGCCCGCTCAACCACTGCGCGCCGACTTTTCCACTTTCCGGCCTTGGAAGCTCCACCCCGCGCGCGCCCAGGACCCCGAGACCGTGGACAACAGGGTGGAAGGGCACGTGAGGCACATCGGACGGCCGCAGTGTGTGTTCACACCACTGGGCGTCACTCCGTCACGTCGATCGCCACCCGGTTCGTCTCCACCCCCGCGGCCGTCACCACCTGGATCTCGACACTTCCCGGCTCCACGTCCGCCGGAACCGGGACCGTCAAAAGGGTGTCCGTCGGATTGCTGAAGCCGCCGGTGACCGGGACCAGGGGGACGTGGACGTGAACCGCGCCTATGCGGACCACCATCCGGGACAGCCGGTCGGCCGTCTGGGCGCCGGGCGGTACGAAACCGGCGCCACGGATCTCGATGTCGTCGCCCGTGCGGATCGGCGCGTCCAGATCGCCCGCCTCCCGGGCCCGGACCACCGAGAGAACCACCGGACGGCCGCCCTCAGCGTATTTCCCCGCCAGGTAGGTGGCCGCCGACACGAGGACCAGCAGTGCGAGACCCCACGGGAGGTCCGGGAGCTGGTCGGGACGGCGGGCCAGCCGTACCACCGCGAAGGCCAGGGCGACCGCGCTGATCACGACGTACTGCGTGTCCGCGAAGCTGCCGCGGCCCGAGTCGTCCGTCAGCAGGTCCGCCGCCCGCGGCCGGTCGGCGGATACCTTCTGCAGGCGCTGGCCGAGGACACGCAGCCCGACCACCCGCCGCACCAGGACCGCGGTCCCGCTGACCACCGCGACCACGGTCACCATGCCCACCCCGCGCGCGAGGTCGAGCCCGGCGATCAGCGCGTCACGCCTGTCGTGCCCCGAGGCCGCCGCCAACTCGCAGATCAGCACGAGGACCGCATACAACACGAACAGCACCCAACTCGCCGCGACGGCACGGGAGGTCGACAGCCGGTTGTCCTCCCCGACGAGGGGCGCGAGCGCCCCGCCGCGCGCCCGGTGCAGATATCCCGCGGCGGTCAGCGCGGCGCCCACCAGCAAGGCCGCGACCAGCCCGGCTGTTCGTGCCGCGCTCCACCCCGCCCCGATCGCCGTCAGCGCCTGTGCCAGCAGCAGGACACCCACCAGGCCCCACACCGCGACCGCCGTCCGCCGCCACAGTCGGCCCAGCCAGGCCTCACCGTCGGCCCGGCCGCGCTCGGCGACGAGGTCCGCGGACTGGGTCAGCTCGTCGGACACCCACTGGCGGGATGCGGACGCGGAGTACGCGACCGCGGCGGGCAGTCCCCGCCCGGAGGCGAACTCCTCCCGCTTCGCGAGGAATTCGGCGACCGCGCGCCGGTGCCCCTCACGCGCGCCGTGCGGGCAGTCCCCACAGGTGCAGCCACCTTCGTGCGCACCCGGACCGCTCCCGCGCCCCGCGCCCTGCCTCGCCTCCTGCACCGCCACGCCCGCTGCCGCCTTCCCCGCGCCAGATCGCCAAGCCGCACCCGCCAGCGCAACTGCCGGGCGACGTCTGCGAATTGTGCCGTACGGAACACACCCCGCGTCCGCCAGGTCCGGTCAGGACGGGTGAAAGAACGAACCCTCGGTTGACCGTCGCCGAAAAGCCCCTGTTGACCGGGCTACGAGAATTCTTCCATGGCCGAGATCATCCAGTGCGACGTGCTGCGCGGATTCCGAACCCCGGCGCGGCCGTCAGCTCAGCAGGTCGGGCTCGCTCCGGCTGATGTCCTGCCACAGCGGCTGGTAGTTGATCCAGGCCACCAGGTCCCCGCCCAGTTGCTCCCGTGTCACCACCGCCTGCCGGTGGTCGATCAGGACGGGCCGTCCCGCCGCCTTCGCGGTCAGCTGCACCTGGCACGAGCGTTCCATCGACAGGAACCACCACGCCGCCGCGTCCACCGAGTCGCCGACGGTCAGCAGCCCGTGGTTGCGCAGGACGAGCGCCTTGCGGCTGTCGAGCGCGGCCGCGATCCGGCGGCCCGCCTCGGCGTCCACGGCGACGCCGGTGTAGGCGTCGTAAACGGCGTGATCCTCGTAGAAGGCGCAGGACTCCTGGGTGATGGGGTCCAGCAGATCGCCGAGCGCCGCGAGGGCCCGCCCGTGCACCGAGTGGCAGTGGGCGACGGCGACGACGTCAGGGCGGGCGGCGTGGACCTGGGCGTGCACGGTGAACGCCGCCTGGTTCACGTGGTAGCGGCCTTCGATCACCTGACCGTCCTGGTTGGCCAGCACCAGGTCGCTCACCGTGACGTGCCGGAAGGGCATGCCGAACGGGTTGACCCAGAAGCAGTCGGTGAACTCGGGGTCGCGTGCGGTGATGTGTCCGGAGACCCCGTCCTCGAAGCCGAGCCGCCCGAAGATCCGCAAAGCTCCGGCCAGCCGCTCCTTGCGGTGCTGCCGCTCGTCGGCCGGCGATTCGTGCATCGGCGGCATCGCGAATCGCAGCTGATCGGTGGGCAGGGGCAGTGGCGGGGTCGGCCCGTGCATGTGTCCTCCAGCACTGGGTTCCTTTACGGAGCGGAAGTTACCGTCGGTTTCCGCAGGAGAACAGAGCCGTTCGGTGAAGAGAGTGCGCAACCGTTACGCGGGGTCGGTCTGCCTGCCTCGTCGGGGCCCCTGCGAGACGCAAGGACAGGGGTGTGAACAGCATGGAGCGCCAGGTCTCAGGCTGCTGAGACAGATCGAGCAACCCGCTGACGTCCGCGATATACGACAGAAGATGTCGGGTTTGGGCGCCACACTCGGCGTATGACAGCGAACTGGGCAACTTTCACGGAGGCCGAACCCGAGCTCGCGCGCATCGCGAAGGAGCGCTTCGGCGCCTTCACCCACCATGTCCTGGCCACCCTGCGCCAGGACGGCTCGCCCCGCACCACCGGTCTGGAGGTCCGCTTCCTGAACGGCGAACTGTGGCTCGGCATGATGCCGGACTCGCTGAAGGCGCTCGACCTGCGCCGCGACCCGCGCTTCGCGCTCCAGGCCAACCCGGGGCCGGGCACCGGGATGGGCGGCGGTGACGTGCGCGTCAGCGGGCGGGCGATCGAGGTGGAGGACGGCGCGACGAAGGGCGCATACGTGAAAGAGGTGGAACCGCCGCAGCCGTTCCACCTCTTCCGCACCGAGCTGACGGAGGTCGTTCGGACCCACGTCGAGGACGACACGTATCTGGTCGTCGAGATCTGGAGGCCCGGAGAGCCGGTGCGCACTCTCAAACGGACCTAGGGACTACTCCCACTCGATGGTCCCCGGCGGCTTCGACGTCACGTCGAGGACCACGCGGTTGACGTCACGGACCTCGTTCGTGATCCGGGTGGAGATCTTCGCGAGCACGTCGTACGGGAGCCGGGACCAGTCGGCCGTCATGGCGTCCTCGGACGAGACCGGGCGCAGCACGATCGGGTGGCCGTACGTCCGGCCGTCGCCCTGGACGCCGACGCTGCGCACGTCCGCGAGCAGGACCACCGGGCACTGCCAGATCTCGCGGTCGAGGCCTGCCGCGCTCAGCTCCTCGCGGGCGATGGCGTCGGCCTCGCGCAGCAGGTCGAGCCGCTCCTTGGTGACCTCGCCGACGATGCGGATGCCGAGACCCGGGCCCGGGAAGGGCTGGCGCTGGACGATCTCCTCCGGCAGGCCGAGCTCCTGGCCGACCATGCGGACCTCGTCCTTGAACAGCTTGCGCAGCGGCTCGATGAGCTTGAACTCGAGGTCCTCGGGGAGGCCGCCCACGTTGTGGTGGGACTTGATGTTGGCCGTGCCGGTGCCACCGCCGGACTCGACCACGTCCGGGTAGAGCGTGCCCTGGACGAGGAACTCGACCGGCTCGCCGCTCTCGCCGGCCTCGGCGATGATCTCCACCTGGGCCTGCTCGAAGACGCGGATGAACTCGCGGCCGATGATCTTCCGCTTCTCCTCGGGGTCGGAGACGCCCTTGAGCGCGGTGAGGAAGCGCTCCTCCGCGTCGACGACCTTCAGCTGGACGCCCGTGGCCGCCACGAAGTCCTTCTCGACCTGTTCGGTCTCGTCCTTGCGCATCAGGCCGTGGTCGACGTACACGCAGGTCAGCTGCGAGCCGATGGCCTTCTGCACGAGGGCGGCGGCGACGGCGGAGTCCACGCCGCCGGACAGACCGCAGATGGCGCGCTTGGTGCCGACCTGCTCGCGGATCGCCTCGACCTGCTCCTCGATCACATTGCCCGTGGTCCAGGTCGGGGTCAGGCCCGCGCCGCGGTAGAGGAAGTGCTCCAGGACCTGCTGGCCGTGCGTGGAGTGCATGACCTCGGGGTGGTACTGGACGCCGTACAGCTGCTTCTCGTCGTTCTCGAAAGCGGCGACCGGGACGACGTCCGTGGACGCCGTCACGGTGAAGCCCTCGGGGGCGGCGGAGCAGGCGTCGCCGTGGGACATCCAGACGGACTGCTCGGCGGGGGTGCCCTCGAAGAGGGTGGACGACGGCCGGGAGACCGACAGAGCCGTACCGCCGTACTCGCGCGCCCCGGTGTTGTCGACGGTGCCGCCGAGGGCCTGGGCCATCAGCTGGAAGCCGTAGCACATGCCGAAGACGGGAACGCCGGCCTCGAAGAGGGAGCGGTCGACGGTCGGGGCGCCCTCCTCGTAGACGGACGAGGGACCGCCGGAGAGGATGATCGCCGCCGGGTTCTTGGCGAGCATCTCCTCGACCGGCATGGTGCTCGGCACGATCTCGCTGTAGACCCGGGCCTCGCGGACGCGACGGGCGATGAGCTGGGCGTACTGCGCGCCGAAGTCGACGACCAGGACGGTGTCGGGGGCGGCGGCAGCGGAGGTCGCTGATGACACGGGTTGCCTTCCGGCGGCTTGACAGGGGGCTGTGCCACCGATTCTAACGGGGCGGGCGTGAGTGACCCCCGTCTCACGATCCGAACGCAGTTGGACCCCGTCGCCGTCCCGGGCATACTGAGCCCATGCTCACGCACTCGACCTTCGTCTTTACCTATGGCAACCGGCTCGCCGGCTGCCATAGGTCGTGCTGCTTGAGCTACTGACAAGCAACTTCCCAGGCGCCCCGGGCCGACATGGTCCGGGGCGCCTGGCGTTTGCGGACCGTGCCGATCCGGGGCACCTCATCCCGACACCCACGCTGAGGAGCCCCCGGACATGACCGCCACCACCACCGAGAAGACCGGCGCCCGTACCCCCGAGGCCGCCGACGTGATCACCGGCGCCCGTGAACGCATCGATGCGCTGGACGACCGTATCATCGGCCTCATCCAGGAGCGCATGGCGGTCTCCGCCGTCATCCAGGAGGCCCGCATCGCGTCCGGCGGCCGACGCGTGAACCTCTCCCGCGAGATGGAGGTCCTCGGCCACTACCGGGAGGCCCTGGGCAAGCCCGGCACCTCCCTCGCGATGACCCTGCTCGAGCTGTGCCGGGGCCGCGTATGACGAGCGGCGCGGATCCTCGTACGACGGGCGTCCGGCGTACCCACGTTCGTATGCCGTCTCACCCGTACGGCGCGTGACCGGGCTCGCACGGGGTTCGTTGGTCCCGGTGTCCGTGCCAGCCAGGGGCGGGCCCGAAAGAACCACGCGTGGCTCCGCTGGGGCGATGAGACGTACGGATCGTGCTGTGCGTCGTGGGACCTCGCTCCAGGGTTGTGACCGGACGGCAGGGGACAGCAGCCCGGTCACCACAGAACGGCCGGCTCCGGGGACGCCCGGGGCCGGCCGGCGGAATCCGTTCAGGGGTGGTCGAAACGGTTGCGGAGGCCGTGACCATCCAGCACGATGCCGAGAACAGCCGCACCAGCACAGACAACCGGACAGCCCGGGTCCCGGGTCCCGGCAGACAACCACATCGCTCCCGCCCCCGACTGCCCGTGGTCGACACCAACGCGCGCTCCCCGAACGCGCCGGGCGCACCACCGGCGGGCATGCAGGCAAGCGGCGCAACCCCCCGGCGCCGCTCCCCTGGCACCGACGCTGCCCTGACGTCGGTGCTGACGGAGAAGGGCCCCGCGGAACCTCCCCCAGCCCTCGGCCACGCCGAGCAGGGGACCCCTCGCCGCGGCGCCCTTCGCTTGCCGTTCGGCGCGGACGGACCCTCCTCAGGTCCGCGACACCGTCCCGCACGCAAGGTTCTTCCCTTGGCCGATGTCCCGACTGCGGTCGTACGGGTCCGTGGTCGGGCCCGTGGGTGCGGCGCCCGTGGGGGCGGCCGACGGGAACTGCGGGTGCAGGAAGCCGTCGTGGACGTCACAGGCCGAATTGCCCGCGGACTCCTCGTAGCGGACGAGTCGGAGCTTGCCCGGAGTGACCGTGTACTTCGCCGGATCGGCCAGCTCGGTCTCCACGACGCGGCGCACGATCGTGCGGGCCACCTCCTTGGAGGCGCCCCGGGTCAGCGGGTAGACGAAGGTGTAGTCGGCGTGGACGCGGACCGAGCCGTGGTCGCCGCGGGCGAAGGTGATCCGTCCCCGGACCTTCACTACGTCCCCCGCCAGCCGGACCTCCTTGGGGTCGAAGCGGCTGAAGAGCATCAGCGGGTCGTACTTCTCGTCCGGCGTGGCGAGGGACCGGTTCAGGTCGTCGAGCAGCCCCGGCTGCTGGGGATCCAGCACGCCCAGCGCGGCCCTGGGGCGGGCACCGAGCAGTGTGTTCGGGTTGAGGTCGGCGTCGACCAGGAGGGTCTTCGTCTGCCGCAGGGCGGTGGCGACCTGGTCCTTCGTCAGTGCACCGACGGCTTCGGCCTCGGGCAGCACGATCCCGGAGGCGCCGTCCGCCCAGCTCAGTGCCGGGGAGCCGGCGAAGGGGCGCTCCAGGGTCGGGGTGTCCGCAGCCGCGCTGGAGGGCGGCGCGGTGGGGCGTGCGGACTCGGCGGGCAGCCGGGACGCATCCGCATCCGAGCGGGAACGGGTGCCGAACGGGTCGCCGGGTATCAGTGAGGGTTTCATGGCCCCGACGGCGACCGCGGCCGCGACGAGCAGACCGAGCACCGTCCAGACGCGGCGGCGCTGTCGGCGGGCGGACGCCGCCGGAGGCGCGCGCCAGACTTCGGGGCGCAGCCCCTGCGCGTCCTGCTGCCGCAGCCGCTCGGTCACCATGCGCGCCCGCGCGGACGGTTCCTTGGGCGCGGAGGCCCGGATGTCGCGCTCGGTGTCGCGGGCGAACCGCTCCCAGACGTCGTCGGGGACGGAGGGTTCCTCGGAGTGCTGATCAGACACGAGGGTCAGTTCTACGGGGATCGAACCGAGCTTCACAAGGCACACCCGGATGTGACGCAGCCCACATAAGAAGGCTGTGAATGTCTTGCAACCATTCACAGGTTTCCCGGGTCACACCTACCGAATCAAGGGCCACGACCCGCGCCCCACACGCGGAGGCCTCCCCCCAGCCTGTGCCGCGCTGTCGCGGCACACCTGACTTTTCGAGGTCTTCATGAAGCTTCGCCGTGCTCTGGCCGCCGCGGCGGCCACGGCCGCCATAGCCCCGCTCGCGCTCCTGTCGGCGCCGGCCGCGTTCGCGGACGAAACGCCCTCGACCCCGGCCCCCGCCACCTCGACGGAGACCACGGGCACGGAGTCGCCGACCAGCCCCGCGCCCGAGACCAGCACCACGACCAGCACGGCGACCACGCCGGCCGGCGGCGAGTCCACGACCCCGGCCGGGAAGTCGGCCTCCTCGGCACCTGCAGGCAATTCGTCCGAATCGGCCACCACCTCGGCCACGCCCACCAAGAGCGCGGAGCCGACCGGCGAGCCGACCGAGCCGTCCGGCGACTGCACGGAGCAGGACTCCCACTACAAGTCGAAGCTGGACGCCACGCTCACCGGCCTGCCGGGCAAGATCGCGGTCGGCAGCGGCTGGCACTCCTTCACGCTCACCGTCAAGAACCCGACGAAGAGCGACGTCAAGGACGTCATCTTCTACGCGGGCGTCGGCCCGGCCGACGAGGACGCCGAGAACCCGTTCAAGGCCAGCCAGGTTCAGCTCCAGGTGAAGGTCGGTGGCACCTGGGTCGACGTCGAGGACGAGGGCTACTCCATCGGCTACCTCGACCTCTCCGACATCGGTTCGGGCCAGAAGGTCAACTACCAGCTCCGCGTGAACGTGAAGGCGAACGCGCCGATCGGCACGGGTCTGACCATCGGCGGCGGCGTGTACTTCGACGAGGAGGAGAACTGCGTCGCGGCCGGCCAGGCCGGCTACATCATCGAGATCGTCAAGGCCGGTACGGACACGGGTGGCACCAGGCCCCAGGAGGGCGGCAAGGTCCCGGTTCCCAGCGGTAAGCCGAACCAGAACAACACCCAGGAGGTGACCGGCAGCCTCGCCTCCACCGGTTCCTCCTCCGCGCTTCCGACCATCGCCCTCGTCGGCGGTGTCGCCGTCGTCGCCGGTGGCGGTGTCGTGTTCGCGGTGCGGCGCCGGAAGACGGGTGGCCAGGCCGCGTAAGGCCCGACGCCCCGTACACAGACTGCGTCAGGCGTCCCGTACGCCTCGCACATAGGAGAAGGACCTGAGCTCGGAGGGGGGCACAGGTCCTTCTTCTTTGTTCGGGGGTCGCTACTTCTTGGGCGGCACCGTCGGCATCCCCAGGAACGGCAGCCGCAGGGCCCCGAACGCCTCCGCCGGCACCGCCGGGTGCCGGGGCTCCACCGGCTTGAGACGTTCGTACGCCGTCCCCTGCGCCGGACGCGGATCCGCCTCCCCCTTGTTCGGCCAGTACGACATCGCCCGCTCGGCCTGAGCGGTGATCGTCAGCGACGGGTTGACGCCCAGGTTCGCGGAGACCGCCGCCCCGTCGACCACCGAGATGCCGGGGTGGCCGTACAGCCGGTGGTACGGGTCGATCACGCCCGTCTCGTGCGAGGCGCCGATCGGGCAGCCGCCGAGGAAGTGCGCGGTCAGCGGTGTGCCCATCAGTTCGCCGACGTTCGAGCCGGCGAAGCCGTTGATCTCGGCGGCGATGGCGGAGGCGCCCTCCGAGGCCGCCCTGATCTGCTTGGGGTTGGGGGAGCCGTGGCCCTGGCGCGCGGTCAGCAGCCCCTTGCCCATTCCGTCCGGCTTCAGGTACGTCGTCAGGGAGTTGTCCAGCGACTGCATCACCAGGCCGATGATGGTCCGCTCAGACCACCGGCGGTTGGAGAGGGAGCGCAGGACGAGGAGGGGGTGGCGGACGGCGCTCCGCAGCCAGGCCGCCACCCTCGACGAGCCCTCGGCGTAGGGGACCTGGAGGATCGAGAGGCCGCCCATCGAATTGGAGCCCTTGCCGTAGCGGACCGGCTCGATGTGGGTGTTCTCGTCGGGGTGGATCGAGGACGTGATCGCGACCCCGCGTGTGAAGTCGACCTTCGGCTCGCCCGTGGCCCTGCGGTAGCGCCGGTTGTCGGTCTGCGCGCCGACCAGCGCCTCGGAGTTGGTGCGGGTCAGCTCGCCCAGGCGGGCCGAGAGGTACGGCAGTTGCCCGGTCGCCTTCATGCGGTGCAGCAGGGTCTGGGTGCCGTAGGTACCGGCGGCGAGGACGACCCGCCGGGCCTTGAAGATCCTTCCCTCGCCCTTGCGGCGGTTGTCGGTGGGGAGGGTGGCGACCGCGTACCCGCCCTGCGAGTCGTCCGTGACGGACACGACGGTCGTCATGGGGTGCACCGTCGCGCCCGCCTTCTCGGCGAGGTAGAGGTAGTTCTCGTTCAGGGTGTTCTTCGCGCCGTGACGGCAGCCGGTCATGCACTCGCCGCACTCGGTGCAGGCCTTGCGCTCCGGTCCGGCGCCCCCGAAGTAGGGGTCCGGGACCGCCTTCCCCGGCGCGGCCTTCGCGCTGCCGTCCGCGTCCTTGCCGTCCCCGAAGAACACTCCGACCGGCGCCATGTGGAAGGTGTCGCCCACACCCATCCGCTCGGCCGCCGCCTTCAGGTGCACGTCGGACGGCGTCATGGTCGGATTCAGCCGGACGCCGAGCATCCGCTGCGCCTGGTCGTAGTACGGCCCGAGTTCCTCCTGCCAGTCGGTGATGTCCCTCCACTGCTGGTCGTCGAAGAAGGCCTTCGGCGGTACGTACAGGGTGTTGGCGTAGTTGAGGGAGCCGCCGCCGACTCCGGCCCCCGCCAGGACCATCACGTTGCCCAGCAGGTGGATGCGCTGGATGCCGTACATGCCGAGCCTGGGGGCCCAGAGGTAGTTCTTCAGGTCCCAGGAGTTCCGCGGGAGGGCATCACGGGTGAAGCGGCGGCCGGCCTCGAGTACGGCGACCCGGTAGCCCTTCTCGGTCAGGCGGAGCGCGGACACGGATCCGCCGAACCCCGACCCCACGACGATGACGTCGTAGTCGTACCCGTCCTCGTCCCGGGCATGGACAGACTTCTCCTGCGACACGTGCTCTCCTCGTTGAGAACGGGTGTGGTCTAGCGGAGGCGGAACGCCTTCATCAGCTTCAGGCTGCGGCTCATGAACGCCGCGTACTTCTCGTCGTCCATGCCGAGCGACGGGGCCATCGGCAACAGCCGCTGGTGGGCGACGGTCTGGGCCTCGGTGTACTTGAGGATGCCCTCGGAGCCGTGGCGGCGGCCGAGCCCGGAGTCCTTCATGCCGCCCATCGGCGACTGGACGCTTCCGTATGCGGACGCGTAGCCCTCGTTGACGTTGACCGTGCCGGTGCGCAGCCGGGCGGCGACCTCGCGGCCGCGCCGGCCGTCCGTGGTCCAGACGGAGGAGTTCAGGCCGTACGGCGTGGAGTTGGCGCGCTCGATCGCCTCGTCCTCGGTCGTGAAACGGTAGATCGACACGACCGGGCCGAAGGTCTCCTCGGCGCACACCGACATCGGCGCCTCGACGCCGTCGAGGACGGTGGGCTCGTAGAAGTAGGGACCGATGTCCGGGCGGGCCACCCCGCCGGCCAGGACCTTCGCGCCCTTGGCCACGGCCTCCTCGACATGCCGGGTCACGGTCTCCAGCTGCCGTTCGCCCACGAGTGAGCCCATGTCGGCGCCGTATGCGAGGGACGTGCCGAGCCGCATCGCCTTGGTACGTGCCACGAACCGCTCCAGGAAGGCGTCCGCGATCGACTCGTGGACGTACAACCGCTCGATGGAGATGCAGAGTTGACCCGCCGAGGAGAAGCAGGCCCGCACCGCACCGGCGGCCGCCTTCTCGATGTCGGCGTCCTCGAGGACCAGCATGGCGTTCTTGCCGCCCAGTTCGAGCGAGACGCCGACGAGGCGGGCCGCGGCGCCCTGCGCCACCTCGCGGCCGGTGCGGGTGGAGCCGGTGAAGGAGACGTAGTCGGCGTGCCGGACGACCTCCGGGCCGACGACCGGTCCGTCACCGATGACAACCTGGAAGACATCGGCGGGCAGTCCGGCCTCGATCAGCAGGTCGCGAGCCCACAGCGCGGTCAGGCACGTCTCCGTGTCGGGCTTCATCACGACGGCGTTGCCCGCGACGAAGGCCGGGAGCGCGTCGCCGACCGACAGTTCCAGGGGATAGTTCCAGGGGGCGATCTGGCCGACGACGCCGCGCGGGTGGCGCAGTTCGGTGACGCGCGTGAGCGTCGGCACGGCGCCCGTGTGCCGCTTGGGCTTCAGATACGAGGACGCCTTGCGGCCGTAGTGCCGGGCCGCGACGGCGACAGCCTGCACCTCCTCGTGGGCATGGAGGCGGGCCTTGCCGGTCTCCAGCTGGATCAGGTCGAGGACCTCGGCCTGGCGTTCGAGCACCAGGTCGTGGAAGCGGAGCAGGACGGCAGCGCGCTGCCGTACGGGGGTGGCGCCCCAGACGGGCTGGGCCTTGCGGGCCCGCGCGAACGCCTCCGCCACGTCCTCGGGCGTGGACTCGGGCAGATCGGCCAGCCTCTCACCGGTGAACGGCGTGTGGTTGGCGGTGCGGCCGGAGCCGGCCACTCCCTTGGTGAGCTGGGCGACCAGCTCGGGCGTGACCACGTCGACGGCGGTGCGGGCGCCGGCGGGGGCGGGCGCGAGGGGGTTGGTGCCGGCCGTGCCCGAACCGGTCTTGTCTGCGGCCTTCTCCGGGGCCTGCGAGTCCGTCATGACGCGCAGGGTATGCCGGGCCGGAGCGTTTGGGTACCCGTCGGTAACGCGCTTTCACGGGGTGTCCACACCGCGCCAGTGACCGCTGGCAGCAAACCCGCCGATCAGCGCGTTGTCAGGAGCCCACCAGGGTCGCGCCGACTTTCAGGCGGGCCGGGCGCCCTTGAACAGGGACGTTCGCTTCTCGTCCGAGGCGCCCTTTGGCATGTCCACGCACAGTGTACGTGGTGTCGGTGAGCAGGGCCTCGTCGCCGTGGAAGCTCATCGGGGTGCAGAGCGTGGTCGCGTCCCCGCCGGACCAGCAGGCGGTTTCCTGCCGCGTCCAGGCTTTCAGCGGGGTGGGGGCGTTCTTCTCGCGGGTCAGACGGAGTCGGAGGGTGTCGTCGCCGTAGGTCACCGTGGGGTCCGTCGACGCCTCGCGCGGGGTGACGACTGCTAGAGCTCGTCGATGTCCAGGTTCGCGATCGCCGTCCTCGCCACCTCACGGCCGCGTTCCGTGAAGTCGCCCTGACCCGGGTAGCTGACCGTCAGCTTGTACATGCTGCCGGCGGAGTTCTTGTAGTAGAAGATCTTCAGTTCCCGAGGGCGCGGGTTCCGGCTGTCGTTCGTCGTGTAGGCGACCGTGTTCTCGGCGGCCTGTTTGCCGTGGTACGTGGTCTCCTTCGGCTCCGTCGCCTTCGGGCCCGACGCCATGTCCAGTTCGTAGGCGCCGCTGTCCTTGAACTCGCCGTTGTCGGCGTACATCTCGGCCGCCGACGAGTCCTTGATCTCGTGGAATCTGTCCTCGGACTTCTTCGCGAGGTGCAGTCCGATCCAGATGCTGCCGCTCCAGTCGGTGTACGTCACCCGGTTCTTGTCGGTGTCGTTCTTCGCCGGCCTGCTCACCTGGTAGTCCGCGGGCACCGCGAGCGTCGCGCCCAGTGCCTTCGCCTGGCGCTGCTTCCAGCCGTCCGGCAGCGGCCCCGCGAACGGGTCCGCGACGATCAGGTACACCGCCACCGCCAGCGCGACGACCGCGACGCCGGTCCCGGCCAGCGCCTTGCGGCCGAGGCGTACGCCCTTGCCGCCGGGGACGGCGAGTTGCACCGCCTGGGTCGGCTGCGGCTCCCGCGCCGCCTCCTCCAGCAGCCGGCGGACCTCGGCCGCGTTCGGGCGCCGTGCGGGGTCCTTGTCCAGCAGCCCGTTGATGGCGTCGGCGAGCGGGCCCCGGGCCGAGGCCGGAGCCGCCGGAGTGGAGTGGAGGACGGACTGGAGGGTGGCGGGCGTGTTGGTGCGGCGGAACGGCGAGACGCCCTCGGTCGCCGCGTAGAGCATTACGCCCAGCGACCACAGGTCGGACGCCGGGCCGGGGCGTCGGCCCAGCACCCGTTCCGGCGCGATGTACTCGGGTGAGCCGACGAAGCCACCCGTGTCCGTCAGGTTGGTCTCGCCCTCGATCTGCGCGATGCCGAAGTCGGTGAGGACGACGCGGTCGTACCGGCCGAGGAGCACGTTGTCGGGCTTCACGTCGCGGTGCAGGATGCCCGCGGCGTGCGCGGCCTCCAGTGCGCCGAGCACCTCGAGGCCGATCCTCGCCGCCTCGCGCACACCGAGCGTGCCCTCCTGGAGCACATCGCCCAGGGAGCGGCCCGGCACCAGCTCCATCACGATCCACGGCCTGCCCTCGACCACCGCCACGTCGTGCACGTTCACGACGGCGGGGTGGTCGAGGCGCGCGGCGGCCCGTGCCTCACGGCGCATCCGCTCGTAGGCATTGGCCTGTTCCCGCTCGGGAAGGTGGTCGGGGGCCCGGGGTTCCTTGACGGCGACCTCACGGTCAACCGTCTCGTCCTTGGCCCGCCACACCGTGCCCATGCCGCCGTGGCCGAGCTTCGCGAGGAGCCGGTAGCGTCCGGCGACGAGCCGCCCGGCACCGGGGCCCCCTGGCGCCTCGGGCACGACCTGGGTGGGGATCGGCGCCGCGTGGGGCCGGGAGTCCGCCTGCTCGGGCTGCGGCCGCGCGTACGGGTTTCCCGGGTACGGCACGGCCGGCCGCGGCGGTTGCAGTCCGAAGCTCGTCGGCTCGTCCGGCCCGTGAGGAACTCCCCCGTGGTTGCCCATACGGTCATGCTTATCGCGCGAACGCTCCGTCAGCCACTCCCGCCCCACACCGGTCACACACCCGTGACGCACCACGCGCCGTATCTCCGTTTTACGCCGGTACGAGGGCGTGCTCCGTGACTACGCCGGAACCAACGCGGCCGACGCGACTAGGCCGGTACGAACGTGCCGACCGCGACGTCGAAGTACTCCTTCGCCTCCCGCACCTTCCCGACCGGTGCCGACACCCACACGTCGTACATCCGGCCACCCTGTTCCCAGCAGAGGTCGTACGTGTGCCGCGGGCCCTCGGCCGTCGTGAAGCCGTTCCAGGTGAACTCCCAGAGCGCCGCCGGGTTTCCGTCGTGCGAGGTCCCGGTGACCCGGCCGCCGCGATACCCCGGGTTGGCGGAAGGTCCGTTGGCGTCCGCCTGGCGCATCACCGCGAGCGGGCCGCCCGCTTCTGGGTCGGTCACCTTGATGCCGATGCGGTAGGTCTGCCCCGACGACATGTAGAAGACCCGCTCACCCTGCGGGACACGGGTGAATCCGTCCGGCACGGCGAGCGAGAAGCCAACCGGGTCCTGGGCCAGCCGGTACCCGGAGGGAGCCGTGCGGCCTGCGGCCGGCGCAGACACGGACGCCGACGCCGAGGAGAGCGACCGTGTCACCGTCACCGTGGGGGCGGCCGAGGGACTCGACGGGCCGGTCCTCACCGACGTGCCAGGCGGTCCCGAGCCGACGGGCGTGTCACCGCCGTTGCCGCCGTCGCGCATCAGCAGCGCCGCCGCCGAGACGCCCGCGCCCGCCATGGCGGCGACGAGGGCGGCGGCGACGAGCACGCCGCGCGCGGAGTGCTTCCCGGGCCGCGCGGCGGCCACCGACGGTGTCGCGGCCTCGGGTACCTCTCGTAACGGTGGCGGCCCCGGGCGCCGGGGCACGTCCCGCTGTGTCGGCGTGTACGCCACCGGCACCCGCGGCGTACGCCCCGTCTCCAGGAACTCGCGCAACAGCCGCTCCGCCTCGGCCGCGTCCAGGCGCCGGTCCGGATCGCGCTCCAGCAGCCCTCGTACGACGGGCAGGATCGGCTGCGCCTGCGCGGGCGGACGGATCTCGTCGACGACCACCGCGTGCAGGATCCCGCCCAACGAGTCTCGGCGGAACGGCGACTCGCCGCTCAGCACGGCGCACAGCAGCGCGCCCAGCGACCACAGGTCGGAGGCGGGTCCGGTCCGGTCGCCGGACATCCGCTCGGGGGCGGTGTACTCGGGCGAACCGACGAAGGAGCCACTCTCGGTGAGCGTCGTGGCACCCGCCACCTGCGCGATGCCGAAGTCGGTGAGGACGACACGGTCGGTGTCCGCTTCCATCAGGACGTTCGCGGGCTTGAGGTCGCGGTGCAGCACCCCCGCGTCGTGCGCTCGGCGCAGCGCGCCCAGCAGGGCGATGCCGATGCGGGCGGCCTCGCGGGCGTCGACGGGGCCGCTACCGGCGACGCGCTCGGCGAGTGAACCGCCGTCGATCAGCTCCATCACGATGTAGGGGCGCTCGTCGTGTTCGACGACGTCGTGGACGACGATGATGTGCGGATGCCCCAACTGCGCGACCGCGCGCGCCTCGCGCAGGGTGCGCTCGCGCTGCAGCCGGGCCTGCTCGCCGGAGAGCGAGGTGTCGAGGACGAGTTCCTTGACCGCCACCTGCCGGCCGAGCAGCTCGTCGGTCGCCCGCCAGACGACACCCATGCCGCCCCGGCCGATCCGCTCCTCCAGCCGGTAGCGGCCCGCTATCACACGGACGTTCTCCCCCTCGGTCCCCATGAGCCCCATCATGCCTCACCGGAGGTCAACCCTCCCGGACGCTGCGGCGACGGTGGCCGACAAGCGACGCAAGAGGGCGTACGAGCGAGGTGCGGCGGACGTTCGGGGGCGTACGAGGGGGCGTGCCGGCCGCGGCCGTCAGCCCGTCGGCTGGCGCCAGGCGCGCAGCACCACGTCGAACTGCTCGCGCGTCGTGTCCCAGTCGGCCGCGGGACCGGACATGTAGATGGCGTACTCGACGCCGTTGCGGCCGATATAGGTCTCCTCGACGGCGTGGCGCGGCCCGGGAAACGGTGTGTCCTTCGCCAGCGCGGTCCACGTGTACTCCCACAGGGAGCCGGGGCAGTCGCGGTAGATGTTCTTGCGCAGCGTCACCCGCTGGTAGTCGGCCAGCCGTTGGAGCTGCTGTTCGAGGTCGGCCTGGTGCGCGTGCGCGTCGTCGAAGTCCGGTGAGTCGTCGATCGCGATGCGGATGAAGTGCTTGCCGCCGTCGGGTGTGTAGTCGGTCTGGAAGGCGTCGAACTCCTTCCGCTTCCACCGCTTGCCGGGCAGGGCGATGGTGAAACCCGCAGGATCCTTCTTGCGCACCCAGCCGTCGGGGATGGTGCTCACGGCCTGCTGCGGGCCCGGGGCAGGTGTGGCGGACTCCGAGGCCGACGGCGCGGTGGCGGACGCACCGCCACCGCTGTCCCGGTTGATCAGGTGGTTCACGGCCAGCGCGCCTCCGGCGCCGAGGACCGCGGCCACGGCGAGGACGAGCGCGACCGTGCGGCCGCGGCGGCGCCTGCGGGGCGTGGGCGACGGAGCGAACTGGGGCAGGGTGCCCCCGCTCGTGTACGGGTCGCGCACCTCCCTCCGGCGCGGCACGTTCGCGGTCGTGTCCTCTTCGGCGCTCAGGTCCACGTGCATCGTCGCCACGTACTCCTGTGCAGCCTTCGGCCGCCGCCCCTCCGCGGCCTCGGCCAGCATCTGCTCCAGCTGCGCCGCATCCGGCCGCCGAGCCGGGTTCTTGCACAGCAGCGCGGCTATGACGGGTCCCAGGGCGCCCGCGAACTGCGGCGGCGCCGGCTCCTCGTCCACGACGGCCTGCATGGTCGTCAGCGGCGAGGTCCGTCTGAAGGGCGATTTGCCCTCCACAGCCGTGTACAGCGTGGCGCCGAGCGCCCACAGGTCGGAGGCGGGGCCCGGGTCGTGGCCGCGGACGCGCTCCGGCGCCAGGTAGTCGACGGACCCGACGATCTCTCCCGTGCGGGTGATCGTCGTGTCGCCCTCGACCTGGGCGATCCCGAAGTCGGTGAGGAGCACACGTCCGTCGGCGGCGAGCAGGACGTTGCCCGGCTTCACGTCGCGGTGCAGGACGCCCGCGGAGTGTGCTGCGCGCAGCGCGCGCAGCACCCACAGCCCGACGCGGGCCGCCTCGGCGGCGTCGACACGGCCGTGTTCCTTGACCGCATCGGCCAGCGAGCCGCCCTCGACCAACTCCATGACGATCCACGGCCGGTTGTCGTGCTCCAGAACGTCGTGGACGGTGACGACGGCCGAGTGGTTGATGCGCGCTGCGGCCCGTGCCTCGGCGTGGGTCCGGGCGAGAAGTACGGCACGGTCACTTTCCGTGACGTACAGAGCCGCCGTCAGTTCTTTGATGGCGACAGCCCGGTGCAATACCTCGTCGTGGGCGCGCCACACCCGGCCCATGCCTCCGCTGCCGATGGAATCGACGAGCCGGTAGCGGCCCGCGAGGAGCAGGCCCTGCATCTGATTCACGTTTCCCCGCAATGCTCTTGACGAGGTCAGACTAAAGAGCGGCCCACACACTGGGAACTGGCGGGGGTGGAACGGAGACCGCACTGTGACGGTTCTCCCTTCCACGTACGGGACGGAACCACCGCACACTCAGCGCAATCGGACCCCAACACCCGTGCGCCGCTTGCGTTCGGCGAGGTTCGTGCGGGAGGCGGGGTGCGGCGAGCGGTGACGCGGAGTGGTCAGCCGGTCGCTTGGTACGTCTGCTCCGCCTGCTCGTACAGCCGTGTCACCTCGTCGCGTTCGGCCTCCGGGCCGCGCACCTGCACCACGTGGTAGCGGCCGCCGACGATGAGGGCCAGGTTGCGCACGAACAGCTGGCGCCCGTTGGCGTCCGTCCAGGTGAACTGCCCCTCGGCCATGGTCCGTCCACCGACGTCGATGCGCCGCATTCCGCTGGAGGTGGCCCAGGTCGAGTCGCGGAACGGCTGCAGTTCGGGCTCCGACTCCCGCTGGTACGTCAGCGGATCGCCGCCGTACCTGCTCGTGCTGTCGCGTCCCGGCACGACGATCAACTCGAAGTCGCCCTGGGAGTAGACGATCTGACCGCTCCCGTTCCTCGGCGTGCGGTCCCACCCGTTCGCCACGGCGACACGGAAGCCTTCCTGGTCGTCGCGCAGGGTGAAGCCCTGCGCGACCTGGGTCTCACTGGTCTGGGTCTGGGCGGAACCGGCCGACTGGGAAGGGCTCTTGGAGCCGGACCCGTCGGGCTGCTGCGTGCTGCCCGTGCCGGTCCGCTGCGGAGCGGGACCTACGCCCCCGGCGGCGCCTGTGCGCTCCCCCGCCGTGCCGGTGCCACTGCCGGTGCCACCGCTCGGTTCGGCCTTCGGCATGAACATCATGGCGTACGTGATCGCCGCGGCCAGCGCGAGAAGGATCAGCAGGAGCAGCGTGCGGCCGAGTCTGCGCGGCTTCGGCCGGCGGTCGTCCCTGGCGCGCTTGTGACGGGCGTGGGTGGTCGCGGGCAGCCCGGCGCGGCGCCTGCGGACCAGCTCGCCACGGCGTCGTACGATCGGCAGCCGCCCGGGGTCGACGGGAGGGGCCGCGACGACGTGCGCACCCGCATCGGGCTCCGGCGCGGACCGGACGAGGGAACGCAGCCAGCCGCGCAGCTCCTCGAAGTCGGGTCGCTCGGTCGGGTCCTGACGCAGCAACGACTCCACGACCGGGCGCAGCGGTCCGCACTCCTCGGCGAAGGCGGGCGGTTCGGCGCAGACGAGCTGGACCAGCTCGGCTGTGCTCTCCTCCGGGTACGGCGCGTGCCCCTGCACGGCTCTGAACAGCAGTGCGCCCAGCGCCCAGAGGTCGGTCGCGGGCCCGATCGGCGCGGCCAGCTGCCAGTTCTCGTGCACCGGTCCGGCCTGCTCGGGCGCCCACCGCTCGGTGACGGGCCCCACGACGGTCATCCGCGCCTGCCGCGCACGCTCGGCGGCGAGGGCGGTGGCGGGGCCGCGGTGGTTCCAGGGGACCGTGGGGGTGCCCGCGGCGGTGGCGGGCGTGCCGGGGGCCGCGTGCTCGTACGGTGCGGCGCCCGAGCCCGGGGCGGGCAGGCGGTTTCCGTACGGGCCGCTGCCGTTGCCGTGAGGCATGGCGGCGGCGCCGGGGAGTGCGGTGCGGTCCCGGCCGTCGGCGGTGGGCGGGGCGGGACGTGGGACCGCTCCGTGCCAGGACGTCGTGCGGCTCGCGCCGTACGGGTCGACGATCTGTCCCGGCGGTGTGTCGGGACGGCGTTCCCTCTCCTGGCCGGGTGACGGCGACGGTGTCACCGCGCCGGTGTCGGACGGGCGGGGCGCGGGCAACGCCGCCCGGCCGCCGCGCTGTTCCTCCTGCACCCGGGCCGCGGCCCGTGCCCCCGCGCGGTAGGCCGCGATCGCCCCGGCGCGCGCCGCCCGCACGTCTCCGCCGGACTCGAGCGCGCGGGGCTCCGCGGCGGGCGCACCACCGGCGGGCATACCGTCGCCCGGAGGTGTCCCGTTCGCCCGCGCCTCGACCGCGGCACGCCGCGCGGCCTCCGCATCCATGCCCTGCGCGGCCCCGCCCACGGAACCGAACGTTCCCGTACCGTTCACGCCGAAGGCCGATCCGTCGGCACTCTCGCCCATGGGGCCGCCGGTCCGGGCCTCCGCAGCGTCACCGCCCCCGTCGGGCGCCCCACCGGCCTGCTCGAACTCCCGCGTCGGCACCGGGTCGTACCCGCACAGCGCCTCCTCCGCCGCCCCGGCCGCCAGGCCGGTCAGCACCACCCGGCCGTCGTCGCAGACGAGCACCGTGCGCGCCGTGATGTTCCGGTGCACCCAGCCGTGGGCGTGCAGTACGCGCAGCGCCATGAGGACTTCGGAGGCGACCTCGGCCGCACGGTAGGGCGTCAGCGGCCTCTCCGCGAGCAGTGCCGCCAGCGGCCGTGCGGCCACCGGTTCACTCACTATCCACAGGGAACCGCCCTCGGCGAACACGTCGAAGACCTGGTCGAGGCGGGGTTGGTCGGGTATCTGCGCGGCGGCCTGAGCGGCCTCGATCGCCCGCCGGACGGCCGGGTCGACGGGCCGTCGCGTGGCCGTCCGGGAGGAGGCGCCGCGGGACCTGCCGTCCCGTGCCACGAACCCCTCCGGCAGCCCGTCCACGTCGAGCACTTCCGCCTCGACGACCTCCGGCAACAGCACCTGCCGTACCAGGACTTCCTGACCGCTGTAGGTGTCGAAGGCCCGGGTCTCAGCTGATTCGTACTCGTCCGAGGGCGGCAGAGGCAGGCGGTAGCGGTCGGCGAGTACCCGTCCCGCATAGTCGTCCACGATGCCTCCCCCGGCCGCCCGATTGGTCAATTCCGTTCGCCTTGCGTCCTGTTCTGGATGCGTACGGTCCGCAATCCCTCACGATACGTGCCGGAGGCAACCCACAACCCGGGGATGTCATATCTCCCCGCGACGCGACCGCGCGGAACGTGACCCGGGCGAGCGGTACGTCACGACTTCGGCTGGAAGGTCTCCGTCAGCGTCTTCCAGGTGCCCTTGCGCCCTTCGCCGTCCCAGTCGGACGCCTTCGCCGTGTACATCAGCGCGTAGCCCAGATGCGAGTTGACGACGAAGCCGCGGTCGACCACCCGGTAGGTGGTGCCTCCGTCGGCGTAGGTGAACTCCCAGTCGGCCGTGTTCCAGCTCCGGTAGTCCGCCTGTTCGATGTGGATCCGCTTGTACTGGGAGCGCGTCATGTAGTGCTCCTGGTTCTTCCAGTCCGCGACCGGGTCGCCCTTGGGCGTGGACGTCCAGGCGACGAGCAGCTTCTGCCCGTCGGGCCCGGTGAAACGGTCCCCCGCGGCATCCGAGGACCGGTACTTCCAGCCCGCCGGCAGCCCGATCGAGTACCCCTGACCGCCCTTGTACGTCGTCGCCGCGTCGTCATCACCCGACGAACCGGACGACGTGCCGCCACTGGCACCGGCATTCGCGGCCGGCGAGCTGTCCGCGGTGTTCTGCTCGTCCGACCCGTTCGTCGCCGTGCCGCTGGTGCCGGAACTGTCCGTGTGCGAACCGCCGCTCCCGCCCTTGCTCCCGTTTCCTGCGGTCGCGGAGCTGGACGCGGCCGCCTTGGTCGAGTTCTTCTTGTTGTCCTGCGAGCCGCTGCCGCCGCCACGGAGAGCGATCGCGAGCACCGTCCCGAGCACGGCGAGCGCCACGACGACGGCCACGATCACCAGCGTCCGCTTCGGCACCACGTCGGTGAGCGGCGCCCGGGGCGGCTGCGCCGGCCGCGGCGGCCGGTCGGGGTCCGGAACGATGGGCCACCCCGAACTCGGCTTCGCAGAACCGGAGTTCGTTTCGACGACGGCAGTGGTGTCACGTGCGCCGGCCGACGTGGCCGCCGGTCGGCTCGTGCCGGGCGTCCCGGCCGCGGGCGCGTCCACGTCGGCGGACGTCGCGCCCTCGTTCGCCTCCCCGGATGTGGATCCTGACGTCTTCGCCCGCGCAGCCGTCGCCGCGGCAGCCGTGGCCGCACCGGCCGACGTCGCGGCCTTGCGCACGGACCGCAGCGCCCCGCGCAGCCGCTCGGCGGCCTCCTCGCCCCGTGTGGCACCCGTACTCGAGGTCTCCCCGGACGCCTTCTTGCCCGAAGGCTCCTCCGGCACGGGCGGCAGGGCCACCACACGGGTCGCGTCCGCCGGCGCCTCCTCCTTGGGATCGGGTGCGTGGATGACCTCGTTGAGCATCGCCCGCGCGCCCGCTTCGTCCAGCCGCTGCTGGGGATCCTTGGCGAGCAGCCCGTAGATGACGCTCTTCAGCGGACCCGCGTTCTTCGGCTCCTCGACCGGCTCGGTCATCACCGCGGTCAGCGTGGCGATCGCCGACCCCTTGTCGTAGGGCGGCACGCCCTCGACCGCCGCGTACAGCAGTCCGCCGAGCGACCACAGGTCCGACGCCGGCCCGGGCTTGTGCCCGCGCGCCCGCTCCGGCGCGATGTAGGAGGGGGCGCCGACGAGCATGCCGGTGGAGGTGATGGACGGATCGCCCTCCACCTGCGCGATGCCGAAGTCGGTGAGCACGACCCGGCCGTCCTCGGCGATCAGCACGTTCGACGGCTTCACGTCGCGGTGCAGGATGCCCTCGCGGTGCGCGGCACGCAGCACGTCGAGGATCGCGAGCCCGACTTCGGCGGCGCGCCTCGGCTCCAGCAGGCCGTCCTCACGGATGACCTCGGCGAGCGACTTGCCCTCGATCAGCTCCATCACGATCCAGGGCCGGTCGTCCTCGTGGACCACGTCGAAGACGGTCACCGCGCCGTTGTTGCGGATCCTGGCGATCGCCTTCGCCTCCCGCAGCGTACGCGTGATGAGCCGGCGCTTCTCGTCCTCGTCGATGCTCGACGGGAACCGCAGCTCCTTCACGGCGACCGTACGGCCGAGGGTCTCGTCCTTGGCGCGCCACACCGTGCCCATGCCGCCGCGGCCGAGTACGTCCCCCAACCGGTACCGCCCGGCGAGGAGACGTTCGCTTTTGTCCTGACGGGGTGTCCCCGCCCGCTCCGCCTCCGACATGCGTCCCCTCATGCAACCCGCCCTGACAGAGCCTCCATTGTCCCTCACGCACGGACCGCCCAACGCCCAGGGTGCCCCTGATCCGGCGGCTCGGCCCCGCGCCCGAGGACGCCTCGACGGAGCGGACACCGCGACGCCGGATCCTGGATGTGCACCACGATGCCCGGTGTGCGCCGCCGTGGCGCCCCTGCCCCACCGCCGGAGCCGTGGCAATCGGGCCCTGCCCGGCCCCGCCATAGGGTCGTCCCCCATGATGGGCCGTGACAAGGAAGGATTCCGATGCCGCTGCACCGGACACCCCGGACCCGGACCCTATTGGCCGTACCGGTGTGCCTGGCCCTGCTCGGACTCGCCCCGGGTGGCTCGCAGGCCCCCGCGGTCCCGGCGACGGACGCCGTGCTCCCGCTGCTCGTCGCCGAAGGCCGGGCCCCCGCCGCCGCCCTGCTCGCCCGTGAGGAGTCGGGCTCGCACTTCGCACGCGCCGGACACGGCATCGCTCTCGCCGACCACTTCCGCGCCGGCAGCATCACCAAGACCTTCATCGCCACGGTGGTGCTGCAACTGGCCGCCGAGCACCGGCTGTCCCTGTCGGACTCGGTGGAGGACCATCTGCCGGGGCTGGTGCGCGGTACAGGCAACGACGGCCGCGCGCTGACCCTGCGAGCCCTGCTGACCCACACCAGCGGCCTGGCCGACTTCACCGGGGACACCAAGGGCACCGTTCCCCTGACTCCGCTTCAGGCCGTACGTATCGCGCTCACCCACCCTCCGGCCGCCCGGGGCCGCTTCTCGTACTCCAACACCAACTACGTGCTGCTCGGCATGGTCGTCCAGCAGGTCACCGGTCACTCGTACGCCGTCGAGGCCGAGCGCCGCCTCATCACCCCCCTCCGTCTGACGGGCACCTCCTTCCCGGGTGCCCGCACCACGCTTCCCTCGCCGCACGGCCGCGCCTACGCCGCCGACGGCTCCGATGTCACCGAGCTCGACCCGCGCGTGGCGGGCGCGGCGGGAGAGCTGGTGACCACGCTCGCCGATCTCGACCACTTCTACGCGGCACTGCTGGGCGGCGAGCTGCTGCCCCCGCGGTGGCTGCGGGAGATGCTCGAGACCCGTGCCGCACACGGCACGTACGGCATGGGTCTGTATCCGGTGAAGCTTCCGTGCGGCACGACGGTGTGGGGGCACGACGGCCGGATCTCCGGCAGCTACGTGCGCACCGCAGCCACCGTCGACGGCCGTCGCGCCCTCACTTTCCGCGTGAACACGGACGGCTTCCCAGACTCCGGACTGGAACAGGCCCTGCTCACCGCCGAGTTCTGCCCCCGTACCCCCTAGAACGAGCCGGTTCCGAACGGAGATCCCGGAATGCGCCACTCGTTCGGGTGATCCCGGCCGAGGTCCACGAGAACCCGGCCGGCCGGCTTCCTCCAGCGGCGGAGATGCCGGTCTACAGCGGCACTATGTCCGGCGCGCCCAGCCTCGCCGCATCCGCCGTCAGGTCGTCGGGCTGGCGCTGCGACTCCCGCTCCGCCTCCACCCGCTTGTCGTAGTGCTCGACCTCGCGGTCGATCTGGTCCCTGTCCCACCCGAGCACCGGCGCCATGAGCTCGGCGGCCTCCCGCGCACTGAGCGTGCCGCGGTCGAACGTCTCGATCGAGATGCGCGTCCGCCGGGTCAGCACGTCGTCCAGGTGCCGTGCGCCCTCGTGCGAGGCGGCGTACACGACCTCGGCTCGCAGATAGTCGTCGGCCGCCTGAAGGGGCTCGCCCAGCGAAGGATCGGCCTCGATCAGGTCGAGCACTTCCTCCGCCAACGACCCATAGCGGTTCAGCAGGTGTTCCACCCGCACCACGTGCAGCCTGGTGCGCGCCGCTATACGCGCCCGCGCGTTCCACAGTGCCCGGTACCCCTCGGCGCCCAGCAGCGGGACGTCCTCGGTGACACACTCCGCGACCCGGCGGTCGAGGCCGTGCACCGCCTCGTCGACGGCGTCCTTGGCCATCACCCGGTAGGTGGTGTACTTGCCGCCTGCCACCACCACGAGACCGGGCACCGGATGGGCCACGATGTGTTCGCGGGACAGCTTGCTGGTGGCGTCCGACTCCCCGGCGAGCAGGGGCCTGAGGCCCGCGTACACGCCCTCCACGTCGTCCCGCGTGAGCGGGACCGCCAGGACCGAGTTCACATGCTCCAGCAGGTAGTCGATGTCCGCACTGGACGCCGCCGGGTGCGACTTGTCGAGGTTCCACTCGGTGTCGGTCGTCCCGACGATCCAGTGCCGGCCCCATGGGATGACGAAGAGGACGGACTTCTCGGTCCGCAGGATCAGGCCCGTCGAGGAGTGGATCCGGTCCTTCGGTACGACCAGATGGATGCCCTTGGAAGCCCGTACGTGGAACTGGCCCCGCTCGCCCACCATCGCCTGGGTGTCGTCGGTCCACACCCCCGTCGCGTTGACGATCTGCTGGGCGCGGATCTGGTACTCCCCTCCCCCTTCCACGTCCTGCACCGTGGCGCCGACGACCCGCTCGCCCTCGCGCAGGAAGCTCGTCACGCGCGCACGGTTGGCGACCTTCGCTCCGTACCACGCGGCCGTACGCACCAAGGTGGCCACATAGCGGGCGTCGTCCATCTGCGCGTCGTAGTACTGCAATGCGCCGACCAGCGCGTCCTTCTTCAAGCAGGGGGCAACGCGCAGGGCGTGACGGCGGCTCAGGTGACGGTGCAACGGCAGTCCCCGGCCATGGCCGCGCGCCATCGACATGGCGTCGTAGAGCGCGACGCCCGAGCCCGCGTACAGACGCTCCCAGCCCTTGTGCTGCAACGGATAGAGGAAGGGGACGGGCTTGACGAGATGAGGGGCCAGGCGCTCCAGCAACAGGCCACGCTCTTTCAGCGCCTCGCGAACGAGCGCGAAGTCGAGCATCTCCAGGTAGCGCAGGCCGCCGTGTATGAGCTTGCTGGACCGGCTGGAGGTGCCGGACGCCCAGTCGCGTGCCTCCACCAGACCTGTGGACAGACCGCGTGTGGCGGAGTCCAGCGCCGTGCCCGCGCCGACCACGCCTCCGCCCACCACCAGCACGTCCAGCTCACGCTCGGCCATTGCCGCCAGAGACTCGGCGCGCTGCGCCGGCCCCAGTGTCCCTGTCCTCACCGCTGCCTCCCGCTCAGTCGCGCTGGCCACACCCGTCAGGCGAAGCCCGGCTCCTATCCCCCATTCCCAAAGTCTGACCGGGATGCCCGACTTCGGCCACCACGCACCCGCAGCCTGTGGACAACACTCACGGAAACTCGCCCAGTCAATCCCGCAAATCGGTCATATTTACTCCTAGTGTGACATTGCGCTCCCTCGTTCTGTCCACAGGACTTGCGTATCTCTCCCGCCTCGGCTACTGGGAAGGACGGCCCAATCCATGCCCGCAGACCTCGCCGTCATCGGACTCGGTCATCTCGGCCTGCCCCTGGCCCAGGCCGCCGTCGCCGCCGGCATCTCCACGCTCGGGTACCGGACGGGGCCCGAGGCCGGTTCCCTCACCGCCGCCGAACTGCGCCGGATGCTCTCGCGGGGCTTCCGCCCGACCACCAACTCCGCCGAACTCGGCCGCGTGCGCACCGCCGTCATCTGTGCGCCGGCCCAGCGCGGGGCCGACGGCGCGCTCGACCTCGGCCAGGTGGAGGCCGCCGCCCGTACCCTCGCCGAGCGGCTGCGCCCGCACACCACCGTGATCCTGGAGTCGCCGGTGCCTCCCGGCACCACGGAGGAGTTCCTGCGCCCTCTCCTCGAGGAAGGGTCCGGTCTGCGCGCGGGACGCGACTTCCACCTCGCGTACTCGCCGAGCCGAGTCGACCCCGGCAACCGTGACTTCGGGGCCGCCAACACGCCCAAGGTCATCGGCGGCCTCACCCCCGCCTGCACCGAGTCCGCCGCCACCTTCTACGGACGCCTCACCGAGAAGGTGGTACGCGCGCGTGGACCTCGTGAGGCGGAGACCGTCCAGGTCCTGGAGACCAACTACCGGCAGGTCAACATCGCCCTCGTCAACGAGATGGCCGTGCTCTGCCACGACTTGGGCGTCGACCTGTGGGACGTCATCCGCTGCGCGGAGACCAAGCCGTTCGGCTTCCAGGCATTCCGCCCCGGCCCCGGTGTCGGCGGCCACACCGTCCCGCAGGACCTGGCGGGCCTGACCGGGCGCACCCTGCGGATGGTCGAACTGGCGCAGCAGGTCAACGACCACATGCCCCGATACGTCGTCCAGCGCGCCGCCGCCCTCCTGAACGAGCACGGCAAGTCGGCCCGCGGCGCCCGCGTCCTGCTGCTCGGCGTGACCTACAAGCCGGACCTCGCCGACCAGCAGGGCTCTCCCGCGCAGGAGATCGCGCTGCGCCTGATGCAGCTGGGCGCGTCCCTCAGCTACCACGACCCGCACGTCCCCGCCTGGAGCGTCCTGGACCGTCCGATCCCGCGCGCCGACTCCCTCTACGAGGCGGCGGCAGGCGCCGACCTGACGATCCTGCTCCAACAGCACCGCACGTACGACCTCCAGGGCCTGTCGGTGAAGGCGCAACTGCTGCTGGACACACGGGGGGCCACGCCTACGGGGGCGGCGCATCGGTTGTGAAGGGGGCGCGCGGGGTGGCTGAGCCTCGGGGGCCGGTGGCGTACGGCGGCCTCCGCCACTAGCGTACGGAGCACGTGAATCCGCAAGATCCACCTCCTCAGGTGCCCGGCCCCCCGACGGTGGATCCGGTACCGTACAAACAGGTGGAGCCCGCCGCAGGTGGCTACTGCGACCGGCTCCTGAACGGTGAACGGAGTGTCCGCCCCTACGTCTCATAGGGTGGCTCACCATCCGAAGATCCGCAAGATCCACCTCCTCCGGCACTTCACCGTCCACAGACGGATCCGATCCCAGCGGGTGGGCTTGCGGTGACGGCCCATGGGCGCGCCCCTTCCATGACACCGCCCAGTAGCCCGGTGGACGGTCCATTGGAGTTCGGGCCGGGCCCCGACGGGCCGGGGTCCGGAGCCTTGTCCTTGGAAGGGGGCGCCCCAGAGAGCGGGGTCGCCGGAAACGGACACTATCGCCTCGGCACAGCCGTCCTCCGCGCATTCGCCGCCCCGAACGCGACCGTGCGCCCGTGTACCGCAATACGCGCCCCCACCTGGGCACTTGGACATACGAAGGGGCCCGGTTCACCCATCGGGGTGAACCGGGCCCTCGTCCGCTCAAGCCGAGCGCAGCGTCACCTCACCGCCGGTGCTGCGAGTCCGCCACCGTCACCTCGACCCGCTGGAACTCCTTCAGCTCGCTGTAGCCGGTGGTGGCCATCGCGCGGCGCAGGGCGCCGAAGAAGTTCATCGAGCCGTCCGGAGTGTGCGACGGGCCGGTGAGGACCTCCTCGATCGTGCCGACCGTGCCGAGGGCGACCTTCTTGCCACGCGGCAGCTCCTCGTTGACAGCCTCCATGCCCCAGTGGTGGCCCTTGCCGGGCGCGTCCGTGGCCCGCGCCAGCGGCGAGCCCATCATCACGGAGTCGGCGCCGCAGGCGATCGCCTTCGGGAGGTCGCCGGACCAGCCGACGCCGCCGTCCGCGATCACGTGCACGTACCGGCCGCCGGACTCGTCCATGTAGTCGCGGCGGGCCGCCGCGACGTCCGCGACCGCCGTGGCCATCGGGACCTGGATGCCGAGCACGTTGCGTGTGGTGTGCGCGGCTCCGCCGCCGAAGCCGACCAGCACGCCGGCCGCGCCGGTGCGCATCAGGTGCAGGGCTGCGGTGTACGTGGCGCAGCCGCCGACGATCACCGGGACGTCGAGCTCGTAGATGAACTGCTTCAGGTTCAGCGGCTCGTGCGAGTGGGAAACGTGCTCCGCCGACACCGTGGTGCCCCGGATGACGAAGATGTCCACGCCCGCGTCCACGACCGCCTTGGAGAACTGCGCCGTGCGCTGCGGGGAGAGCGCCGCCGCGGTGACCACGCCGGAGTCACGCACCTCCTTGATGCGCTGCCCGATCAGCTCCTCCTTGATGGGCGCCGCGTAGATCTCCTGGAGGCGGCGCGTCGCTGCGTCGGCGGGCAGCCCGACGATCTCGTCGAGGAGCGGCTGCGGGTCCTCGTACCGCGTCCACAGACCCTCGAGATTCAGCACGCCGAGGCCGCCCAGCTCGCCGATACGGATCGCGGTGGCCGGGGAGACGACCGAGTCCATGGGAGCGGCCAGGAAGGGCAGCTCGAAGCGGTAGGCGTCGATCTGCCAGGCGATCGAGACCTCCTTCGGGTCCCGCGTACGGCGGCTGGGGACGACGGCGATGTCGTCGAAGGCGTACGCCCGGCGGCCGCGCTTGCCGCGCCCGATCTCGATCTCAGTCACGTCTGTGGCCTTTCCCTGATGCGTTTCAGCGTCTTCCAGTATCGCCGACGGGTACGACGGCGGCCGCCCCACAGGCACGACAAGGGCGACCCCGGACTTTCGGGGCCGCCCTCGGAGGCGCTCTACCCGCGCTTCACGCGCGCGTGGATCACTTCCCGCTGTAGTTCGGCGCCTCGACCGTCATCTGGATGTCGTGCGGGTGGCTCTCCTTGAGGCCCGCGGACGTGATCCGGACGAACTGGCCCTTCACCTGGAGCTCCGGGACCGTCCCGCCGCCGACGTAGAACATCGACTGGCGCAGACCGCCGACCAGCTGGTGCACGACCGAGGAGAGCGGGCCGCGGTAGGGCACCTGGCCCTCGATGCCCTCGGGGATCAGCTCGTCGTCGGAGGCGATGCGCTCCTGGAAGTAGCGGTCCTTGGAGAAGGACTTGCGGTCGCCACGGGACTGCATGGCGCCCAGGGAGCCCATGCCGCGGTACGACTTGAACTGCTTGCCGTTGATGAAGAGCAGCTCGCCCGGCGACTCCTCGCAGCCCGCGAGCAGCGAGCCCAGCATCACCGTGTCGGCGCCCGCGACGAGGGCCTTCGCGATGTCACCGGAGTACTGCAGGCCACCGTCGCCGATGACCGGGACCCCGGCCTCCTTGGCGGCGAGCGATGCCTCGTAGATGGCTGTCACCTGCGGGACGCCGATGCCGGCGACGACGCGGGTCGTACAGATGGAGCCGGGGCCCACGCCGACCTTGATGCCGTCCACGCCGGAGTCGATGAGCGCCTGGGCGCCCTCGCGGGTGGCGATGTTGCCGCCGATGACGTCGACGCCCGAGGAGTTCGACTTGATCTTGGCGACCATGTCGCCGACCAGCCGGGAGTGGCCGTGCGCGGTGTCGACGACGATGAAGTCGACGCCCGCCTCGATCAGGGCCTGGGCGCGCTCGAAGGCGTCGCCCGCGACGCCCACCGCGGCGCCGACGATGAGGCGGCCCTCGGTGTCCTTCGCGGCGTTCGGGTACTTCTCCGCCTTCACGAAGTCCTTGACCGTGATCAGACCCTTGAGGATGCCCGCGTCGTCGACCAGCGGAAGCTTCTCGATCTTGTGGCGGCGCAGCAGCTCCATGGCCTCGACGCCGGTGATGCCGACCTTGCCGGTGACCAGGGGCATCGGGGTCATGACCTCGCGCACGTGGCGGGAGCGATCGCTCTCGAAGGCCATGTCGCGGTTGGTGACGATGCCGAGCAGCTTGCCCGCGACATCGGTGACCGGGACACCGCTGATGCGGAACTTGCCGCACAGGGCGTCCGCCTCGGCAAGCGTGGCGTCCGGGTGGATGGTGATCGGATTGGCCACCATGCCTGACTCGGAGCGCTTGACCAGGTCGACCTGGTTGGCCTGGTCCTCGATGGACAGGTTGCGGTGCAGCACACCGACACCGCCCTGGCGGGCCATCGCGATCGCCATGCGCGACTCGGTGACCTTGTCCATGGCGGCGGACAGGAGCGGGATGTTGACCCGGACGTTCTTGGAGACGTACGAGGTGGTGTCGATCTCGTCGGGCGCCATGTCCGACGCGCCGGGCAGCAGCAGCACGTCGTCGTAGGTCAGCCCGAGTGTCGCGAATTTCTCGGGCACTCCGTCGACGTTGGCAGTCATGACACCTTCCCCAAATGGCCTTGATCGGTGCGGATGTCCATGCTAACGGGAAGCACGGGTGTCTCATTCCACGGTTGGAAGTGACCCTCGGCTTCGTATGTTCGTACGGAACCGGGTGGACGTCTGTTCAGATGGGGGCCGGTGTACGGGTTGCCGTGCTCGGCCGACGCGGCCCCGGCACCACCCGATTGCGCCGCCGTCGCCCATCGCCGTCGCAGCGGGAGAGAAGCGCGCCTACTGCTCTGCGAGCGCCCGCAACCTGCTCAGCGCCCTGTGCTGGGCCACCCGCACCGCGCCCGGTGACATTCCCAACATCTGACCCGTTTCCTCCGCGGTCAAGCCCACGGCGATCCGCAGCAGGAGCAGCTCGCGCTGGTTCTCCGGGAGGTTGGCCAGGAGTTTCTTGGCCCATTCGGCATCGCTGCTGAGCAGCGCCCGCTCCTCGGGGCCCAGCGAGTCGTCCGGACGCTCCGGCATCTCGTCCGACGGAACCGCGGTCGAGCCGGGGTGGCGCATCGCCGCTCGCTGCAGATCCGCGACCTTGTGCGCGGCGATCGCGAAGACGAACGCCTCGAAGGGCCGCCCGGTGTCCTTGTAGCGCGGCAGTGCGAGCAGGACGGCGACGCAGACCTCCTGCGCCAGGTCCTCGACGAAGTGCCGCGCGTCACCGGGCAGTCGTGACAGACGCGTGCGGCAGTAGCGCAGGGCCAAAGGGTGAACGCGGGCGAGCAGGTCGTGGGTCGCCTGCTCGTCGCCGTCGACGGCGCGATGAACGAGGGCACCGATCACCGTTGTCTCGTCGTCGCGCATCGGTCCATGGTGCCTTGGCGTCGTTCGGTCCGTGGCACCGCGTCCGTAGTTGTGCACCGAAGCGTTATGAGCAGGTGCGCCGGAACTCATCTCCTGCGCCCTCCCCTTCCGCTCGATCGACTCGTCCCCGAGGAACTCCACACCTCCAAGGATGCGGCATCCGCGGCGAAACGAGCAGTGGGCACCGGGCGGGCCCCGTTGCCAACCCCGCCCACCGTGCGGTAGGCGGGGATCTGCGTACCCCGCGGTGATCCACTTAGCGGACCAGGCCCCACCGGAAGCCGAGCGCCACCGCGTGCGCGCGGTCCGAGGCGCCGAGCTTCTTGAACAGCCGCCGGGCGTGCGTCTTCACGGTGTCCTCGGAGAGGAAGAGCTCGCGACCGATCTCCGCGTTGGAGCGGCCGTGGCTCATGCCCTCCAGCACCTGGATCTCACGCGCGGTGAGCGTCGGCGCGGCACCCATCTCGGCCGAGCGCAGCCGCCGCGGAGCGAGCCGCCAGGTCGGGTCGGCGAGCGCCTGCGTGACGGTCGCGCGCAGCTCGGCGCGCGAGGCGTCCTTGTGCAGATAGCCGCGCGCACCGGCAGCGACGGCGAGCGCCACCCCGTCCAGGTCCTCGGCGACGGTGAGCATGATGATGCGCGCACCGGGGTCGGCGGACAGCAGACGCCGCACGGTCTCGACGCCGCCCAGACCGGGCATGCGTACGTCCATCAGAATCAGGTCCGAGCGGTCGGCCCCCCAGCGGCGGAGGACTTCCTCGCCGTTGGCCGCCGTCGTCACGCGCTCGACACCGGGCACGGTCGCCACCGCGCGGCGGAGCGCCTCTCGGGCAAGCGGGGAGTCGTCGCAGACGAGGACGGATGTCATGACCGCCCTCCGCAGCTGATGCGCGTCACCTTGAGCCTCCAGGCTGGTACGAATCGTCACCTGTGCGGTCGACGCCCTCGGACGCCTGCCCGAGCGCTTGTTCTTTCAACCGCCTCCGCACTCTCAACGATGGTCACTCGAAAGAGTTACGGTGCAGCAGGCCATCTTCGGCACTGTACGTGAGGGCGCGGACACGGTGCAGTCATGCGCGGCGGACCCTCGAACTTTCATCACAACCTATGCCCCATTTAGCCGCTTTTCTTCCCGTTCGCTGGTGTCTGGAGCTAGATTCGCAATGAGTCATATTTTCATCTCCTAAGATCGTCGTTGTACGGTAAGGGACACACATATCCGCCCAGAACGGCAACAAGGGGACACGCAATGGCAGATTTCTCCCGCCTTCCCGGTCCGAACGCGGATCTGTGGGACTGGCAGCTCCATGCGGCCTGCCGTGGGGTCGACAGTTCGCTCTTCTTCCATCCGGAGGGCGAACGCGGCGCGGCCCGGAGCGCTCGCGAGAACTCGGCCAAAGAGGTCTGCATGAGGTGCCCCGTGCGCGCAGAGTGCGCGGCCCACGCACTGGCGGTGCGCGAGCCGTACGGCGTGTGGGGCGGACTGACCGAGGATGAGCGAGAAGAGCTCATGGGACGGGCACGGACCCGTCTGGTACCGGCCTCCACGACCAGCGGGGGCACCGCCGCCTCGAACAACTGAAGGAACGTTTCTTCAACACGGGCACGCATGCGTGTGCCCATTTTTGGGGTGGGGCCGCACCAAGGGGACGGGGTCGGGGGCTACGTGCAGGCCAGGGGACGGGTTCGGGGGCTACGTGCAGGCCAGGGGACGGGTTCGGGGGCTACGTGCAGGCCAGGGGGACGGGTTCGGGGGCTACGTGCAGGCCAGGGGGACGGGTTCGGGGGCTACGTGCAGGCCAGGGGGACGGGTTCGGGGGCTACGTGCAAGAGAGGGCTTCGGGACAGTGAGCGCCCGGGGGGCCAGCCGGGGGCAACGCACTGCCAGGGGGTAAGGGACACCGCTTCGGCGTCGGCTATCGCACGGCCGCCCGCGCCAGTTCTCCCAGCGTCGCTGCCACCGCCGGCACATGCGCCAGGTCCGGCAGGGTGAGTGCGACGATCTCCCGCCGCACCGCGGGTTCCAGCGTGACCGGGCGCGCACGCCTCGGACGTACGGACTCGATCGCGAGCTGCGGCAGGACCGCCACACCGAGACCGGCGCCGACCAGGCCGACCACCGCCGGATAGTCGTCGGTCGCGAAGTCGATACGGGGCGTGAAGCCGGCGCTCTCACACGCCTGAACCAACTGACCCCGGCAGCGCGGACAGCCCGCGATCCACGGCTCCCCGGCCAGTTCGCCGATGGCGACCGACTCCGCACGCGCCAGCCGGTGGCCCTCGGGGACGAGTCCGACGAGCCGGTCGACCAGCAAGGGGCGTACGACCAGGTCGTCCCACTCCTCGGCGCCCGCGGCCCCTTCGTAGCGGAAGGCGAGCGCGATGTCGCAGTCGCCCGCGCGCAGCTTCTCCACGGACTCGGGTGGTTCGGCCTCCTCCAGGGAGACCCGGGTGCCGGGGTGCGCGGCGCGCAGGGCGGCGAGCGCGGTGGGCACGAGGGTGGAGCTGCCGCTCGGGAAGGAGACGAGGCGGACTCGGCCGGCCCTGAGGCCGGCGATGGCGGCGACCTCCTCCTCGGCGGCGGTCAGCCCCGCGAGGATGCCGGCCCCGTGTCGCACCAGCGCCTCACCGGCCTGGGTCAGGCGCATCTCACGGCCGATGCGGACCAGCACCGGCGTTCCGACCGACGCCTCGAGCGCCTTCATCTGCTGGCTGACCGCGGGCTGGGTGCAGCCGAGCTCGCGGCCCGCCGCCGAGAAGGAGCCGGTGGCGGCCACGGCGCGCAGCACACGGAGGTGTCGGGCCTCGATCACCCTGCGAGCATAAGGGAGTCTTGGACAGGGTGACGAATAATGCGTCGACGCTTTGACTCTCGTCCCCTACCGTGCCGCCATGAAGCTTCTGTCACTGAACCTGGGCCGGCCCGTGCCCGTCGACTACACCGACCAGCCCGAGGGTGTGACCGGCATCGACAAGCAGCCGGTGGACGGGCCGGTGTGGGTGGCCGCGCCCGGACCCAAGGGGACCGGCGCGAGTGGGGTGGCCGGGGACGCGGTGTGCGATCTGCGGCACCACGGCGGCGACGACCAGGCGGTGTACGCGTTCGCCCGCGAGGACCTGGACGGCTGGGAGCGCGAGCTGGGCCGGACGCTGCCGAGCGGCTCGTTCGGCGAGAACCTCACCACGGAGGGGCTCGACGTGGCAGGCGCGCGCATCGGCGAGCGCTGGCGCATCGGGTCCGAGGTGGTGCTGGAGGTGACCTCCGGGCGGATTCCGTGCCGCACTTTCCAGGAACACCTGGGTGAGCGGGGCTGGGTCAAGCGGTTCACGCAGAAGGGGGCGCCCGGCGCGTATCTGCGTGTGGTCGCACCGGGTGAGATACGGGCGGGAGACCCGATCGCGATCGTGCACCGGCCCGATCACGACGTCACCGTGGCCCTCCAGTTCCGCGCGTCCACCACTGAACGGCATCTGCTGCCCGGCCTGTTGGCGGCGGTCGACGCGCTGCACCCCGAGACCGCGGCGGCGGCGCGGGAGTACGCGCGGAAGTACCCGGTGGGGAACTCGCGCGGGCTGTACGGACGTTGATCCCGAAGTCGGTGAGATGCCCGGTCCGGCGAACGGACTCCGTCAGTCCGGGTCACTATCGTTGGCCCATGACAACGGCTCTGATTACGGGATCGACCGCGGGCATCGGCGCCGCGTTCGCACGGCGGCTGGCCTCCGAGGGCCATGACCTGGTCCTGGTGGCACGCGACACCAAACGGCTGCGGGAACAGGCGACGGAGTTGCACGACCGGCACGGCATCGAGGCGAAGGTGCTGACCGCGGACCTGGCCAGCGACGAGGGCATCGAGGCGGTGGCCACGCGTCTGTCGGATCTGAGGAACCCGGTCGACCTGCTCGTCAACAACGCGGGCTTCGGCAACAAGGGCCGTTATCTCGAGGTCCCCATGGCGGACGAGCTGCGGATGCTCAAGGTGCACTGCGAGGCGGTGCTGCGGCTGACGAGCGCGGCGGCGGAGTCGATGCGCACTCGTGGCCGCGGCGGGGTCGTCAACGTGGCCTCGGTGGCGGCGTTCGTCCCGCGCGGCACGTACGGGGCGTCCAAGGCATGGGTCGTGCAGTTCACGCAGGGCGCGGCGCGGGACCTGGCCGGGTCGGGCGTACGGCTGATGGCGCTGTGCCCGGGCTTCGTCCGTACCGAGTTCCACCAGCGCGCCGGAATGGGCACGGAGAACATCCCGGGCTGGATGTGGCTGGACGCGGACAAGCTGGTCGCCACCGCCCTCGCGGACCTGGCCCGGGGCAGGACGCTGTCCATTCCGGACCCGCGGTACAAGGCGCTGATGGGCGTGGTGAAGGTGACGCCGCGCGCGTTGCTGGGCGGCATCACCTCGCGGACGGGACGCAAGTACGGACCGCAGTAGGCCCAGGTCACGGCAATCGGCGGCCCGGGTACGGGCCTCGGCAGGACAGGTGACGCCGCCCCTCGGGTGGGAAGATGGGCGTATCTGCCGGAGCCAGGGGGGCCGGAGGCGGCGTCACATGACATTTGTGCAGCTCATCGACTGCAAGACCAGCCGATTCGACGAGGTGAACCGGCTCATGGACACATGGGTCGAGCAGACCAGAGGCAAACGCACCGCGACCCACAGCGTGATCGGCAAGGACCGGTCCGACGACTCGCACTTCATAGAGATCGTCGAGTTCCCCTCGTACGAGGAGGCGATGCGGAACTCGAGCCTTCCCGAGACCGACCGGACCTTCCGTGAGATGGTCGCGCTCTGCGACGAGACGCCCACGTTCACGGACCTGGACGTGGTGCGGGACGAGCAGTTGTACGCCGCGAACGTCCGTCGGTACTTCGAGGTCCTCGCCATGAGGGGTGAGCTGCCGCCGCTCGACGGCCTGCTCGCCGAGAACTACCACGACCACGATCCCGCCAACGAGCAGGACACCATCGGGATGGACGCGATGCGCCGCGAGATCGAGATGTGGCGCGGCGGTTTCGACTTCGCGTTCATCGTCGACGACCAGATGGCCCAGGGCGACCAGGTGTGCACCCGGTGGACCTGGAAGGCCCGGCACATCGGCGACTTCCTGGGGATCCCGGCCACGGGCCGGAACGTCAGCATGACCGGTATGACCATCTTCCGGTGCGATGAGGACGGGAAGATCGTCGAGGGCTGGTGGCAGTACGACCGGCTGGGACTGCTGTCGCAGCTCGGGGCGCTGGACGAGCTGGAGACCTGAGGCAGGGCGAAGGCCCGGCGCCCCGAGGGGTCGCCGGGCCTTCGCTCAGTACGGTTCGCGGTCCGCGTCAGTGGGCGTGACCGTGGCCGTGGCCGGCCGCGGCCGGCTCCTCCTCTTCCTTCTTCTCGACGACCAGGGTCTCGGTCGTCAGCAGCAGGGAGGCGATGGAGGCGGCGTTCTCCAGGGCGGAGCGGGTGACCTTGACCGGGTCGATGACGCCGGCCTTGATCAGGTCGCCGTACTCGCCCGTCGCGGCGTTGTAGCCCTGGCCCTTGTCCAGCTCGGCGACCTTGGAGGCGATGACGTAGCCCTCGAGGCCGGCGTTCTCGGCGATCCAGCGCAGCGGCTCGACGACCGCGCGGCGGACGATCGCGACACCGGTGGCCTCGTCGCCCTGCTTGCCCAGGCCGCCCTCCAGCACCTTGGAGGCGTGGACCAGCGCGGAACCACCACCGGAGACGATGCCCTCCTCGACCGCGGCGCGGGTCGCGGAGATGGCGTCCTCCAGACGGTGCTTCTTCTCCTTCAGCTCCACCTCGGTGGCGGCGCCGACCTTGATCACGCACACGCCGCCGGCCAGCTTGGCGAGGCGCTCCTGGAGCTTCTCGCGGTCCCAGTCGGAGTCCGTGGTCTCGATCTCGGCCTTGATCTGGCCGATGCGGGCCTGGACGTCCTGGCCCTTGCCACCGCCGTCGACGATGGTGGTGTCGTCCTTGGTGACCGTGACGCGGCGGGCGGTGCCCAGCACGTCGAGACCGACCTGGTCGAGCTTGAGGCCGACCTCCTCGGCGACGACCGTGGCGCCGGTGAGGACCGCCATGTCCTGCAGCATCGACTTGCGGCGGTCGCCGAAGCCGGGGGCCTTCACGGCGACGGCGTTGAACGTGCCGCGAATCTTGTTCACGACGAGCGTGGACAGGGCCTCGCCCTCGACGTCCTCGGCGATGATCAGCAGCGGCTTGGAGGAGTTCGACTGGATGATCTTCTCCAGCAGCGGCAGCAGGTCCGCGATGGCGGCGATCTTGCCCTGGTGGATGAGGATGTACGGGTCGTCCAGGACGGCCTCCATGCGCTCCTGGTCCGTCACGAAGTACGGCGACAGGTAGCCCTTGTCGAAGGCCATGCCCTCGGTGAAGTCCAGCTCCAGGCCGAAGGTGTTGGACTCCTCGACGGTGATGACACCGTCCTTGCCGACCTTGTCCATCGCCTCGGCGATGAGCTCGCCGACCTGCTGGTCCTGGGCGGACAGCGCGGCGACGGCGGCGATGTCGGACTTCTCGTCGATCGGGCGGGCGGTGGCCAGCAGGTCGTCGGAGACGGCCTTGACCGCCGCGTCGATGCCCTTCTTCAGGGCGGCCGGGGAGGCACCCGCGGCGACGTTCTTCAGGCCCTCGCGCACCAGGGCCTGGGCGAGCACGGTGGCGGTGGTCGTACCGTCGCCCGCGATGTCGTTGGTCTTGGTCGCCACCTCCTTCACCAGCTGGGCGCCGAGGTTCTCGTACGGGTCGTCGACCTCGACCTCACGGGCGATGGTGACACCGTCGTTGGTGATGGTCGGCGCGCCGAACTTCTTGTCGATGACGACGTTGCGGCCCTTGGGGCCGATCGTCACCTTGACCGTGTCGGCAAGCTTGTTGACGCCGCGCTCGAGGGCGCGACGGGCGTCCTCGTCGAACTTCAGGATCTTCGCCATGGAGCGTTTCAGTCCTCTCGAATGCGACCCCCGGCCGCCCTCGTGGAGCGGCCGACGTCGCGGTGAAGAACGAACCGCGCCCCCGACGCCCGGCTGATCAACGGTCGCGGGGGCCAGGGGCGCAGCTCACAGCAGTCTGCTTCGGTGAATTACTTCTCGATGATCGCGAGCACGTCGCGAGCCGAGAGGACGAGGTACTCCTCGCCGTTGTACTTCACCTCGGTGCCGCCGTACTTGCTGTACAGCACGATGTCGCCGGTCTTGACGTCGAGCGGAAGGCGCTCGCCGTTCTCGAAACGGCCCGGACCCACGGCCAGGACGACGCCCTCCTGGGGCTTCTCCTTGGCGGTGTCCGGGATGACCAGGCCAGAGGCCGTGGTCTGCTCGGCGTCCAGCGGCTGGACCACGATGCGGTCCTCAAGCGGCTTGATGGCAACCTTGGAGCTGGTGGTCGTCACGATCCGACCTCCCCCTTCGGAGATCTCACGGGGTTAACTGTCTGAGGTGGCGACCAGGTCGATCCGTCGTCGCGGGTGCCGGACCTGCCCGTCGCTTAGTTGGCACTCTCCGGTGGCGAGTGCCAGAGCCGAGACTATGACCGCGATTAGCACTCGGTCAAGCGGAGTGCCAGTTGGCTGCGGCGCGGCGCGGGGTGTGCGGTCGCCGGGAGCCCGATCCGCACCCGGGTGCGGGGCGACCGCCGTGGGGGGCTGCGCTCCCGGACCCCTCTTATCGGCCTGAACGGCCTAGTCCTGAAACGCCGGACGGGCTGGGTGCCGAGCGGCAGCGGATGGGCGAGGCAGATTCCCCGACCGACCGAGTCCCCGCGCAGCGCGTGGGCGGGGCGCTGAGGGACGGCTGTGGTGCGCCCGCTCGCATGTGCCGGCCCAGCAATCGTGTGTGGTTCGTCGGCTGAGTCGCCCGGCGCCGGGCGTGGCCGATCGGACGACCACGCGCGCCCTGCTCGCCCCGACCGCCGTGCCGAGAGCGCAGGCCGAGTCGGCCCGGCGCGGGAATGGAAGAACCGCGCAGGGCCCCCGGGCCCAGCACGCGCGAGCGGAACGCCCCGGGGGCTTCTCCCAACGCCCGGCCGACCGAGCCCGCTCACCGCGGAGTTCGCCCGGACGGCCCCCTAGGGGTCGTGGTCGATGCGGTCGGTGCTACAGGTAATCCTCCAGGCGGGCCACTGTGAATCCGCTCGCCTGGATGCGGCGCAGGATGCGGGTCGTCTCCGTGGTCAGGGAGGCGAGGGGGCGGCCCGGCTCGTGGGGGCGGACGATGTCGCCGGGGCCGAGGGACATCCCTCTGCCGTACCGTTCCTCCGGTGCCGGGCGCCACAGGATCAGAGCCGTGACGCCGCAGTCCGCCGCCGCGCGGAGCGTCGTGCGGTCGTACGTGCCGTGGGGCGGGCGGAGCAGCCGGGCACTCAGTCCGAGACGGGATTTCAGCCGGTCCCGCTGACCGCAGATCTCCGCGCGCTGGTCCTCGTACGGACGACCGCGCAGCCCCGCGTGGTCCGGGATGTGGTTCTCGATGACCGCACCCGCGTCCCGCAGCCGTGCGACGCGCGCGCGCCCCGGCCCGACGGCACTGCCCGTGAGGAACACGCTGACCGGCAGCCGCAGTTCACGGACCATGTCGACGAACCGAGGGTCGTTCTCGACGCCCTCGTCGTACGTCAGGAAGACGACCTTGTCACGGGTGGGTACACGGTCGAGGACGGTCGGCAGCCCCGCTCCCGCGGAGCCCGCGCTGCCGGCCGGGGGACGGGCCGGCCGGGGCGCGGGCGCCAGCGGGGCGCTGAGTCCCCAGCGGCGGAACGTCCGATCGAGCCGCCCGTGCGGCCGGTGCACCTTCTGCGCCGCCTTCTTGCCCAGCCGTTCGATGGGGTCGACGGACTGGGCGCAGCCGGACAGGAGCACGACGGCGAGCACCCCGGCCAGCAGCACCCGCAGCCGTCGCCGTGCCCTCACAGGTAGTCCTCCAAGCGTGCCACCGCGTACCCCTCGTCCGTGTCCCTCTTCAGGAACCGGCGGATCAGCTCGGGCATCGTGCCCTGCCAGTCCGACCTGCCCCGGAAGTGGGTGAGGACGATGTCGCCGGGGCGCAGGCTGCGGTCCCACTCGCGGTACTCCCAGTGGTCGACGAAGACCTCCGCGTCCCAGATCGGCGAGTACTTGATGCCGCAGGACTTCGCCGCGCGCAGGTGTCCCGGTTGTAGTTGCCGTACGGCGGCCGGAAGACCGTCGGACGCCTGCCGAACTCCCTGCCCATCACGTCCTGCATGCCGCAGATCTCCTGTCGCTGCTCCTCGTACGACAGCCCCGGCAGGTACGGGTGGTGCAGGGTGTGATTGTCGAGCGTGACACCGAGATCGCGCTTCTTCCGGAAGTACCCGTAGTCGTCGCTGATCAGGTAGTCGCTGAGGAGCGCCGTGTACGGGATCTTCAGGTCGCTCATCATGCCCAGGAACTCGGGGTCCTTCTCGGCTCCGTCGTCGATGGTGAGGAAGACGGCCTTGTCCTTGGTGGGGACGGTCGTGAAGATCGGTGGCAGGTCGTCGCCGTCCTGGACCTCGAAACCCTTGCGGAAGGTGATCACCGGCTGCTGCGCCGGGGGCGGAGGCGCGATCAGCGGCACCTTCTCGATTCCCCGGCGCTTGACGGCCGCCGCACGCTGGGCGTACAGGGTGCGCGACTTCGTGGCATGCTCGTCGAGAGCGCCCACCGGCGGTGCCTTCAGGGGCTGCTGGCCGTGCGCGCCGTGCACCTCGGTCCGGGAACAGCCCGCCGCGAGGGCGGTGACGGCGAGCAGGACGAGGGTGGCACGCGCCGCCGCCGTCGACCCGGCACCCCGCGAACTCCGCGCGTGCAAAGGCTTCACACGTCCCGCGGGACGTTTTTCCACCTTTTCATCATTTTGTCGTACGGGTCGCATGATGCCGGATCCTTCCAGCCACCGACACCCACGGGGGGCCGACACCGCGGCAGGACGCACCTCATCCACCGACTGGCCGACAATGACCGGGTGAACGACCTCTCCTTCGCCTCCCTGCTCACCCCCGAGGGCTGCGCCCTCCTCGACGAGGTACGCGGCACCACTCCCGCGCAGGAACTGGCCGTCGCGACCCGGCTGCGCCGCGAGCACCCCGCAGAGCTGGTCTCGGCGGCCCTCGCACAGGCGCGGCTGCGCGAGCGGGCGGCGGCGAAGTTCGGCGCCGAGGACGCGGAGCGCATGTTCTTCACGCCGAACGGCGTCGAACAGTCCACCAGGACCGCTGTCGCGGCCCACCGCGCCGAGCGGCTGCGGGCACTGGGCGTGAGCTCCGTCGCCGACCTGTGCTGCGGCATCGGCGGCGACGCGATCGCCCTCGCCCGGGCCGGCATCCGGGTCCTGGCCGTGGACCGCGACCCGCTGACGGCGGCGGTGGCGCGGGCGAACACCGACGCGCTGGACCTGTCCGCGCTGATCGAGGTGCGCGAGGCGGACGTCACGGAGGTGGACGTGTCCTCGTACGACGCCGTCTTCGTCGACCCCGCGCGGCGGGGCGGACGCGGGCGGATCTTCGATCCGGAGGCGTACTCGCCCCCGCTGTCCTGGGCCGTGGCCACAGCCCGGAAGGCGCCGCACGCCGCCCTGAAGGTCGCGCCGGGCATTCCGCACGAGGCGGTTCCCGCCGGGGCGGAGGCGGAGTGGATCTCGGACGCCGGGGACGTGAAGGAGGCAGTGCTGTGGTTCGGCACGGAACCGGGGCTCGTACGGGCCACCCTGCTCCCGGGCCCGCGGGTGCTGCGCGGCCGCGGGTTGCCCGATCCGCCGGTGCGCCCGCTCGGCCGTTATCTCTACGAACCCGACGGCGCGGCGATCCGCGCGCACCTGGTGGCGGAGGTGGCCGAGGAGCTGGACGGCGGGCTGATCGACGAGACGATCGCGTATGTGACGGCGGACGAGCACCACGCCTCCCCGTACGCCACCGCGTACGAGATCACCGACCGACTCCCCTTCAACGTGAAGAAGTTGAAGGCACTGCTGCGGGAGCGGGAGGTCGGCGTCCTGACCGTGAAGAAGCGGGGCTCGGCGGTCGAGCCGGAGGAACTGCGCCGTAAGGTCCTGCCCAAGCCGCACGGGCCGAACGCCGTGACCGTGTTCCTCACCCGGGTGGCGGGCGCGCCGACGATGCTGCTGGGACACCCGGTGGCCTAGCTAGTGACACTCCTGCGCACGTGCCTCGAGCATCTCCCGCTCCCGTTCGTTGCGGGCGAGCAGGGCGGCGCGCTCGAACTCCGTGCGGGCCTCGGCCGTGCGCCCCAGACGGGCCAGCAGATCGCCGCGGACGCTGGGCAACAAGTGGTAGTCGCGCAGGGCTGATTCGGCGGCGAGGCGGTCGACGATCTCCAGGGCCGGACCGGGGCCCTCGGCCATCGAGACGGCGACGGCGCGGTTCAGCTCCACGACGGGCGACGGTGACCGGGAGGCCAGCAGGCCGTACAGGAGGGCGATGCGCGCCCAGTCGGTCTCCTCGTAGCTGTACGCGTGCGCGTGGCAGGCGGCGATCGCGGCCTGGAGGGCGTACGGGCCAGGGGCCCCGGTGGCCACCGCGTCGGCGCGGCCGAGGGCGGCGATGCCGCGGGCGATGAGCAGGCGGTTCCAGCGGGCCCGGTTCTGGTCACCGAGCAGGACGGGCTCGCCGTGCGGTCCGGTGCGGGCGGCCGCGCGGGACGCCTGGAACTCCAGCAGCGAGGCGAGCCCGTGCACTTCCGGCTCCTTGGGCATCAACTCGGCCAGGACCCGGGCCAGCCGCAGCGCGTCCTCGCACAGGGCTGGGCGCAGCAGGTCGTCGCCGGCGGTGGTCGCGTACCCCTCGTTGAAGATCAGGTAGATGACTTCCAGGACCGACCCCAGCCGCGCCTCCCGCTCGGGTCCGTACGGCACCTCGAAGGCCACGCCCTTCGCCGCCAGCGTCCGTTTCGCCCGCACGATGCGCTGGGCGACGGTGGCCTCCGGCATGAGGAACGCCCGGGCGATCTCGGCCGTGGTCAGCCCGCCGAGCAGGCGCAGGGTGAGCGCGATGCGGGATTCGGCGGACAGGACGGGATGGCAGGCGGTGAAGACGAGCCGGAGCAGGTCGTCGTCGATGTCGTCGGGGTCGGCCGGTGCGTCGACGTGGTAGGGCGCCGCCTCCAGGTCCCGGCCGACCTCCGCCAGCTTGCGCGCGTACCGCTCCCGGCGGCGTACCAGGTCGATCGCGCGGTGCTTGGCGGTCGCCATCAGCCAGGCGCCGGGGTTGTCGGGCACGCCGTCCCGCGGCCACTGCTCCAGCGCGGCGACCAGGGCGTCCTGCGCCAGCTCCTCGGCGATACCGACGTCACGGACGATACGGGCGACGCCGGCGATCACGCGGGGCGACTCGATCCGGAAGACGGTCTCGATCGCACCGGCGGGTCCGTCCGGGCCGGGGGTGGCGGTGGGCTGCTGTTCCACAACCCACCATGCAACACCCCCGGCGGGCGGGCGCCAAGGAGATCTCACCCCTCGGCGATCTCCCGGACCTCACAGGTCACCGTCCAGTACTCCTCGTGCACCTTCAGGAACCGGGTGGCCCACTCGATCGCCTCGGCCTTGTCCTTGCACTGCATGAGCGCGTAGCCGCCGATGACCTCCTTGGACTCGGTGAACGGGCCGTCCGTGACGGAGATCTTCCCGTCCTCCCAGCGCACCCGCGAACCCTGCGCGGACGGCGTCAGACCGGCGGTGTCGAGCATCACCCCGGCCTTGGTGATCTCCTCGATCAGCTCCCCCATCCGCTCCATCAGCTCGGGGCTCGGGCCCTGAGGGGGCGCGGTGGTCTCGTCGATGCGCACGAGCGACAGGTAACGCGGCATGGTGACTCCTCGGGTGGGACGGCCGGGCTCTTCCCGGCCTCTCACCCATGCGTCGAACGGATGCGGCACGGATCGACACGAGTCGCGGAATTTCTTCGAGAAATTTTTCCGAGGTCGTTTGTGCAGGTCAGAGACTCAGACCGGTCGAGCTCACACGTCCCGGGGCCTCAGCGCAGTGACTTCCACAGTTCGCTCGCCGCCGGCTCCTTCGCCACCACCCGATTGGGGTTGGAGGGGGCCGTCACCACCGGCATCATCACCGTCTTCACGTTTTTCGACGTCAGGCCCTTGAGGCTTTCGCCGAGGCGTGTCAGCTCCGGCAGAGAGTCCAGGCCGGTGTCCGTGGTCAGGCTGCCCGTGATCGCGTCGGCGACCTTGTAGAGCTCGGTGGGGTCGGTCAGCAGGTTCGTCGAGGCGATCTGCTCCAACAGCGCCTTCACCAGTTTCTGTTGCAGCCGTATGCGGCCCAGGTCGCTGCCGTCGCCTATGCCGTGGCGGGTGCGGGCCAGGGCCAGGGCCTGCTTGCCGGTCAGGTGGTGGGTGCCCGCCTTCAGGTGCAGATGGCTCTTGTCGTCGTCGATGTTCTGGTCGGTGGTGACCGTGACCCCGCCGAGCGCGTCCACCAGCTTCGCGAACCCCGTGAAGTCGATCTCCAGGTAGTGGTCCATGCGGATGTCCGTGATGGACTCGATTGTCTTGACCGCGCAGACCGGACCGCCCACCGAGTAGGCACTGTTGAACATCGAGCCGTACGCCACGGCCGTCGTGCCGCCCGAGGCCAGCGGGCACGACGGCCGGGTGACCAGGGTGTCGCGCGGGATGCTCACCACCGTCGCCTCGGTGCGGCCCGCGTCGATGTGCACCACCATGGCCGTGTCCGAGCGGGCGCCGGAGCTGTCCCCGCCGCCGAGTTTCGCGTTCGCCTCGCCGCTGCGCGAGTCGGAGCCGAGGACCAGGATGTTCAGGGCGCCGCTGGGCAGGGGCGAGGCGGACGCGGAGGCCGAGGGCGTCGGCTCCGCCGCCGCGCGCGCCGGGCGGTCGGTGCCCAGCGCGCCGTCGATGTCGACGCTCTTGATGTTGTGGTTCAGGTGCCAGTACGCCCAGCCGGCACCCGCGACCGCGAGGACCAGGCCGCATGCGGCCACGGCGCCGACGGCCTTGACCAGGCGTGATCGCCGGCCACCGCTTCTCTTGGCTTCCCCGTCGGCGTCCTCGTGCTCGTCTGCTGAAGTCACGCGGAGGAACGTAAGTCCGAATTATTACGAGCAGGGACTTCTGAACGCCATTCTTCGGAAGATCTCACGCTTCTCACCACGCCCTCAGCTCGGCCTCACCCAGAGAATCAGTCGGCGACGCGGCCGAACTTTCGGAGGCAACCGCACCACCCGAAACATTCGGTGCGGTGCCGCGCGGAGGACGAGGGGGTGTGCGCCTGGCCGTCCACGCGCTGACGAGGCGCGGACCCTCTGCCCGACGTCAGTCCGCGGCCACCGACTCGAAGCGCCAGCGGTGCACCGCCCGGGTGACCAAGTCCCCGGCCGGTTCGGGCAGTTCGGGAAGGTCGACGTCGTGGGCCGCATCCCACCAGGTGATCACCAGAACGCGGTCCTGGGGCGCCCGGAAGGTCTCGCGGCGCAGAGGCCGCTCCGGGAGCTCCTGCTCGCGGGCCCAGGCCAGCAGTTCCTCGCCCCGGCCCGCCACCGCCCGCGCCTCCCACATCAGCGCCACCGTCACGGGTACAGGTTCTCCTTGCTGATCTCGTGCACGTGGTCGTGGGAGTGCGACTGGCCCGGCACATGCGGGTCCGTCACCGGCAGCGACGAGTCCGCCGACAGGTCCCAGTCCGACGCGGCCCGCCCCCGTGCGACCATCTCCGCGCCGAGCGCGGCGACCATCGCGCCGTTGTCCGTGCACAGCTTCGGCCGGGGCACCCGGAACCGGATCCCTGCGGCCTCGCAGCGCTCCTGGGCCAGCACGCGCAGCCGCGAGTTGGCCGCCACGCCACCGCCGATCATCAGGTGGTCGACTCCCTCGTCCTTGCAGGCCCGCACCGCCTTGCGGGTCAGCACGTCCACCACCGCCTCCTGGAAGGAGGCCGCCACGTCGCGGACCGGGACCTCTTCGCCCGCCGCCCGCTTGGCCTCGATCCAGCGGGCGACCGCCGTCTTCAGACCGGAGAAGGAGAAGTCGTACGCGGGGTCCCGCGGACCGGTCAGCCCCCGGGGGAACGCGATCGCCGCCGGGTCGCCCTCCTTCGCGTACCGGTCGATGACCGGGCCGCCCGGGAAGCCGAGGTTCAGCACGCGCGCGATCTTGTCGAAGGCCTCCCCCGCCGCGTCGTCGATGGTCGCGCCCATCGGCCGCACGTCCGAGGTGATGTCCGTGGACAGCAGGAGAGAGGAGTGCCCACCGCTCACCAGCAGCGCCATCGTCGGCTCCGGCAGCGCGCCGTGCTCCAGTTGGTCCACGCAGATGTGGGAGGCGAGGTGGTTGACGCCGTACAGCGGCTTGCCCAAGGCGTACGCGTACGCCTTCGCCGCCGAGACGCCGACCAGCAGCGCGCCCGCGAGGCCGGGCCCGGCGGTGACCGCGATGCCGTCCAGGTCCCTCGCGCTCACTCCCGCTTCCTTCAACGCGCGGTCGATCGTGGGCACCATCGCCTCGAGGTGCGCGCGGGAGGCGACCTCCGGAACCACGCCGCCGAAGCGCGCGTGCTCGTCGACGCTGGACGCCACGGCGTCGGCGAGGAGGGTGGTGCCGCGGACGATGCCGACGCCGGTCTCGTCGCAGGAGGTCTCGATCCCCAGGACCAGGGGTTCGTCAGCCATTGTTCTCGGTTCCTTGTACGGAGGAGGTGCCCGCAGCGGAGCCGCTGTCGGGCGCTGTGGTCAGTCGCATCACCAGGGCGTCCACGTTCCCGGGCTGGTAGTAGCCGCGCCTGAAGCCGATGGGCTCGAAGCCGAAGCGCTCGTAGAGCTTCTGGGCGCGCACGTTGTCGACCCGGCACTCGAGCATGACCTCGGCGCACTCGAACGCGGTCGCGGCCCGCAGCAGCTCGGTCAGCAGCCGCCCGCCGAGCCCCGTGCCCCAGCGGTCGCGGCAGACGGCGATGGTCTGGATGTCGCCCAGGTCGCCCTGGGCGGCGAGCCCGGCGTACCCGACGATCCGGTCGTCCTCGACGGCCACGACATAGCGCCGGGTCGCCTCCGGACCCCGGGAGTGCGCCAGCTCGGACCAGAACATGCCCCTGGACCAGGCGTCCTCGGGGAAGAGGTCCTTCTCCAGCCCCAGTACGGCATCGATGTCCCACCAGCGCATCTCGCGCAGCGCGGGGGTCACGGGTGCGGCGGTCACTTGGGCGTGACCACCTTGTAGTTCTTGGGCACCTGCGCGTCGGGGCGGCGCAGGTACAGCGGACGGGCAGCGGGCAGTTCCTCGCCCGTCGCCAGCTTCTCCGCCGCCAGGGACGCGAGCGCGGCCGCCGAGACGTGCTCGGGCTCCCGCGCCTGCGGGAAGTTGTCCGGGTAGAGCAGCGCGCCGGCACCGATGGCGGGCAGGCCCGCGACCGTCTCCGCGATGTCCGCGGGCCGGTCCACCGCGGGCTCGGTGACGCGGGTGCGGGAGTCGTCGTACTGGGCCCAGTAGACCTCCTTGCGGCGCGCGTCCGTGGCCACGACGAACGGCACGGTGAGGTCGGAGGCGTACGCGAGGCCGTCGAGGGTGCACACGCCGTGCACGGGCACGCCGAGCGCGAGCCCGAAGGTGTCGGCGGTCATCAGACCGACCCGCAGCCCGGTGTACGGGCCGGGGCCGACGCCCACGACGATTCCGGTGACGGCGTCGAGCCGTGTGCCCGCCTCGGCGAGGACCCGGTCGACGGCGGGCAGCAGGAGTTCCCCGTGCCGACGCGCGTCCACCTGGCTCGACGAGGCGACGACGGACGTGCCGTCGTGCAGGGCGACGGTGACGGCGGGGGTGGCGGTATCCAGAGCGAGCAAGAGCACGCAATCAGCGTACGGCGCCCACGGCCGACGCACGGCCGACCCGGTCCGGCCCGCGCCTGCTGCTACCGTCACAGCAAAGACGTACGACGTGATCGGTAAAGGAATCGGTGGGTCGTACGAGTCGGACACGGGCGGCGAGTACTTCCGCGTGCGGGGGCGAGAGGTGGGCACAGGTGGCTAGGAGCAGCTCGGGATTCGTGGCCGGGCTCACCGCGGCGGCGATCGCCGTGGTCGGTTTCCTCGCCTACCAGGCGTCCGCGCATGTGCCCGACACCCTGGGCAAGCCGCAGGTGAAGAAGTCGCCGGGGGTCACCGCCTCGAAGTCGCCGCGGGCCAAGAGCCCGGCGACGCTGCCCAGCGGTTCCGGCACCGGAGAGCGGGTCGTGTACTCGATCGACGACGACCGGGTGTGGCTGGTCGGCGCGGGCAACAAGGCCCAGCGCACCTTCAAGGTCACGCCGGGGACGGTGGACCCGCTGCCGGGCACGTACGAGGTGACCTCCCGGGCCGCCGTGGGGACCGGGTCGGACGGGACGACCGTCGAGCACATCGTGCGGTTCGCGACCAACGAGGGCGTGGTGATCGGTTTCAGCGCGGCCGTGGACGGCTCGACGTCCAGGCCCGACGCCTCCAAGAAGCTGGGCGGGATCCGCGAGTCCCGCGCGGACGGCACGGCGATGTGGGAGTTCGCGACGATCAACCAGAAGGTCGTCGTCATCAAGTAGCCAGGAGCGCAGGCCGTGCCGGGCCGCTTACGCGGCCCTGCGGTGTTCCTCGGGCCCGTGGGCCGTCGGCGGCGCCTGGGGTGCGGGGTCCCGCGGCGGAGTCGAGACCGCCCGCGCCGCGGCGCACGAGGCCAGCAGGTCCCGCATCGACACTCCGGCCGACCCGGCCACCACGCGCGGCGGCGCCTCGTCTCGTTCTTTGGCCGGCATGGACGCCTCCTGGTGTCGCGGGGGCGGCATCGTTAGGTAGACCTAACCAAGCACTGGTGTCCATGGGACCATGCCCGGCACCTGCGGCGCAACATCTTGCCGACGGGTTGTCGGGACGTCGGGCACGGGCGTCCCGCACAGGACGCGGGAAACCGCGCGATCAGCCACAGACGCCCGCAGGGGAACGATCGCCGACGACCCCACGGCGATCCACGGCGATGATCCGGGGTTCGGGGCGGAGCCCCGTGACGGCTCTCAGGCAGACAGCACGGCCAGATCCACGGTCGACCAGCGCCGGCCCACCCCCGTCAGGGAAACGTGCCGTACCTCGTCGGTCGTGTCCCCGACGGCACGGTGGATGACCACGTGGAGCCGGTCGTCCGTGAGGTCCTCGACCTTGCCCTCGCCCCACTCCACGACGACCACGGACTCCGGCAGCGAGACGTCGAGGTCGAGGTCCTCCATCTCGTCGAGGCCGCCGCCCAGGCGGTACGCGTCGACGTGGACCAGCGGTGGGCCGTCCCCGAGGGACGGGTGCACACGGGCGATCACGAAGGTCGGTGAGGTCACAGCGCCCCGCACTCCGAGCCCCTCGCCGAGCCCGCGGGTCAGCGTGGTCTTGCCGGCGCCCAGCTCGCCGTTCAGCATCACGAGGTCGCCGGCGCGCAGCAGCTTTGCCAGGCGGCGCCCCAGCTCCTGCATCTGTTCGGGGGAGGTGACGGTGAACTCGGTGGTGACGCCCGGCGTCGGGGCCTCAGCCGGGCTGTGCGGTGCTGCTGCTTCCATAGCCACCCACGGTAGCCCCTGCCGGGACCGCGCCGGCGCGCATCAGGAGGTCGGCGAGGCGGTCGGTGACGACCTCGGGGTGCTCCAGCATCACCAGGTGCCCGGCGTCCGGCACGAGCACCAGTTCGGCGTCCGGCAGCAGACCGGCGATCGCCTCGCTGTGCTCGCTGGGCGTGACCAGGTCCTGGATGCCCGCGAGGACCAGCACGGGGAGCTCGGCGAAGCGGGCCAGCGCCTGTGTCTTGTCGTGGTCGGTGAACGCGGGGTAGAACTCGGCGACCACGTCGATCGGCGTGCCCTCGATCATCCGCTCCGCGAAGCGGGCGACGGCCGGGTCGATGTCCCCGGTGGCGAACGAGTACCGCTTGATGATCCCCGCGAACAGGTCGGCGGTGGCCCTGCGCCCCTTCTCCACCAGCTCCGCCTGCTGACCCAGCGCCTTCAGCACGCCGGGCAGGATGCGCCGCACGGCGTTGACGCCCGCGACGGGAAGCCCGAAGTTGACCTCGCCGAGCCGACCGGACGACGTGCCGACAAGCGCGACGCCGACGACCCGGTCGCGGATCAGCTCGGGGTACTGGTCGGCGAGGGCCATGACCGTCATGCCGCCCATGGAGTGGCCGACGAGCACCATGGGGCCCTCGGGCACAGCCGCGTCTATGACGGCCTTGAGGTCGCGCCCGAGCTGATCGATGGAGACGGGTGTGCCCTCGGCCTGGGCCATTCCGCGCCCGGAGCGGCCGTGGCTGCGTTGGTCCCAGTGCACGGTGCGGACGACGCCGCGCAGCGCGGCCCGCTGGAAGTGCCAGGAGTCCTGGTTGAGGCAGTAGCCGTGGCTGAAGACGACGGTGACCGGGGCGGGGGCCTTGCGCCCGAAGAGCCGGCGGCGGCGCGGAGCGGTGCCGCCCTCGGGCTCGACGTCGTCGACCTCGTAGTACAGCTCGGTGCCGTCGTCCGCGTACGCCTTGCCAGGGGTGCCGCGCAGAGTGCCGTACGGCCCCGCCGAGTCGAGGGCGAGCCGGGCCTTGCGGCGCATGCCGCGGCCGACCGTCATCCGCTCTATGGCGACACCGGCTGCGGCACCTGCCGCGACCACGCCTATCGCAGCGCCGGCTATACCGGCCATGCGCCAACTCCCGACGGCAGAGGCGGTCGCGCCCGCGACGGCCTCCACGGCCTCGGCGCTGCTCTCGCTCACGTCCCGCTTCCTCCTTGCCGGGGGCTTCGCTCGTCCTGCCCTAGGCTGCCCAGGTTCACCCGTGTGGGTTACCCATCTTGTTCCGCATTCACATTCACGTAGACGCGGGGAACGCGGGATCCGATCCGGGTCACGATTTCGTAAGCGATGGTTCCGGCCGCCTGCGCCCAGTCCTCGGCGGTGGGCTCACCGCGGTCGCCCGGGCCGAAGAGGATCGCCTCCGTGCCGGGCCGGGGCTCGTCCCCGCCCAGGTCCACCACGAACTGGTCCATGGCGATCCGGCCGGCGACCGTGCGCAGCTTGCCGTCGACCAGAACCGGACCGGCGCCGGAGGCGTGGCGCGGGATGCCGTCCGCGTAGCCGACGGGGACCAGACCGAGGGTCGTGGCGCCGGGAGTGGTGTACAGGTGTCCGTAGCTGACCCCATGGCCGCCGGGGACCTGCTTCACCAGGGCGAGCGACGCCTTCAGCGTCATCACCGGGCGCAGCCCGAGGTCGGCCGGAGTGCCGAGTTCGGGGCTCGGCGAGACGCCGTAGATCGCGATTCCCGTCCGCACGAGGTCGAAGTGGGCCTCGGGCAGGGTGAGGGTGGCGGGCGAGTTGGCGATGTGGCGCACCTCCGGCCGTACGCCCTGCCCCTCGGCGTACGCCACCATCTCGCGGAAGCGGCCGAGTTGCGCCGCCACCGAGGGGTGGCCGGGTTCGTCGGCGCAGGCGAAGTGCGACCACAGGCCGACGACGGTGACCAGGCCGTCCGCCTGGGCGCGCAGGGCCTCGCCGACGAGTTCCGGCCAGTCGTCGGGCTGGCAGCCGCTCCGCCCCAGGCCGGTGTCGGCCTTGAGGTGGACGCGGGCCGGCGCGCCCGCGGCGGAGGCCGCCTCACGCACCTCCTCGAGCGCCCACATACCGCTCACGGACACATCGACGTCCGCCTCGATCGCCCGGCGCCAGGGGCCGCCGGGGGTCCAGAGCCAGCACAGGACGCGCCCCGGCAGACCGGCCGCACGCAGAGCGAAGGCCTCCTCGGGCGTGGCCGTGCCGAGCCACTCGGCGCCGGCTTCGAGCGCGGCACGGGCGCACGGCACCGCCCCGTGTCCGTACGCGTCCGACTTCACCACGGCCATCAGGGCCGCACCGGGCGCGAGGGCGCGCAGGGCACGGACGTTCGCCCGCAGGGCCGCGAGGTCGACCTCGGCACGGGCGCGCAGGGGTGCTGTCTCAGAACTGGTTTCGGAACTCGTCATCGCGCCCCCAGTGTCTCAGAGGGCTCCGACGTAGCTCCGGCACCGGTCCCGCTCCTGGATTCTCACGTGCCGGGCCCGCGCCCCGACCCGTACACGCGGTCGCCCGCCTTCGCGCGCAGCCTGCGCGTGACCGGTCGATGGTCCACGGTCGCCGCGGGCGGAACCGTGCTCACGACGAGAGGCACCGCGGCGCCCGGCTTCGTCCTGCGTGTCCTGGTCACGCGATCAGGGAAACGCGGTGGGCCGGAGAGGTTCGGGCGCCGCGCTGGCAGGTCCCCCGTTCGAAGCGCCGCCCGTACGGCCGTCGGACCAAGAAGGCGGCGCGCCGCGGCCGTTCAGCCGCGTACGTCCCGCCATGCCTCGGGGATCGCGTTCGCCACGTCGTGCGCGCCCGCGGGCGCACCGTCCGCCGCGTACCGGCCCGCGAGGCCGTGCAGATACGCCGCCACGCTCCCCGCGTCCAGCACCGACAGGCCCGCCGCGAGCAGCGAGCCGGAGAGCCCGGACAACACGTCCCCGCTCCCGGCGGTCGCCAGCCAGGGCGTGCCCGTGGCGTTCACCCGCACCGACCCGCCCCCGGCGCCCACCACCAGGGTGGTGGACCCCTTGAGCAGAACGGTCGCCCGGTATCGCGCCGCCAACTCCCGCGCCGCCGCGAGCCTGCCCCCCTCGACCTCCTCGCGTGACACCCCGAGCAGTGCGGCGGCCTCGCCCGCGTGCGGGGTCATCAGCGTGGGCGCGCCGCGGCCGCGTACGGCGTCACGGTCGGCCAGCCGCAGTCCGTCCGCGTCGACGAGCACGGGCACGTCCGCCTCCAGCACCTCGGCCACGGTCGCCGCGTCGTCGCCGGCGCCGGGCCCCACGACCCACGCCTGCACCCGCCCGGCCTTCGCGGGCCCCCGGTCGGAGACCAGGGTCTCAGGGAAGCGCGCGATCACCGCGGCCCCGGCGGGGCCCACGTACCGCACGGCCCCGGCCCCGCCCCGCAGCGCCCCCGCCACCGCGAGCACGGCCGCCCCGGGGTAGCGAACGGACCCGGCGGCGATCCCGACCACCCCCCGCCGGTACTTGTCGCTCTCTGCCTTCGGCACCGGCAGCAGCGCCGCCACGTCCGCGTGCTGCAGCGCCTCGAGTTCGGCCTCCTCGGGCAACTCGAGTCCGATGTCGACCAGGCGTACGGAGCCGGCGTACTCCCTCGCGGGATCGATGAGCAGCGCCGGCTTGTGGGTGCCGAAGGTCACGGTCAGATCGGCCCGTACGGCCGGGCCCCGCACCTCGCCGGTGTCGGCCTCGACACCGCTCGGCAGGTCGACGGCGACCACAACCGCACGAGACTGCTCGACGAGCGCGGCGAGTCCCGCGGCGTCCGGCCGCAGGCCGCCCTTGCCGCCGATTCCGACGATCCCGTCGATGACGAGGTCTGCCCGGCGGATCGACTCTTCGACGGCACCCGAGGACTCCGGGCCGCCGGGTACGGCCGAGCCGCCCACCCTCAGCAGGGCCGTGAGGCCGCCTTCGTGAGTGCGTTCGGGCGAGAGCAGCACCGCCGTGACGCCCGCCCCGCGCCGGGCCAGCCGTGCCCCGGCGTACAGGGTGTCGCCGCCGTTGTCGCCGCTGCCGACCAGCAGCACGACCCGGCTGCCGTACACCCGGCCGAGCAAGTCCGCACAGGCCGCGGCCAGTCCGGCGGCGGCGCGCTGCATCAGCGCCCCGTCCGGAAGCCGTGCCATGAGCGAACGCTCGGCCGCCCTCACCGTCTCCACGCTGTACGCAGTACGCATACCGCCGAGTCTCCCTCACGGCCGCGCGAACCGCCGTCGAACCACGGCCGCTCGACCGGAAGCCGTCCCGAGGCGGTCCTTAGGCGGTACCCCTACCCCTCCGCCACGACCACCGCCGAGGCCACGCCCGCGTCATGGCTGAGCGACACATGCCAGGACTTGACGCCGAGTTCGGCGGCGCGGACCGCGACCGTGCCCGTCACGCGCAACCGCGGCTGTCCGCTGTCCTCCACGTAGACCTCGGCGTCGGTCCAGTGCAACCCGCCCGGCGCGCCCAGGGCCTTGGCCACCGCTTCCTTGGCCGCGAACCGGGCGGCCAGCGAGGCGATACCGCGCCGCTCCCCGCTCGGCAGCAGCAACTCCCTGTCCAGAAAGAGCCGATAGGCCAGCCCGGGTGTGCGCTCCAGCGACGCCCGGAAGCGGTCGATCTCGGCCACGTCGATCCCGACTCCGATGATGCTCATACGGGCACCTTATGGTCTGGGTGGCGGCCTGCGTCCGACCGATCAGCGGTGCGTGGAGTCGGTCAACCCAGGCCGGACTCAGGAGGCTTCGGGTCCTCGCCGGACAGATCCTCGGCCCGCTCGACCGTGCCGGCCCGGTCAAGCCGGTCGTCGAGGCGGGCAAGGTCGGTGCAGCTGGTGATGCGCTCACGTACGGCGTCGGAGACGGGGAGGCCGCGCACTTCCAGGACGCGCAGGACGCCTTTGCCCTCACCCTTTGTCTCGCCCTCGGCCTCGCCTTCAGCTTTGCCTTCAGCCTTGCCGTCCAGGTACGCCTCCTCGAAGACGGTGTCCCCGCCCGGGAAGTAAGTGATGACCAAGGCTCACTCCACCGTGACCGACTTCGCCAGGTTCCGCGGCTGATCCACCTCGTTCCCCCGCGCCGTCGCCAGCTCGCAGGCGAAGACCTGGAGTGGAACGGTCGCCACGAGCGGCTGGAGCAGCGTCGGCGTCGCCGGGATGCGGATCAGATGGTCGGCGTACGGGACCACCGTCTCGTCGCCCTCCTCCGCGATGACGATGGTGCGCGCACCCCTCGCCCGGATCTCCTGGATGTTGGAGACGATCTTGTCGTGCAGGATCGAGCGCCCGCGCGGCGAGGGCACCACCACGACGACCGGCAGGTCCTCCTCGATCAGCGCGATCGGCCCATGCTTCAGCTCGCCCGCCGCGAAGCCCTCGGCGTGCATGTAGGCCAACTCCTTGAGCTTGAGGGCGCCTTCCAGGGCCACCGGATAGCCCACGTGCCGCCCCAGGAACAGCACGGTGTTCTTGCCGGCGAGGGAGCGGGCGAGCTTCCGTACCGGCTCCATGGTCTCCAGGACGCGCTCGACCTCGCGGGAGATGTGAGACAGGTCGCGGATGACGACGTGGATCTCGTCGCCCCACTTGGTACCGCGCACCTGGCCCAGGTACAGGGCCACCAGGTAACAGGCGACGAGCTGGGTCAGGAACGCCTTGGTCGAGGCGACCGCGACCTCCGGGCCGGCGTGCGTGTACAGCACGGCGTCCGACTCCCGGGGGATCGTCGATCCATTGGTGTTACAGATCGCGAGCACCTTGGAGCCCTGTTCGCGGGCGTGCCTGAGGGCCATCAGCGTGTCCATGGTCTCGCCGGACTGGGAGATGGCGATGACCAGCGTGCGCGGGTCGAGGATCGGGTCCCGGTAGCGGAACTCGCTGGCCAGCTCCACCTCGCACGGGATCCGCGTCCAGTGTTCGATGGCGTACTTGGCGATCATCCCTGCGTGGAAGGCCGTGCCGCACGCCACGACCACGATCTTGTCGACCTCGCGCAGCTCGGCGGCCGACATCCGCAACTCGTCGAGCCGCAGCGAGCCGTACGCGTCGATGCGCCCGAGCAGCGTGTCGGCGACGGCCTTGGGCTGCTCGGCGATCTCCTTGAGCATGAAGTAGTCGTAGCCGCCCTTCTCGGCGGCCGAGGCGTCCCAGTCGACGTGGTAGGAGCGGACGTCGGCAGGCCGACCGTCGAAGCCGGTGACCGTCACCCCGTCCCGGCGCAGCTCCACCACCTGGTCCTGGCCCAGTTCGATCGCCGAACGGGTGTGGGCGATGAACGCCGCCACGTCCGAGGCGAGGAAGGCCTCGCCCTCGCCGACGCCCACCACGAGCGGCGAGTTCCGCCGCGCGCCCACGACCATGTCCGGCTCGTCGGCGTGCACAGCGACCAGCGTGAACGCGCCCTCGAGCCGCCGGCACACCAGCCGCATCGCCTCGGCGAGGTCCGCGGTCGCGGAGAACTCCTCGGCGAGCAGATGCGAGACGACCTCGGTGTCCGTCTCGGAGTCGAGCGTGTGGCCCCGCTCCTCCAGCTCGGCCCGCAGCAGCGCGAAGTTCTCGATGATCCCGTTGTGGACGACGGCGACGCGGCCCGCGTTGTCGAGGTGCGGATGCGCGTTGGCGTCGGTCGGAGCGCCGTGCGTGGCCCAGCGGGTGTGCCCGATGGCCGTGGTACCGCTCGGCAACGGCCGGCTGCCCAGCTCCTTCTCCAGGTTGACCAGCTTCCCGGCCTTCTTGGCGGCGGCCAGACCCCCGTCCGCCAGCACCGCGACGCCCGCAGAGTCGTAGCCCCGGTACTCCAGCCGCTTCAGTCCCGCCACAACGACGTCGAGCGCCGACTGCGGTCCCACGTATCCCACGATTCCGCACATGTGCCGCAGCCTACGGTCCGACAGGCGCCCGGACCTCCCGGAACCTGCCCGAAATCGGAAATTCCCACTGGGGTACGAACGCCCGCGCGTCATTCGCCACAAGGCGATCGGCCAGAGGTTCGGCTACAGCGCGGATCACATCGCGATCGGCTGCCCCTTGCCCGTCCTGACCGCAATGCCCGGCTCCGCCACACATTCCAGATCCGCTCCCCTCCGCCTCGGTGCTGGGGCGTGACGGACCCCACCCGCCATCCAGTTCAAACTCCGTTAACAATGGACTGTGATCTCTCCGGTCTCCTCGATGCCCCGGAGCGCCCACCGGCCCAAGCCGGAGGCGACTCCCTACGTCGACCTCACCCGTGCCGAGTGGAGCGCGCTGCGCGACAAGACGCCGCTGCCGCTGAGCGCCGAAGAGGTCGAGAAGCTGCGCGGTCTGGGCGATGTGATCGACCTCGACGAGGTTCGGGACATCTACCTCCCGCTGTCCCGGCTGCTCAACCTCTACGTGGGCGCGACAGACGGCCTGCGCGGCGCCCTGAACACCTTCCTCGGCGAGCAGGGCTCCCAGTCGGGCACCCCGTTCGTCATAGGTGTCGCGGGTTCGGTTGCCGTCGGCAAGTCGACCGTCGCCCGCCTCCTCCAGGCCCTCCTCTCCCGGTGGCCGGAACACCCGCGCGTGGAGCTGGTGACCACGGACGGCTTCCTGCTGCCCACCAAGGAACTTCAGGCCCGCGGGCTGATGTCGCGCAAAGGCTTCCCCGAGTCGTACGACCGCCGCGCGCTGACCCGTTTCGTCGCCGACATCAAGGCCGGCAAGGACGAGGTGACGGCCCCCGTCTACTCCCACCTGATCTACGACATCGTCCCCGGCCAGAAGCTGACCGTCCGCCGCCCGGACATCCTCATCGTGGAGGGCCTGAACGTCCTCCAGCCCGCCCTCCCCGGCAAGGACGGCCGCACCCGCGTGGCCCTCGCGGACTACTTCGACTTCAGCGTGTACGTCGACGCCCGCACCGAGGACATCGAGAACTGGTACCTCAACCGGTTCCGGAAACTGCGTCAGACCGCCTTCCAGGACCCGTCCTCGTACTTCCGCAAGTACACCCAGGTCTCCGAGGATGAGGCCCTCGACTACGCCGGCACGACCTGGCGGACCATCAACAAGCCGAACCTCGTGGAGAACATCGCCCCGACCCGCGGCCGCGCCACCCTGGTGCTGCGCAAGGGCCCGGACCACAAGGTGCAGCGACTGAGCCTGCGCAAACTCTGAACCCGTGGTCGTCAGCGGCTGTTAAAAAGGCGTCATGCTGCATCTGCGTCTGATCGTCCCGGCGGAAAAGACCGAGGACGTGGTGCGTCTGATCGAGAAGACGGTCGGCACCACGCATCTCGTCGTGATACCGGGCGCCGCCCGCAATCCGGCCGGGGATGTCGTGATGTGCGACGTCGCGCGTGAGGCGGCCGACGAACTCATCGGCGCCCTGCGGGCGTCGGGGCTGGACCGGACCGGCTCGATCGCCGTCGAGAACATCGACCTGTCGCTCTCCAGACGCGCCGAGAAGGCCGAGGCGGAGGCACCGGGCGAGGGGGCCGACGCGGTCCTGTGGGAGCACCTCGCGGACGCGACGCACGAGGAGTCGACGCTCTCGATCACCTACGTCGCCTTCCTCACCCTCGCCACGATGATCGCGGCCTGCGGTGTCGTCCTCGACAACGCGATCCTGATCGTGGGCGCGATGGCGGTGGGCCCGGAGTTCGGCCCGCTGGCGGGGATCAGCACGGCGCTGGTGCGGCGGGCGCCACGGCTGGCCGCCCGTTCGCTGATCGCGCTGCTGGTCGGTTTCGCGGTGGCCATGCTGGTGACGGTCGGGTTCACGTACTTCATGGACGCCGTGGACCTGTTCAGCCGGGTCAAGCTGGACGCCGAGCGGCCCAACACCAACTTCATCTACCGGCCGGACGCGTTCTCGTTCGTCGTCGCGGTCCTCGCCGGTATCGCCGGCACGCTCTCGCTGACGTCAGCGAAGTCGGGCGCGCTGGTCGGCGTCGCGATCTCGGTCACCACGGTCCCGGCGGCGTCGAACGCGGCCGTGGCCTTCGCGTTCGACGACTACAGCCAGGCTTGGGGCTCCAGCGTGCAGCTCCTGCTGAACCTGCTGGGCATCGTGCTCGCCGGCACGCTCACCCTGCTGGCCCAGAAGCGGCTCTGGGCCAGACAGCGCGCACATACTTCCCAAGCGGGGCAGTTCTAGCCGAGCGCCGACTTCACCGCGTCCGCGAGCCGGCCGGCAACGGACCGCGCCTGATCGATGTCGGAGGCCTCGACCATGACCCGTACGAGCGGCTCCGTGCCCGACGGACGCAACAGCACGCGCCCGGTGGACCCGAGTTCCCGCTCGGCCTCGGTGACGGCGGTGGCGAGGTCCGCGGACGTCGCGACCCGGGACTTGTCGACGTCCGGGACGTTGACGAGGACCTGCGGCAGCCGCTCCATCACGGACGCGAGGTCCCGCAGCGTACGGCCGGTCTGCGCGATCCGCGCGGCCAGCATCAGACCGGTCAGCGTGCCGTCGCCGGTGGTGGCGTGGTCGAGAATGATGACGTGGCCGGACTGCTCGCCGCCGAGCGCGTAGCCCTTCTCCTTCATCTCCTCCAGCACATACCGGTCACCGACCGCGGTCTGCACGAGCTCGATGCCCTCGCGCTCCATGGCCAGCTTGAAACCCAGATTGGACATGACCGTCGCGACGACGGTGCCGGAGCGCAGTGCGGAACGCTCCCGCATCGCCAGCGCGAGCACGGCCAGGATCTGGTCGCCGTCCACCTCCTCGCCCGCGTGGTCCACGGCGAGACAGCGGTCGGCGTCACCGTCGTGTGCGATGCCGAGGTCGGCGCCGTGCTCGACGACGGCGGCTTTCAGCTGGTCCAGATGGGTGGAGCCGCAGCCGTCGTTGATGTTGAGCCCGTCGGGCTCCGCGCCGATCGTGACGATCTCGGCGCCCGCCCGCGCGAACGCCTCGGGCGAGACCCGGGAGGCGGCGCCGTGCGCCTCGTCGAGGACCACCTTGAGCCCGTCCAGCCGGTTCGGGAGGACGTCCAGGAGATGGGCGACGTACTGGTCGAAGCCCTCGTCGTACGACTTCACACGGCCGACCCCGGCGCCGGTGGGCCGGTCCCAGGGCGCGCCGGTGCGGTGCTCCTCGTACACGGCCTCGATCTTGTCCTCCAGCTCGTCGGCGAGCTTGTGCCCGCCGCGGGCGAAGAACTTGATGCCGTTGTCGGGCATGGCGTTGTGGCTGGCGGAGAGCATCACGCCCAGGTCGGCACCGAGCGCGCCCGTCAGGTACGCGACGGCCGGAGTGGGCAGCACACCGACACGCAGCACGTCCACGCCCGCGCTGGCCAGCCCGGCGACCACAGCGGCCTCCAGGAACTCCCCGGACGCGCGCGGGTCCCGTCCGACCACCGCCGTCGGCTTGTGGCCCTCGAACGTGCCCGCCTCGGCGAGTACGTGCGCCGCCGCCACGGAGAGACCGAGCGCCATCTCGGCCGTCAAGTCCGCGTTGGCGACACCGCGCACGCCGTCCGTGCCGAAGAGTCGTCCCACTGTGGTGTCCTCCGAACCTTGCTGCGAATGTGCGGCTCATGCCGAGTTTCCAGACAGGGCCGGGATACGTACATCCCCTCGCCCCGTCTTGAGGCTTATCCCACGGAGCTGTCCCGCGCCTGCCGGGATTGCTCCATAAGCCGGTGATAAGCAACCTCCCCCGTAAACGAACCGCCCCGGCGGCACAGAGCGTGCTGCCGGGGCGATGCGTGCGCGCTGCAGGCGGTAGGACGCCTGCCGCGACCAGCGGACGCGGTTAGCGCTTGCTGTACTGCGGAGCCTTGCGGGCCTTCTTCAGACCGGCCTTCTTCCGCTCGACCGCACGGTCGTCGCGGCGGAGGAAGCCGGCCTTCTTCAGCGCGCCGCGGTTGTTGTCGACGTCCGCCTCGTTCAGCGCGCGGGCGACACCGAGACGGAGCGCACCGGCCTGACCGGAGACACCGCCACCGGCGATGCGGGCGATGACGTCGTAGCGGCCCTCGAGCTCGAGCACCTTGAAGGGCTCGTTGACTTCCTGCTGGTGCACCTTGTTCGGGAAGTAGTCCTCGAGGGTGCGACCGTTGATCTTCCACTTGCCGGAGCCCGGAACGATCCGGACGCGGGCGATGGCGTTCTTCCGGCGGCCCAGGCCGGCGGCCGGCTGGGGCTCACCGAAGCGGGAGGCGAGGGACTCGGAGGTGTACTCACCCTCCACCGGAACCTCGGTCTCCGTGGTGTAGCTGTCGATGTCAAGCTCTTCGAGCGGCTGCTCGGCAGTGGTCTCGGCCACGATTCTCCTCAGATTCTCTTCAGTCTTAGGGGGTGGCCGGACTTACTGCGCGACCTGGGTGATCTCGAACGGCACCGGCTGCTGGGCGGCGTGCGGGTGCTGGTCACCCTTGTAGACCTTCAGCTTCGAGAGCATCTGACGGCCCAGGGAGTTCTTGGGGAGCATGCCCTTGACGGCCTTCTCGACGGCCTTCTCGGGGTTGTTCGCCAGCAGGTCGTCGTAGCGGACGGAGCGCAGACCACCCGGGTAGCCGGAGTGGCGGTACGCCATCTTCTGGGTCCGCTTGTTACCGGACAGGTGGACCTTGTCCGCGTTGATGATGATGACGAAATCGCCGGCGTCCACGTGGGGCGCGTAGATCGGCTTGTGCTTGCCGCGCAGGAGAGTGGCGGCGGTGGTGGCCAGACGGCCCAGGACGACGTCCTGAGCGTCGATGACGTGCCACTGACGCGTCACATCGCCGGGCTTGGGGCTGTACGTACGCACGGTTCGTAGCCTTCGCTTCTTCAGTGAGGATCCTGACAAGGTCACCGAAGACGATCACGACAGCCCTGACCGCACCGCGGTGACGCAAGCCGCGTGCTGGTCGCTGGTCATCGGCCCGGTGGACCGGTGTAAGGGCCCCTCACGTGAGAATGAGCAAGCCAATACACATAACGAACAGCCAGGATAACGGGGGCGCCCACACGGGTCAAAACGGGGCCACGGAGGCGTTGCCGCTGGTGCCCTCGAACGCCGCACGGACTCATTTGACCTTGCTTGCACTGTGTTGTTCCTGAGGTGGTCACCGAAGGCGAACAGGACGGTCCGTGGCCCGTCTAAGATGCGCCGCATGAGTTATGGGCAGGGGGAGCCCCAGTGGGATCCCTGGAAACCGAGTTCCCAGCAACCGCAGTGGGGCAGCCGTGGCAGCACCCCGGACTGGGCCGCACTCGCCGAGGCCTCCGAGGCGCGCAACAAGCGCCGCCGACTCCTGTTCATCCTCGGCGGCGCCCTGGCCACGGTCGCCATAGGCGCCGCCGTCGCCGTGGCCGTGGTGTCCGCCAACGGCAGCCCCGAGGCCTCGAACAAACCGGCCGGCCCGCTGCCCGGCACCGCGGACATCCCCAGCGAGAGCGCCGCCACCGCCCCGTCGTTCGCTCCGACCTCGGCCCCTCCCCCGCTGGACCCGATGGACTTCATCTCCAGTGCGAAGAAGGACACGGCTCCGATCAGCGCGAACACATTGTTCCCGGGCACCCAGCTGACCGTGGGCACGAACGTCTACAAGAAGGGCCCCTCGGCCTCCACGACGAAGTGCGCGTCGGCCGTGCAGGGCACGCTGCCCGCGGTGCTCACCAAGAACGACTGCACCCGCGTGTTTCGCGCCACCTACACCAAGGACGGCGTCGCGGTGACGGTCGGCGTGGCCCTCTTCGACACCGCCGCCCAGGCCACGAAGGCCAAGCAGGAGGCGGACAGCAAGAGCATCCTCACGTCGCTGGTGGGCAAGGGCGTGCCCACGTTCTGCCGTACGGCGGTCTGCCGCTCCACCACCAACTCCTACGGCCGGTACGCCTATTTCACGCTCGCCGGCTTCACCAACGGCAAGGACGTGACGACCAAGGACGCGAAGGTCTTCACGGCAGGCGACGACCTGGCCGAGTTCGCGTTCCGCCAGATCCGCCGCCGCGGCGAGGCTCAGGCATCCGCGGCCTCCGCCCAGTGACCCGGTTCGCGTCAGGCGTCCGCACCCCCGCCGGGGAACGCCGGAGCGCTGTGCGGATGATCACGGGATCGGCGTAGCTCATGCGGTTGCGGGGGCGGGTCGGGCTGATCGGGGCCGCGGTGGGCGCGGCGCTGACGGCTCCTTTGGCGGTGTGGGCCTGGCCCGACAAGAGGGAGCAGGGGCCCCGGGCGGTCCCGACCGACCTGCGGGAACGGGACCCGCGGGCGACCCCCGCCGCACGCCGGGTGTACGCGGTCCTGGCCGGCCTGGAGAACGACGCGCGCCACGGCCGCCCGAGCCGTACGGTGATCGGCCAGCACGTGGAGCTGCACAACGAGCGGTACAACCCGGAGTACGGCGACTACCGGGGCACCAAACAGCCGGGCTACTACTACCGCAAGGCGCGTGACATCACCGGCCGCCTGCCCGGCTTCGTGGAGCTGGACCTCGGTCCCGGCTACGGACAGCCGGGCTGGGCGGTGGGCACGGCACGCTCGTACTCCAAGGCCTGGCCGGCCTGCCGTCGCTTCTGGGGGTACGCCGAGGACGCCGTGGACCTCGCCGTCGGCGTGTGGGCGGGGCTACCCCGGGCGGCCGACGGTTCCTACCGGCCCTCGGGCACGCACAAGGAGTGCGCCTCCGGCACCGAGGTCTCCCTGCCGCACAACGGGGGCGGGCCCGCGGGCCTGGTCGGCTTCTCCTTCCATCAGCCCTACCCGGGCAGCCCGGTCAAGGGCTTCCCGCAGACTCTGCACCGCAACTCCCCCGGCGCGAAGGACCGCGGCTGGTTCGGCCGGGTGGTCACCGAGGGCACCGCGGAGCACCGGGCCCTGCTGCACGACCTCGGCTATCTCGCGGACCACCTCGGCTACCTCGCCTCGCGCGGGGTGCCGGTGCTGCTGCGGCCGTACCATGAGATGAACACCGCGCCGGGCCACGGTTTCTGGTGGGCGGGGCAGGACCCGGCCGCGTTCCGCAAGCTGTGGCGGCTGACGTACGACTACCTCGTGAAGCAGCGCGGCCTGCACAACCTCATCTTCGTGTGGGCGCCGAACTCCTGGGAAGGGACTTACGGGCGCCCGCCCGGGGCGTACTACCCCGGTGGCCGCTATGTCGACATCGTCGGCGTCGATGACTACAGCGACACCCCGGCCCGACCCTTCGGCGGGGGCGCCTGGACCGAGGTCTGGTACCGCGGCCTGGAGCAGTACGGCAAGCCCCGGATCATCGCCGAGTCCTTCCACGTACCGCTCAACGCTGCCCAGCCGGACACCCTGACCAGGACGCCATGGGTGCTGTGGACGGTGTGGGGCCAGTCACTGTCGTACGACAACATCTCCGCCCCCTTGCGGAAGAACACCCCGGCCGATGTGAAACAGACCTACGGATCACCGAGGGTGATCACCGGTGGACGTGCCGCACAAGCCGGAGACATCGACTGGAGATCACTACACAAGAGTCACCTTGGTTAACTTTTGAATACACGTTCCCCACGCATATTCCTTGTACCGCGCATATATGCGACGACCGTGCTCCTGTTCGGTCAGTGCTTCGGACGCCTGGGGGGGCATCTGAGGGGCGGCTGACCGAGGCGCCAGAGAAGGCGTTGAGGGGATGGACCCGGAACAACACATTCGTCACGGTGCGCACGCGTGCCGTGACCGAGATCCGTCGTTGCCTCAACGCACCACCGATCTCACGGGAGTTCCGCAGTCGTCATGGCATCGACACTGGTCGACGGGGGTGTGCCGCATTCGCGGCACAACGCCAAGCTGGCAAAACGTACCGCCGCGTGGAGGCCGGGCATCCTGCCGTTCTTGATTCCGCTGGTGGTCCTGCTCGTCTTCAGTCTCTGGTCGTACACACCGAGCGACTCGCCGCTGGCCTGGCTGATCACCATCGCCTGGGCGCTGCCCGTACCGGGCGCCCTCGTGTCCCTCCAGGGCTTCCTGCTGATCCGCCGTCGGGTCCGCAAGGCGCATCTGATGACACCACCCGCCCCAGTGCTGCAGGACTTCCTGATCGTGCTGGTGCCGACGATCGGCCGGCACGACACCTACCCCGCCCTGGAACGCTCCGTCCTCTCTTATGTGGAACACCTCCCGGAGTGGTTCCCGTACATGCGCGTCGATGTCCTCACCGAGGAGGGCTGCGAGGCCGCCGAGCGGATCGACGACCTGGCGGCGTCCAGCCCGCTGATCCGCGTCGTCACGGTCCCGAAGGCCTACCAGACCAAGAACGGCACCCGTTTCAAGGCCCGCGCCAACAACTACGCGCACGAACTGCGCATCGAGGAGGGCGAGGCCCTCGAACACGTCTGGGTGCTGCACATGGACGACGACACGGGTGTCGGCCCCGACACCGCAGCGTCCCTCGCCCAGTTCATCAACCGCCAGCGCCGGGCAACCCCCGAAGAGGTCAAGCACATGGCGCAGGGGATCCTGACCTACCCGCGCGAGAACGCGGTGAGCATGCTCACCTGGTTCGCCGACGCCATCCGCCCCGCCGACGACATCGCCCGGTTCCGCGCCTTCACCGGCCTCGGCACGCCGGCCGCCGGCGTGCACGGCGAACTCCTCGTCATCCGCGCGTCCATAGAGGCCGAGATCGGCTGGGACTTCGGCCCCAGGGAGATCGTCGAGGACGCCCGGCTGGCCCTGACCTTCTGCCGCCTCTACCCGGGCCGCAGTGACTGGTTCAACGGCCGCTGCTACGGCGCCTCGCCGGCCAACACCAAGGACTTCATCAAACAGCGTGAGCGCTGGGCCTGGGGCCTGGTCGCCCTCTGCTTCAACCGCAAGGTGCCGCTCCGTTACCGCTGGTTCCTGACCATGTGTGTGACGAGCTGGATCCTGGGCCCGCTGCAGCACGTCGGCACCGTGCTGTTCGTGGCCTGGTTCATCGGCGACATGAACACCTCGCCCGTGACCCAGTCGGTCGTCCTGCTGTGGTCGATCAGCTTCGCCTATGTGATCTGGGCGTACTGGGAAGGACTGCGGCTCAACGCGATCGCCTCGGTGAACGGCAGGCGCAAGTGGTGGGAGCCCATCGCGGTCATGGTCATGCTGCCCTACTTCTCCCTCATCGAAGGGGCCGGCGGCATCAGGGGCCTGTGGAAGTTCATCCGCCGCGAGGAGAACAAGTTCGTCGTCATCGCCAAGCCCGCCTGACCCGGAAGAGATCGACACCTCATGAAGCGCGCCCGCTTGCCCCTGCTTGCCGTGCTGCCCGTATCCGTCATCTCCTTCGTGATCGCGGTGCCCTTCGTCGCCGGTGACCATCCGCTGCGCTGGGAGTCGGGCTCACTCGTGCCGAGCCTCGTACTCAACGGCGAGGGCACAGGACAGTCGGGGGGCTCGTCGACCGACGACGACACCACCGCACCGGGCCCCTCGACTCCGGCCACGGCGGAGATCGCCAAGGTGGACAAGGAGTGGAAGAAGGGCATGCCGCAGTGGGGCGTCCAGCTCTACTGGGAGGACAACGCCAAGCACACCCTCGAGTACGTCGAGAAGCAGGCCCGGCTGCAAGCGAACTACCTGGTCGGCCTGCACGCCAACTCAGTCAGCGTGTCCTTCCCGTTCATCACCGGTGGCCGTGGCTCGACGAATATCAGCGCGAGCAGCAAGACCCCCACCCCCGAGCGGCTTGCCGACGTCTTGGAGATCTTCCACAAGGCTGGACTGCGCACCACGGTACGGCCCCTGCTGGACGAGACGTCCCTCGACGTCGCCGATGGAGACTGGCGCGGCAACATCCGGCCGACCGACCGTACGGCCTGGTTCACCTCGTACGAGAAATTCATGACTCCGTATCTGAAGGCGGCGAACTCCCAGAAGGCGGCCACCTTCGTCATCGGCACAGAGCTGAACTCCATGGAGGGGGACGCCCGCTGGGAAAGGCTCGTGAACCGGGCCGAGAAGCTGTTCTCGGGCGACGTCGCCTACGACTCGAACTGGGACGCCTACGTCAGCGGCCCGGTCGACATGCCCGTCACCAGCCTCGGAGTCGACGCCTACTTCCCCGTCAAGGTCCCGGACAACGCCTCGGTGCAGACCCTGGTCGACGGCTGGAACGACTGGCTGGACAAGAAGGCCACCGGCCCCCTCCCCAAGATCACTATTGCCGAGGCAGGCATCGGCGCCATGAACGGCGCGTACCGGGCACCCGGCGACTTCTACACCAAGCGCGCCGTCAACGCCCGAGTGCAGGCCAACTGGTACACCGCGGTCTGCAAGGTCGTCCAGGAACGAAAGATGTCCGGCGTCTACTGGTGGTCGATCTACTTCGACGACGACCCGAACACCAAGCCCGACGACAAGGTTGCCTCCCGGCTCGACTTCGCCGGACGCCCCCTCTCCGAGAAGGCCATCAAGTCCTGTTTCACCTCTGACTACGCAGGCCCTGGGACCGACACCGCTAGCTGACCGAGCGAGGCAATCATGCAAGAAGCCATCATTTTGGTGGGCGGCAAGGGAACTCGCCTGCGCCCGCTGACGAACCACACTCCGAAGCCGCTGCTCAACGTCGCGGGCTCCTCCTTCATCCGGCACCAGATAGCCAAGCTGATGGATGCGGGCGTCGAGCACGTGGTGTTCGCCACCTCGTATCTCGCCAGCCTCTTCGAGGAGGAGTTCAAGGACTTCTCTCAGGACCTGGAGATCTCCTACGCCGTCGAAGAAGTCCCGCTCGGCACGGGCGGGGCGATCCGCAACGCCGCGCGTCTGCTGCGCGGCGGTTCAGCGGACGCGCCGGTCCTCATCCTCAACGGCGACATCCTGTCCGGCGTGGACCTGGCCGCCATCCTGACGCGGCACGTGGACCGGGAAGCAGATGTGACCCTGCATCTCACCCGGGTTCCCGACCCGCGCGCCTTCGGTCTCGTCCCCACGGACGCGGCCGGCCGGGTGCTGTCCTTCCTCGAGAAACCCAAGACAGCCGAGGAGTGCGTCACCGACCAGATCAACGCCGGCTGCTACGTCTTCAGCCGGTCCGTCCTGGACGCCATCCCGGCCGACCGCGAGGTCTCGGTCGAGCAGGAGACCTTCCCGCAACTCGTCGCCCAAGAGCGGCGCGTCTTCGGCCACACCACGGAGGACTACTGGCGCGACCTCGGTACGCCGCTGGCCTTCGTCCACGGCTCCGCCGACCTGGTCACCGGCAAGGCGACCTCTCCCCTCGTGAAGAGGCCGGTGGAGGCCCTGATCCATCCCACGGCCGTCATCGACCCGACCGCCCGCGTCACGGGCGGCTCGACGATCGGCCCGCACGCCGTCATCGGTCCGCACGTGGCCGTCGACCGCTCCATCATCGGCGCGAGCGTCACCGTGGCCGAGGGTGCCCGGATCCACGAGTCCGTGGTGGACCACGACTCGTCCATCGGCGCCGGCTGCCTCCTGCGCGAGGTCGTGGTCGGCTGCCACGCACACATCGGCGCGGAGAACGAACTGCCCGCCCAGCTGCGGCTGGCATGCGGCATCCGCATCCCCTCCCTGGGGGTGCGGATGAGCGGCACCGCCACCGCCTGCCTGACGGTCCACTGAGAGATCCGGCCCCACCGGACAGCCACGGGAGAGACGTGACCACCCATCAAGCTACCGCGATAGGCGACCCGACGCGGCCGCCCGAGCACCGGCCGGAGCAGCGCCGCCGAAAAGCCGCGCAGGAAGACCGGCTGCGCAAGTACCGGCCCGACCTTCAGGGCCTGCGCGCCGTCGCGATCACGATGGTCGTCTTCGTGCACACGGGCATCGTCGACATCCACGGCGGCGTCGACGTCAGCTTCACGCTCAGCGGCTTCCTCATCGGCAGCCAGCTCCTCGCGGAGATCGACAAGACCGGCAAGGTGTCGCTCGGCAAGTTCTGGGCTCGCCGGTTCCGGCGGCTGGCACCGGGGGCCGCCCTCACCATCATCGTGACGGCCGTGGTGGCCTGGATCTACGCCAGCCCGTTCAGGTTCCGCGGCTACATGCAGGACGGCTTCGCCGCCTCGCTGAGCTTCATCAACTGGCGCCAGGCCGAGAACGGCACCGACTACTTCGCCGACAACGGCAGCCAGTCGCCGTACCAGCACTTCTGGTCGCTGAGCATCGAGGAGCAGTTCTACGTCCTCGCGCCGATCGCACTCGTCGTCGTCGCCTGGCTCAGCCGCCTCATCTTCCGCAACCGGTTCCTGGTGGGGCTGTTCCTGGCCGTCGTGATCAGCGGCTCGCTCTATCTGTCGGTCACGACGACCCAGACGAACCAGCCGCTCGCCTACTTCGGCACCCCGACCCGCGTGTGGGAACTGGCCGTTGGCGTCTTCGTCGCCCTCAACGCCCGGCTCCTGTCCCGCATGTACCAGGGCCTCGCGGCCGTCCTCAGCTGGGTCGGGCTCGGCACCATACTGGTCACAGCGTCCCTCATCACCGAGCAGACCCCCCTGCCCGGCTACGCCGTGGGCGGACCCGTGCTGGGCGCCGCCCTGATCATGGCGGGCGGCTGTGCCAACCCCCGCCTCGGCGCCGAGCGGCTCCTCGACAACCCCGTCTTCAACTTCGTCGGCAACGCGAGCTACGGCTGGTACCTCTGGCATTGGCCGCTGCTGATCCTCTGGTCGGACATCGTCGGTCACGAGATCACCTACTCCGATCGCTTCCGCGTCGCCACGGGCTCCTTCGTGCTGGCCGTCGCCGGGCACTATGTGATCGAACGGCGTTTGAAGGCCAACTTCAGGCTCGTGCAGATCCCGTGGCGCGGCATCCTGACCGGCCTGACCCTGACCGCCACCGCGGCCGTCGCCATGATCCTCGCCATACGGGTGGTACCGCTCAATCTCGACACCACCGCCGGCGCCGCGAAGGGGGGCTCCGTCGGGTACACCGACGCGAAGTCGGTGAAGCAGGCCGTGCTCCAGAAGGAGCTCTCCGCCACCGCGCAGAGCATTCTCCCGGGGGCTTCTAAGGACATGACCCACTACGGCTGCATCGACAACACCGACGTCAAGAAGTTCGTCATGCGCGACAACTGCGTCATCGGGGACACGCAGGGCAAGCGCTCGATCGTCGTGATCGGGGACTCCCACGCCTGGCAGTGGGGCGATGCCTTCGAGAGCCTCGGGAAGTCGCTGCACGTCAAGGTGGTGACCATGGCGAAGGGCGGCTGCTCCCCCGAGGTGTACGCCATCAAGAACCCCGAGCTGAACCGCGAGTACTCCGAGTGCGACAGCTGGCGACAATCGGCGTTCAAGAGCATCGACGACCTCAAACCCGACGTCATCGTCGTCACCAGCCGCATCCGGCAGGAGGTGACCGAGAAGGGCGCCGAGCAGGCCTTCAAGGTCCTCGAGGCTTCCGGCGCCAAGCTCGTCTACATCACGGACACCCCGCAGCCCGGCCGGAACGTACCGGACTGCCTCGCCACCCACATCCACGACGTCCACGCCTGCAACCCCGCCGAGGACAAGGCCGTCGAATTCCCTGACTTCCGTGCCATAGAGCAGAAGGTCGCCGAGCGCCACGGTGCCCAGGTCCTCGACTCACTGCCCGCGTTCTGCGCCGACAACGTCTGCCCGACGGTAATCGCCGACCAGATCGTCTACTTCGACAACAGCCACATGACAGGGGCCTACGCGAAGTCGCTGGCGCCCTTCCTCAAGCCGACCCTCCAGAAAGCCCTGGCCGGCTGACGTTTCCCGTCAGTGGACCTTCCCCCGCACCCGGCGGGCCTGCCGCTGCCTCTCCAGCAGCAGCTCGTCCGCCGGGTACCCGACCTCCTCCAGCGTGAGCCCATGCGGCCGTACGACATGCACGGCGCTGTCCCGCACGCCGGCGTCGAGAACCTTCCGCGGCCACTCCACGCCACGGTGGCCGTCGCCCACGAACAGCAGGGCTCCGACCATGGACCGCACCTGGTTGTGGCAGAAGGCATCGGCGCGGACCTCGATCTCGACGATGCCGTCCATCCCCCGGCGCACCCCGAAGTCGAGGATCTCGCGTATCGTCGTCGCCCCCTCGCGCTTCTTCGCGTACGCCGCGAAGTCGTGCTCCCCGACAAGGGACTTGGCGGCGGCGTCCATGGCGACCACGTCCAGGGGCCAGTCGTGCCAGAGGACGTGGTTGCGCAGCAACGGATCCACGCCGCCGGGGTTGTCGGTGACGCGATAGACGTAGCGCCGCCAGATCGCAGCGAAGCGGGCGTTGAAGCCGCTGGGCGCCTCTCTGAGCGCCCACACGCGCACATCCTTGGGCAGTCGGCCGGCGAGCCGCTTGAGGAGCTTCCCGCGGTGCTCGCCCCACACCGTGAGGGGCAGGTCGACATGGGCGACCTGGCCCCGCGCGTGCACCCCGGCGTCGGTGCGACCGGCGACGGTCAGCTCGTACGTCTCCCGCGACCGCGTGACCGTACGCAGCGCATCCTCGATCTCCCCCTGCACGGTCCGCCTGTCACCGGCCTGCTTGGCCCAGCCGTGGAAGTCCGTGCCGTCGTAGGAGAGGTCGAGACGGATGCGGACGTGGCCGGGCTGTACTTCGTCACTCACCTCTGGATCCTCTCAGGAACACGAAAGCGGGCCCGCCCAACGGACGGACCCGCTTCCAGCGAGGTCAACCTCAGGCGTCCTTGGACTCCTCGGCGTCCTTGGACTCCTCGGCGGCCTCAGCCGGCTTGGCGTCCTCGACGACCTCTTCGGCCTTCGTCTCCTCGGCCTTGGTCTCGGCCTCCTTGACGGCGCGCTTGGTCGCCGCCTCGGCCTCGCCGACCGCCTTCTGCTGCACCGTCAGCGCCTCGACCAGCTCGATGACAGCCATGGGCGCGTTGTCGCCACGGCGGTTGCCGATCTTGGTGATGCGGGTGTAACCACCCGGACGGTTCTCGTAGCGCGGGCCGATCTCGGAGAACAGCGTGTAGACGATGTCCTTGTCCGTGATGACCTGGAGCACCTGGCGGCGGTTGTGAAGGTCGCCCTTCTTCGCCTTGGTGATCAGACGCTCCGCGTACGGGCGCAGGCGGCGGGCCTTCGCCTCGGTGGTGGTGATACGGCCGTGCTCGAACAGCGACTTCGCGAGGTTCGCGAGGAGCAGCTTCTCGTGCGCGGCGCTGCCGCCCAGACGGGCACCCTTGGTGGGCTTCGGCATGGTTCTTCTCCTAGTGATCTGCCCCGGCCGTGTCAGGTACCGGGGTCAGTATCCGAGCAGGCGGTCGCCTGTCGGAGATCCGGGCGCCTTTGCCAAGGCGCCCGGAGGTGGATCACGTCCAGTACCGGATCAGTACTGCTCGGTCTCCACGAAGCCCGCGTCCGCGTCGTCGTCGGCGCCGAAGGCGTCGGCAGCGGCCGTGGGGTCGAATCCGGGCGGGCTGTCCTTCAGGGCCAGGCCCATGCCGGCCAGCTTCGCCTTGACCTCGTCGATGGACTTCGCACCGAAGTTGCGGATGTCCAGGAGGTCGGCCTCGGAGCGGGCGACGAGCTCACCCACGGAGTGGATGCCCTCACGCTTGAGGCAGTTGTAGGAGCGGACGGTGAGCTCCAGCTCCTCGATCGGCAGTGCCAGGTCGGCGGCGAGAGCGGCGTCCGTCGGGGACGGACCCATGTCGATGCCCTCGGCGTCGATGTTCAGCTCACGCGCCAGACCGAACAGCTCCACCAGGGTCTTGCCGGCGGACGCCATGGCGTCGCGCGGACGCATGGCCTGCTTGGTCTCGACATCGACGATCAGCTTGTCGAAGTCGGTGCGCTGCTCGACACGGGTCGCCTCGACCTTGTAGGTGACCTTGAGAACCGGCGAGTAGATCGAGTCGACCGGAACACGGCCGATCTCCTGGCCCACCTGCTTGTTCTGCACGGCGGAGACATAGCCGCGACCGCGCTCGACGGTCAGTTCCATCTCCAGCTTGCCCTTGCCGTTGAGCGTGGCGAGGACGAGGTCGGGGTTGTGCACCTCGACACCGGCCGGGGGCGCGATGTCGGCGGCGGTGACCAGACCCGGGCCCTGCTTGCGCAGGTACATCACGACCGGCTCGTCGTGCTCCGAGGAGACGACCAGCTGCTTGATGTTGAGGATCAGGTCGGTGACGTCCTCCTTGACGCCCGGCACGGTGGTGAACTCGTGCAGGACGCCGTCGATGCGGATGCTGGTGACAGCAGCGCCGGGGATCGACGAGAGGAGGGTGCGGCGGAGAGAGTTGCCGAGGGTGTAGCCGAAGCCCGGCTCAAGCGGCTCGATCACGAACCGGGAGCGGAACTCGTCGACGACCTCTTCGGTCAATGAGGGACGCTGAGCGATCAGCATGTGTGGATCAGATCCTTCTTTCGTGGACGCCCGCTATTTGACGTCCGACGGAAACCCGCGCCCAGAAAGCACGGGGTAATGCAAGGGTACGGGCGGTACGGCGATTGCACCGCCGTACCGCCCGAAACCGCTGCCCGTGAAGCAGACGTCAGACGCGGCGGCGCTTCGGCGGACGGCAGCCGTTGTGCGGGGTCGGGGTGACGTCCTGGATGGAGCCGACCTCGAGGCCCGTGGCCTGCAGGGAGCGGATCGCGGTCTCACGACCGGAACCCGGGCCCTTCACGAACACGTCGACCTTGCGCATGCCGTGCTCCTGGGCGCGGCGGGCGGCCGACTCGGCGGCCATCTGCGCGGCGAACGGCGTGGACTTCCGGGAGCCCTTGAAGCCGACGTGGCCGGCGGAGGCCCAGGAGATCACGTTGCCGGACGGGTCCGTGATGGAGACGATCGTGTTGTTGAACGTGCTCTTGATGTGCGCGTGGCCGTGAGCGACGTTCTTCTTTTCCTTGCGGCGCACCTTCTTGGCAGCGCCCTGACGACCCTTGGGGGGCATCTATAACTCCTACGGGAGGTGGTCGGTCCTACAGCGAAGACCGCTGGACGGCGAGTCCGCTGCGGACTACTTCTTGCCCGGCTTCTTCTTACCGGCGATGGCGCGACGCGGGCCCTTGCGGGTGCGGGCGTTGGTGCTGGTGCGCTGACCGCGGACGGGCAGACCACGACGGTGACGGAGACCCTGGTAGCAGCCGATCTCGACCTTGCGGCGGATGTCGGCCTGGATCTCGCGACGGAGGTCACCCTCGGTCTTGATGTTGTTGTCGACGTACTCGCGGATCGCGACGAGCTGCTCCTCGGAGAGGTCGCGAACGCGGGTGTTCGGGTCGATGCCGGTCTCGGCCAGCGTCTGCTGCGAGAGCGTCCGGCCGATGCCGAACACATAGGTGAGGGCGACCTCCACACGCTTTTCGCGCGGGATGTCAACACCGGAAACGCGTGCCATTCAATGGCTCCAGTTGATCTTCGGAGGTCTTCCGCAGAACCGACTCCCAGCCGCCGTACGAGGTACGAACTGGGTCCCCGGCCTCCGAACCGGGGGTGTCAAGCCGTATGGCTTGGGCCCTGCGTATGAACATATTCAGCTTGCGTCGCGCGAATCTCTGCGAATCGATGCAGAGGGATCGGTCCTGCGTCAGCCCTGGCGCTGCTTGTGGCGCGGGTTCTCGCAGATGACCATGACCCGGCCGTGACGGCGGATCACCCTGCACTTGTCGCAGATCTTCTTGACGCTCGGCTTGACCTTCATGGGATGTGAGGTTCTCCGGGTCAGTTGCCGGCGGTCCCGCTCACGCGGGACCTGGGCAAGATCTACTTGTAGCGGTAGACGATCCGGCCACGCGTCAGGTCGTACGGAGACAACTCCACCACGACCCGGTCGTCAGGGAGGATGCGGATGTAGTGCATGCGCATCTTGCCGCTGATGTGTGCCAGGACCTGGTGGCCGTTCTGGAGCTCGACCTTGAACATGGCGTTCGGCAGAGACTCGACGACAGTGCCCTCGATCTCGATGGCACCTTGCTTCTTGGCCACGCTTCGCCCTTCGAATCGACTACCTTGATCGGCTACGCGACCCGCATGAGGACATGCGAATACACGAGAGCCGACGAGTCAGTCTACGTCAGGGCTCTGAGAAAGACGAATCGGGGGAGTCTGCCCCATGCGGGAGATCATCATGCCAGCGCGTCCGGCGCCGCCGTGATGTGTACTCCGTGAGCCCGGCCTTGCCGCCGACCCGCCTTCGACGCCGCTCTCGCGGGGTCGCCGCCCGGGGCGGCTCACAACCTTCGACCGGCTGCACCGGCCCGCGACCGGCGGTCGTGGACTCGGGTCGTCGTCAGGCCAGCGGGTCCGGCGCCGCCGTGATGCCGTACTCCGCCAGCTTGGCCTTGCCGCCGTCCGGGGCCGTCAGTACCAGGGGGCCCTGCTCGGTCAGGGCGACGGAGTGCTCCCAGTGGGACGACCAGGTGCCGTCGGTCGTGATGACGGTCCAGTCGTCCTCGAGGACCTCCGTCTTCGGTGTACCCAGCGACACCATCGGCTCGATGGCGAGGCAGAAGCCCGGCACCAGCTTCGGGCCCTTGCCCCGGCGCCGGTCGACGTAGTTCAGCAGGTGCGGGTCCATGTGCATCTCGGTGCCGATGCCATGCCCGCCGTAGTCCTCGATGATCCCGTACTTGCCGCCGCCCGGCTTCGGCTGCCGGCGGATGTACGTCTCGACGGCCCGGGAGACGTCGACGAGCCGGTTACCCTGCTTCATCGCCGCGATCCCGGCCCACATCGACTCCTCCGTCACGCGGGACAGCTCCACCAACTCCGGAGCGTGACCGGACCCTACGAACGCAGTGAAGGCGGCATCGCCGTGCCAGCCGTCCACGATGGCCCCGGCGTCGATGGAGATGACGTCGCCGTCCTTGAGCACGACGTCATCGGACGGGATGCCGTGGACGACGACCTCGTTCACCGACGTGCAGATGGTCGCGGGGAAGCCGCCGTACCCCAGGAAATTCGGCTTCGCCCCGTGCTCCGCGAGAACCTTGCGCGCGACCTCGTCCAGGTCCTTCGTCGTGGCGCCCGGCACGGCCGCCTCCCGCGTGGCGGCGTGCACGGCGGCGACGACCAGCCCCGCCTCACGCATCTTGGCGATCTGCTCGGGGGTCTTGATCTGCACCATGACGACTGCGGCCTTTCTGGACCGGAGAGAGTACGAACGTCTTCAACGATACGGGCGCGCCGGACCGCCCAGAGCCGCTCACAGCTCGGCCGCGGCCCCGCCAGGGAACCGCGGCCGTGGAGCGGCGGTGGCGACTACCTGTCGCCGACCTTCTGCTTGAGCGCCTCCATCGCGCGCCGGGTGACCTCTTCCACCTTGCCGAGCGCGGAGATCGTGGCCACCAGGCCCTGCGACTTGTAGTAGTCGATGATCGGCTCGGTCTGCGCGTGGTAGACCTCCAGCCGTTTGCGGACGGTCTCCTCGGAGTCGTCGTCCCGCTGGTAGAGCTCGCCACCGCAGACGTCGCAGACGCCCTCCTGCTTCGGCGGCTTGTACGACTCGTGGAAGACGTGCGACGAGTCGTTGCGGCAGACGCGGCGGCCCGCGATGCGCTTGACGACCTCCTCCTCGGGCACCTCGAGGTCGAGGACCGCGTCCAGCCTCATGCCCTCGGTCTTGAGCATGTCGTCCAGCGACTCTGCCTGCTGCACGTTGCGCGGGAAGCCGTCCAGCAGGAAGCCGTTCTTCGCGTCGGGCTGCTCCATGCGGTCCTTGGCCATCGCGATGGTGACCTCGTCCGGCACCAGCTCACCGCGGTCCATGTAGGACTTCGCGAGTTTGCCGAGTTCCGTCTGCCGGCTGATGTTGGCGCGGAACAAGTCGCCCGTGGAGATGTGCGGAATCGACAGGTTCTTGGCGAGAAACGCGGCCTGCGTTCCTTTACCGGCACCGGGCGGCCCGACGAGGACGATTCGCATCAGCGGAGGAACCCTTCGTAATTGCGCTGCTGGAGCTGGCTCTCGATCTGCTTCACCGTCTCAAGACCGACACCCACGATGATCAGGATGCTGGTACCGCCGAACGGGAAGTTCTGGCTTGCCCCGAAGCCAACCAACGCCATCGTCGGTACGAGAGCGATCAGACCCAGATACAGCGAACCCGGCCAGGTGATCCGGTTGAGCACGTACGACAGGTACTCAGCGGTGGGCCGACCGGCCCGGATGCCCGGGATGAAGCCACCATACTTCTTCATGTTGTCGGCGACTTCTTCGGGGTTAAAGGAGATCGCCACGTAGAAGAACGCGAAGAAGACAATCAGCAAGAAGTACATGGTGATGTAGATCGGGTGGTCACCCTTGGTGAGGTTCTGGCTGATCCAGGTCTTCCATCCGGAGTTGCCTCCGGCGAACTGCGCGATCAGTGCCGGGATGTACAGGAGCGACGAGGCGAAGATGACGGGGATCACACCCGCCTGGTTCACCTTCAGCGGAATGTACGTGGACGTACCGCCGTAGGACCGGCGGCCGATCATGCGCTTCGCGTACTGGACCGGGATGCGCCGCTGCGCCTGCTCGACGAAGACCACCAGACCGACCATCACCAGGCCGACCGCGATGACGGTGCCGAACTCGATCCAGCCGTCGGCCAGGGAGCCCTGCTTCTTGATGGCCCACAGCGCGGACGGGAAGGTCGCGGCGATCGAGATGAACATCAGGATGGACATGCCGTTGCCGATACCGCGGTCGGTGATCAGCTCGCCGAGCCACATGACGACGGCCGTACCGGCGGTCATGCAGATGACCATCGTGATGGTGGTGAAGATCGACTGGTCCGGGACGATCGAGGTCGCCACCGGGCAGCCCGAGAACAGGGCGCCGCTCCGGGCGGTCGCCACGAGGCCGGTGCCCTGGAGAATCGCCAGGGCCACCGTCAGGTAGCGGGTGTACTGCGTGATCTTCGCCGTACCGGCCTGGCCCTCCTTCTTCAGGGCCTCCAGGCGCGGGATGACCACGGTCAGCAGCTGGAGAATGATGCTCGCCGTGATGTACGGCATGATGCCCAGCGCGAAGACCGTGATCTGCAGCAGCGCGCCGCCGCTGAACATGTTCACCAGACCGAACAGGCCCTGGTTGCCCTTGGCCACGTCGATACAGGTCTGAACACTCTTGTAGTCGACGCCCGGGATCGGGATGTGCGTACCGACCCGGTACACCACGATGATGCCGAGCGTGAAGAGCAGCTTCTTGCGCAGGTCGGGCGTCCTGAACGCCCGGGCGAACGCGGTGAGCACGGTGCCTCCTGCGACCCCCGCGCAACTGCGTCAAGGGTGACGGTCTTGAGATTCCGACTGGACAACGACATGTGTAACGGCCGACTGCCGCCCTGAGTGCCCGTACCGCGGCACCCTGTGAAAGTTGGCAGTGCAGGCCACCTTACCGGCGAGACTGCCCCCTTGGAACGACCAACCGGGGATACCCCATTGTGGGATATCCCCGGTCGGGATCGTTCAGGTCATCGAGACGCCCGAGAGTGTCAGACGAGCTCGGTGACGGTACCGCCGGCGGCGGTGATCTTCTCCTTGGCGGAACCGGAGACGGCATCGACCGTCACCTGCAGCGCCACGGAGACCTCACCCTGGCCGAGGACCTTGACGAGCGCGTTCTTGCGAACGGCGCCCTTGGCCACCAGGCCCTCGACGGTGACCTCGCCACCCTCGGGGTACAGCGCGGCCAGCTTGTCGAGGTTCACGACCTGGTACTCGGTCTTGAACGGGTTCTTGAAGCCCTTCAGCTTCGGGAGGCGCATGTGCAGCGGCATCTGGCCACCCTCGAAGCGCTCCGGAACCTGGTAGCGGGCCTTCGTGCCCTTGGTACCACGACCGGCCGTCTTACCCTTCGACGCCTCACCACGACCGACACGGGTCTTGGCGGTCTTGGCGCCCGGGGCGGGACGGAGGTTGTGGATCTTGAGCGGGTTCTGCTCCGCCATGATCAGTCGACCTCCTCGACCGTCACGAGGTGGCGGACGGTGTGCACCATGCCGCGGAACTCGGGGCGGTCCTCCTTGACGACCACGTCACCCAGGCGCTTGAGGCCCAGGGAACGCAGGGTGTCGCGGTGGTTCTGCTTGCTGCCGATGTAGGACTTGACCTGCGTGATCTTGAGCTGAGCCATCACGCACCCGCCCCGGCACGCGCACGCAGCAGGGCCGCGGGAGCGACGTCCTCGAGAGGCAGACCACGGCGGGCCGCAACCTCCTCGGGACGCTGCAGGCCCTTCAGGGCCTCCACGGTCGCGTGCACGATGTTGATCGCATTGTCGGAGCCGAGCGACTTCGACAGGATGTCGTGGATACCGGCGCACTCGAGCACGGCACGCACCGGACCACCGGCGATAACACCGGTACCCGGGGACGCGGGCTTGAGCAGCACGACGCCGGCAGCCTTCTCACCCTGGATCGGGTGCGGGATGGTGCCCTGGATCCGGGGGACCTTGAAGAAGTGCTTCTTGGCCTCCTCAACGCCCTTGGCGATGGCGGCCGGCACCTCCTTGGCCTTGCCGTATCCGACACCCACGGTGCCGTCACCGTCGCCCACCACGACCAGCGCGGTGAAGCTGAAGCGACGACCACCCTTCACAACCTTGGCGACGCGGTTGATCGCGACGACGCGCTCAACGTACGCGGTCTTCTCGGCGGCAGCTGCGCCGCCGTCACGGCCCTTCCGGTCCCGCCGCTCGCCGCCACCGGCACCGCCACCGCGGCGCTGGGGTCCAGCCATTGGAATTACCTCTCTCTGTTTCCGCTAGCTACGGAACCGACTCAGAACTTGAGTCCGGCCTCGCGGGCGGCGTCCGCCAGGGCGGCGATGCGCCCGGCGTACTGGTTGCCACCACGGTCGAACACGACAGCCTCGACGCCGACGGCCTTGGCACGCTCGGCGACCAGGGCGCCGACCTGCTTGGCCTGCGCGGACTTGTCGCCCTCGCCACCGCGGACCGACGCGTCCAGGGTGGACGCCGACGCCAGGGTGTGGCCCTTGAGGTCGTCGATCACCTGCGCCACGATGTGGCGGTTGGAGCGGGTCACGACCAGACGGGGACGCTCCGCCGTACCGGAGATCCGCTTGCGGATCCGGATGTGACGGCGCTTGATCGCGGCGCGCTTGTAGGCGTCGCCCTTCAGGATCTTCTGCCCGTATGCCATGGCTTACTTACCCGCCTTTCCGACCTTGCGGCGGATGACTTCGCCCTCGTACTTGACGCCCTTGGCCTTGTACGGGTCGGGCTTGCGCAGCTTGCGGATGTTGGCCGCAACCTCGCCGACCTTCTGCTTGTCGATGCCCTCGACCTGGAAGCGGGTCGGGGTCTCCACCTTGAAGGTGATGCCCTCGGGCGCCTCGACGGTGATCGGGTGGCTGTAGCCGAGCGCGAACTCGAGGTTCGAGCCCTTGGCGGTCACGCGGTAACCGACACCGCTGATCTCGAGCTTCTTCACGTAACCCTGGGTCACGCCGGTGATCATGTTCGCCACCAGCGTGCGGGACAGGCCGTGCAGGGCCTTGTTCTGACGCTCGTCGTTGGGGCGGGTCACCTGGAGGGTGCCGTCCTCGTTCTTGACGATCTCGATCGGCGAAACGACGGTGTGGGTCAGCTCGCCCTTGGGGCCCTTGACCGAGACCGTGTTGCCGTCGATGGTGACGTCCACGCCGGCGGGAACCGCGATGGGGAGCTTGCCGATGCGCGACATAGCTGTTTCCTCCGTTCCCTTCCGCTACCAGACGTAGGCGAGAACTTCTCCGCCTACGCCCTTCTTGCCGGCCTGCTTGTCGGTGAGGAGCCCGTGGGACGTGGAGATGATCGCCACGCCGAGGCCGCCGAGCACCTTCGGCAGGTTGGTGGACTTCGCGTAAACCCGCAGACCGGGCTTCGAGATCCGCTTGATGCCCGCGATGGAGCGCTCACGGTTGGGGCCGAACTTCAGCTCCAGGACGAGGTTCTTGCCGACCTCGGCGTCCTCGACGCGCCAGCCCGTGATGAAGCCCTCCTGCTGGAGGATCTCCGCGATGTGCGACTTGATCTTCGATGCCGGCATCGTCACGGAGTCGTGGTATGCCGAGTTCGCGTTCCGCAGACGCGTAAGCATGTCTGCGATCGGATCAGTCATGGTCATGAATTGGCCTTCGGCCTCTCTCGCCGGGGTTTCCTGGTGCGCCATCCCTCTCCCCGATCCGAGACGGGACGGGTGCGGCGCGGTGGACCTACGGCGTAGTAAGTCGTACGGGCGCGGCAGGCGCCCAACCCCACAAGCCTAAGGCATGTGAGGTGGGCCTCCTGCCGGACCCAGATGCTTACCGAGAGCCCGGTATCAACCCAACTGGGCTGTTACCAGGAGCTCTTGGTCACGCCCGGCAGCTCGCCACGGTGAGCCATCTCACGAAGGCACACGCGGCACAGGCCGAACTTGCGGTACACGGAGTGCGGACGGCCGCAGCGCTGGCAGCGGGTGTAGCCACGCACACCGAACTTGGGCTTACGAGCAGCCTTAGCGATCAGAGCCTTCTTCGCCATCTCGCTCACGCCTCCTTGAACGGGAAGCCGAGGTGACGAAGGAGCGCGCGGCCCTCAGCGTCGTTGGTCGCCGTGGTGACCACGGTGATGTCCATACCCCGGACGCGGTCGATCTTGTCCTGGTCGATCTCGTGGAACATGACCTGCTCCGTGAGACCGAAGGTGTAGTTGCCACGGCCGTCGAACTGCTTGGGGGACAGGCCGCGGAAGTCGCGGATACGCGGCAGCGCGAGCGACAGGGTGCGGTCCAGGAACTCCCACATGCGGTCGCCACGGAGCGTGACGTGGGCACCGATCGGCTGACCCTCACGCAGCTTGAACTGCGCGATGGACTTGCGGGCCTTGGTGACGGCCGGCTTCTGACCGGTGATCGTGGTGAGGTCGCGGATGGCGCCCTCGATCAGCTTGGAGTCGCGGGCGGCGTCGCCCACACCCATGTTGACCACGATCTTGACGAGGCCCGGGATCTGCATGACGTTCTCGTACTTGAACTCGTCACGCAGCTTGCCCGCGATCTCCTCGCGGTACTTCTGCTTCAGACGCGGAGTGGTGGTGGTAGCCATCAGATGTCCTCACCCGTCCGCTTGGCAACGCGGATCTTGTTGCCGTTCTCGTCGAAGCGGTAGCCGACACGCGTGACGACCTTGTTGCCGTCCTTCTCCACGACCAGCTGAACGTTGGACACGTGGATCGGGGCCTCGGTGGTCACGATGCCGCCGGCCTGGGAACCGCTGGCGGTCGGACCGGCCTTGGTGTGCTTCTTGACCCGGTTGACACCCTCGACCAGGACTCGCTCGTCGCGCGGGTAAGCGGCAATGACCTTGCCCTGCTTGCCCTTGTCCTTGCCGGTGATGACCTGGACCAGGTCGCCCTTCTTGATCTTCATGCTTACAGCACCTCCGGCGCGAGCGAGATGATCTTCATGAACTTCTTCTCGCGCAGCTCACGGCCGACCGGGCCGAAGATGCGGGTGCCGCGAGGGTCGCCGTCGTTCTTCAGAATGACGGCGGCGTTCTCGTCGAAGCGGATGTACGAGCCGTCCGGACGGCGGCGCTCCTTGACGGTGCGAACGATGACGGCCTTGACGACGTCACCCTTCTTCACGTTGCCACCGGGGATCGCGTCCTTGACGGTGGCGACGATGACGTCACCGATGCCCGCGTAGCGGCGGCCGGAGCCACCGAGCACACGGATGCAGAGGATCTCCTTCGCACCAGTGTTGTCGGCGACACGCAGTCGCGACTCCTGCTGGATCACGTCTATCTCCTGTTTGTCTGCCGGTTCCCTCCGGGTGTTGAGCCCGGAGAGCCTGGCGGAACTGTCCTGCGGGGGATGTTCCGCAGGAATTACTGGCCTACCGGAAGAGCTCCGTAAAACAACTCACGCTTCGAACGCGCGCGTTTTCGCAGCTCAGCCGGTCCCCGGCAGGTGGGTCCGCAAGTGATTCACGGACCCACCCACCGAGTAGGCGGAACTTGTCCTGGGGGCTGGGCCCCGCAGGGACTACTTGGCCTTCTCGAGGATCTCGACGACGCGCCAGCGCTTCGTCGCGGACAGCGGCCGGGTCTCCATGAGGAGGACGCGGTCGCCGACACCCGCGGCGTTCTGCTCGTCGTGCGCCTTGAGCTTGTTCGTACGGCGGATGACCTTGCCGTACAGCGCGTGCTTGACGCGGTCCTCGACGGCGACGACGACGGTCTTGTCCATCTTGTCGCTGACGACGAGACCCTCACGGGTCTTGCGGAAGCCGCGCGCCTCAGTGTTCTCAGTCACGTTGTTCTCGCTCATCAGGCGTTCTCCACCGTTTCGATGCCCAGCTCACGCTCGCGCATCAGGGTGTAGATCCGCGCGATGTCCTTGCGGACCGCCTTCAGACGGCCGTGGTTCTCGAGCTGGCCCGTCGCCGCCTGGAAGCGGAGGTTGAACAGCTCTTCCTTGGCCTCGCGGAGCTTGTCCAGAAGCTCCTCGTTGCCCAGCTCGCGCAGCTCGGACGCCTTGGTACCGGCCGACATCACGCTTCACCTGCCTCGCGCTTGACGATCCGGCACTTCATCGGCAGCTTGTGGGCCGCACGGGTCAGCGCCTCACGGGCGATCTTCTCGTTCGGGTAGGACAGCTCGAACATCACGCGACCGGGCTTGACGTTCGCGATCCACCACTCCGGCGAACCCTTACCGGAACCCATGCGGGTCTCGGCGGGCTTCTTGGTCAGCGGACGGTCCGGGTAGATGTTGATCCAGACCTTGCCGCCACGCTTGATGTGGCGGGTCATCGCGATACGAGCCGCCTCGATCTGGCGGTTCGTCACGTAGGCCGGGGTCAGCGCCTGGATGCCGTACTCGCCGAACGCAACCTGCGTTCCACCCTTGGACATACCATCGCGCTTCGGGTGGTGCTGCTTGCGGTGCTTGACCCTACGGGGGATCAGCATGTCGGTCAGGCCTCCGTTCCGGTGCTCTCAGCCGGAGCGGCGGCGGGAGCCTCGGCCTTGGGGGCCTCGGCAGCCGGAGCCTGCTGCGGCTTGCGACCGCGCCCGCCACGCTCGCCACCGCGGCCACCACGGGCCGGACGGTCGGCACCGCCACGGGCCGGGCGGTTGCCGGCACGGGCAGCGGCGTTCTCGGCGCGGACCTCGGCGATGTTCTTGACGTCGCCCTTGTAGATCCAGACCTTCACACCGATGCGGCCGAAGGTCGTCTTGGCCTCGAAGAAGCCGTAGTCCACGTTCGCGCGGAGCGTGTGCAGGGGCACACGGCCCTCGCGGTAGAACTCCGAGCGGGACATCTCGGCGCCGCCGAGGCGGCCACCGCACTGGATCTTGATGCCCTTGGCGCCCGCCTTCATCGCCGACTGCATGCTCTTGCGCATGGCGCGGCGGAAGGAGACGCGGGAGGACAGCTGCTCGGCAACGGCCTGGGCCACGAGCTGAGCGTCGGTCTCGGGGTTCTTGACCTCGAGGATGTTCAGCTGGACCTGCTTGCCCGTCAGCTTCTCGAGGTCGCCGCGGATGCGGTCGGCCTCGGCGCCACGGCGGCCGATGACGATGCCCGGACGCGCGGTGTGGATGTCCACGCGGACGCGGTCACGGGTGCGCTCGATCTCGACCTTGGAGATGCCGGCGCGCTCCATGCCGGACGTCATCATCCGACGGATGGCGACGTCTTCCTTGACGTAGTCCTTGTACAGCTTGTCGGCGTACCAACGCGACTTGAAGTCGGTGGTGACACCGAGCCGGAACCCATGCGGGTTTACCTTCTGGCCCATTACCGGGTTCCTTCCTTGCTGCTGACGACCACGGTGATGTGGCTGGTCCGCTTGCGGATCCGGTAGGCACGGCCCTGGGCACGCGGACGGAACCGCTTCAGGGTCGGGCCCTCGTCGACGTAGGCCTCGGAGATGTAGAGGCTGTCGACATCGGTGTGGTCGTAGTTGTGCGCGGCGTTGGCGATGGCGCTGTCCAGCACCTTGCCGACCGGCACGCTCGCGGCCTGCGGGGCGAAACGCAGGACCGCCTGAGCCTCCGTGGCATCCATGCCACGGATGAGGTCCACCACACGGCGGGCCTTCATGGGCGTGACGCGGATGTACCGCGCCTGGGCCCTGGCTTCCATGGTTGTCCCTTCGATGTTTGTCATGGTCATTCGCACCCCGCTGGCTAGCGGCGCTTCGACTTCCGGTCTTCCTTGACGTGGCCCCGGAAGGTGCGGGTCGGCGAGAACTCGCCGAGCTTGTGGCCGACCATCGACTCGGTGACAAACACCGGGATGTGGGTCTTGCCGTTGTGCACCGCGATCGTGTGGCCGAGCATGGCCGGGACGATCATCGAGCGGCGGGACCAGGTCTTGATGACGTTCTTGGTGCCGGCTTCGTTCTGGACATCCACCTTCTTCATCAGGTGGTCGTCGACGAAGGGCCCCTTCTTCAAGCTACGAGGCATCTCAACCCGTCCTTAGCGCTTCTTGTTCGTCTTGCGGCGGCGGACGATGTACTTGTTGCTCGCCTTCTTGGCGGAACGAGTACGGCCTTCCTTCTGACCCCACGGGGACACCGGGTGGCGACCACCGGAGGTACGGCCCTCACCACCACCGTGCGGGTGGTCCACGGGGTTCATGACCACACCACGCACAGTCGGGCGGACGCCCAGCCAGCGCTTACGGCCGGCCTTGCCCCAGTTGATGTTGCTCTGCTCCGCGTTGCCGACCTCGCCGACGGTGGCGCGGCAGCGCACGTCGACCAGACGGATCTCACCGGACGGCATGCGCAGGTGGGCGTAGGCGCCCTCCTTCGCGAGCAGCTGCACGGACGCACCGGCGGAGCGGGCGAACTTGGCGCCGCCGCCCGGACGCAGCTCGATCGCGTGCAGGGTCGTACCGACCGGGATGTTGCGGAGAGCCAGGTTGTTGCCCGGCTTGATGTCGGCCCCGGGACCGTTCTCGACGCGGTCGCCCTGCGACAGGCCACGCGGCGCGAGGATGTAGCGCTTCTCGCCGTCCGCGTAGTGCAGCAGCGCGATGCGCGCGGTGCGGTTGGGGTCGTACTCGATGTGCGCGACCTTCGCCGGCACGCCGTCCTTGTCGTGACGACGGAAGTCGATCACACGGTAGGCGCGCTTGTGTCCGCCACCCTGGTGGCGAACGGTCACACGACCGGCGTTGTTACGGCCGCCCTTGCTGTGCAGGGGGCGGACCAGCGACTTCTCCGGCGTGGACCGCGTGACCTCGACGAAGTCGGCGACGCTGGCGCCACGACGGCCCGGCGTAGTCGGCTTGTACTTGCGGATTCCCATTTCTCAGTCCTCGTCCGATATCGGACGATCCGGACCGCCCTCAGGCGGTCGGACCGCCGAAGATGTCGATACGGTCGCCCTCGGCGAGGGTCACGATCGCGCGCTTGGTGGCGGCACGCTGGCCGAAGCCCGTGCGGGTCCGCTTGCGCTTGCCCTGGCGGTTGATCGTGTTGACCCCGGTGACCTTGACCGAGAAGACCGCCTGCACGGCCTGCTTGATCTGGGTCTTGTTGGCGCCCGGGGCGACGATGAACGTGTACTTGTTCTCGTCGAGAAGCGCGTAGCTCTTCTCCGACACGACCGGCTTGAGCAGGACGTCACGGGGGTCCGTGTACGCCTTGCTCACCGGGGTGACGACGGTGTTCTTGCCCTCGGCGGCGTGGCGACGCGCCTTGGCGACGCGCGCGGCCTTGGCGGCCTTGGCGGCCTTCGAGGCAATGGCGGGGTGACGGATGGCCATCAGACCTCGCTCCCTTCGGTGTCGTTAGACCGGCCAGCGGGCTGCCCGGACACGAAGGACTCGAAAGCGGCCTGGGTGAAGACCACGTCGTCGGAGACGATCACGTCGTACGTGTTCAGCTGGCCCGGCTCCAGGATGTGGACCTGGGGCAGGTTGCGAGCGGACAGCCACGCGGCCTCGTCGGCGCGCTCGACGACCAGGAGCAGGTTCTTGCGCTCCGAGATCTTGCCGAACAGCGTCTTGGCGGCCTTGGTGGAGGGCGTCTCGCCCTCGATCACGCCGGTGACGACGTGGATGCGGTTGTGGCGGGCCCGGTCGGTGAGGGCGTGGCGCAGGGCCGCGGCCTTCATCTTCTTCGGGGTCCGCTGCGAGTAGTCACGCGGCACGGGACCGTGCACGACGCCACCACCGGCGAACTGCGGCGCGCGGGTCGAGCCCTGACGGGCGCGGCCGGTGCCCTTCTGGCGGTACGGCTTCCTGCCACCACCACGGACTTCGGCGCGGGTCTTGGTCTTGTGCGTGCCCTGGCGGGCGGCCGCGTTCTGCGCGACGACGACCTGGTGGATCAGCGGGATGCTGACCTTCTCCACGCCGAAGATCTCCGCGGGGAGTTCGACGCTACCGGTCTTCTCGCCGGCAGGCGAAAGGATGTCAACAGTGCTCATCGGTTACCTCAGGCCCCCTTGGCCGCGGTGCGGACCAGGACGAGGCCGCCGTTCGGACCGGGAACCGCGCCCTTGATGAGCAGCAGACCCTTCTCCGCGTCAACGGCGTGGACGGTCAGGTTCTGGGTGGTGACCCGCTCGTTGCCCATGCGACCCGCCATGCGGACGCCCTTGAACACACGGCCCGGGGTGGCGCAGCCACCGATGGAACCAGGCGAGCGGTGCTTGCGCTGAACGCCGTGACCGGCGCCGAGGCCCTTGAAGTTGTGACGCTTCATGACACCGGCGAAGCCCTTGCCCTTGCTGTTGCCGGTGACGTCGACCTTCACACCGGCCTCGAACACCTCAGCGGTGATCTCCTGGCCGAGGGTGTACTCGGAGGCATCCGACGTGCGGATCTCGACGAGGTGACGACGCGGGGTGACGTCCGCCTTGGCGAAGTGGCCCTTGAGGGGCTTGTTCACCTTGCGCGGGTCGATCTCGCCGAACGCGATCTGGACGGACTCGTAGCCGTCGACGTCGTTCGTGCGGACCTGGGTGACGACGTTGGGGCCGGCCTTGACGACGGTGACCGGAACAACACGGTTGTTCTCGTCCCACACCTGCGTCATGCCCAGCTTCTCGCCCAGGATGCCCTTGATCTGCTTAGCCATTCTCAGCTCACCGACCCTCAGAGCTTGATCTCGATGTCGACACCGGCCGGGAGGTCGAGTCGCATCAGAGAGTCAACGGTCTTGGGGGTGGGGTCGAGAATGTCGATCAGGCGCTTGTGCGTGCGCATCTCGAAGTGCTCGCGCGAGTCCTTGTACTTGTGCGGCGACTTGATGACGCAGTACACGTTCTTCTCAGTGGGCAGCGGCACCGGGCCCGCGACCGACGCACCGGTACGGGTCACCGTCTCGACGATCTTCTTCGCCGAGGAGTCGATGACCTCGTGGTCGTAGGCCTTGAGCCGAATGCGGATCTTCTGTCCCGCCATGGCTACTCCGTAGTCCTGTCTCTTTTAACGCTCTGGAACCCGGCGTACCAGCCCTTCTCTCCGACCCACGCGGTCGGGCGTGTCGCGCTCCCGCTGACACAGATGCCCCTTGTTCGAACATCCCTGCTGGGGGAACACGGCCCTTCCGGAACCGTGGGACCGAGGGCGAAAAGCCCACCGGGCGCCTGGCCGGTGCCGCACCCACGCTTCCCGAAAGATTCCCGTACGTCCGCCCCAGCGCTGCCATCAGGCAGTTAGGGCGACGAGTACTGTGGGACTCGCTTCCGGTCCTCCCGGCGGGAGGCGCGCAGCATCAACACTCGACCGAGCAACTCGGACAGTCTGCCATATGTGACGGGGCGCTGGCCAATCGGGCCGTAGAGGCTACCCCGGCGGTGACGTGAGTGAAACCCGGGGTGGGCGGCGACGCAGGTCGCCCCCTGCCGCCGACCACTCTCTCCGCGTACGCCCTGGGCGAGACCGCCCCGGGCGCGGGTCGCGCCCCTGCGCTTCAGCCGTGGACCACATCGTGTTCGGGTGACCCCGCCATGCATTCGGGGGCCGCTATCGGGCGGCCCCCCGAACTCACACCACGGGTCGGCCCCAAGGCGCTACGGACGGCGACTCTCCGCCGGACCCAGATGCAACTCCGGCAACCCGCCCGTGTCGATCAGCAGCCGTTGCAGCACCACCGTCGGATCCACCGTCCAGAACTTCAGGCGGTGCACCCCGGCCTGCGTGATCACATGCCTCGTAGCGGTCCTGTTCACGCTGTTCGACGTGTTCCGGGCCCACTGCATGTTCATCAGCCCGTCGTCGGCACCCGTGGCCGCGTTGATGTGGACCGTTTGCGGTGACCCGTCGTCGAAGGACACCGCGTAGCGGAGGCCGCCCGTCGGCAGTGCCGGATTGCGCGGCGAGACGTACGCCCACACCGTCACCTCGCCCGACGTCAGCAGGGTCACCTCGTACTCCAGGCGGGGCGAGGCCGCTCCGCCGGGGGTCGCGCGCGGTGCCGTGACCGGCCACGGGGTCATCCCGGCCCCCGTACGGCCGATGCGGTCGATGCGCTGCCAGGTCCCCACCGCCACGTCGTGGTGCTCCGTGTCGATCGCCACGTATCCGCCCGCCTCCACGAAGCCTCGCAGGCCCCGCGGCGACGGCTTCTCGGCCACGCAGGACACGCTCAACGACCCGCCCGCCCCGGACACGGTCAGCGAGGCCTCCGTGCGCCCCTCGGGCACCCGCGACCAGTCGACCGCCAACTCCACCCGTACCTGCTGCTCGACCCGGCCCCGCGGGCGGTCCGCCAGCAGCCACGATGCCGATGCCTCGATCCGGTACCGGAAAGGCGTACGACCCCGGTTGAACACCTCGAGGCACGGGCGCGGGCGCGTCTGGTACGGGCTGAACACCAAAGGCTCCGGTTCACCGGCCGCGTGCAGCCACCATTGCGCCGAGCCGTCCACCGCCACCCCGAGTTCCGCCGCCGACGGCACCTCGATCCTCTTCACCCACGCGTCCTGCGCGGCACCTGGCAGCCTCCGCGCGATCCGGTCCGCCGCCTTCGCCAGAATTTGCTTTGCGGCATGACAAATACTGTGTGGAGTGCACCGAGGGAACAATGGGTCGTACGCGCCGAATACTTTCGGAACAGCGACGCCGGAACAGCGAAGAGGCCCGTACGACCGGAGTCGTACGGGCCTCTTCAGGTCAGTTGACCCTCAAGCAGGAAGAACTTACTTGACGATCTTGGTGACCTGGCCGGCGCCCACGGTGCGGCCACCCTCACGGATGGCGAACTTCAGGCCCTCTTCCATGGCGATGGGCTGGATGAGCTGCACCGACATCTCGGTGTTGTCACCCGGCATGACCATCTCGGTGCCCTCGGGGAGGGTCACCACGCCGGTCACGTCCGTCGTACGGAAGTAGAACTGCGGGCGGTAGTTGTTGAAGAACGGCGTGTGGCGGCCACCCTCGTCCTTGGACAGGATGTAGGCCTGCGCCTCGAACTCGGTGTGCGGGGTGACCGAGCCCGGCTTGATGATGACCTGGCCGCGCTCGACGTCCTCGCGCTTGATGCCGCGGAGCAGCAGACCGACGTTCTCACCGGCCTGGCCCTCGTCGAGCAGCTTGCGGAACATCTCGATGCCGGTGACCGTGGTGGAGGTCTTCTCCGGCTTGATGCCGATGATGTCGACGGTCTCGTTGACCTTCAGGACACCACGCTCGATACGGCCGGTGACGACCGTACCGCGACCGGTGATCGTGAAGACGTCCTCGATCGGCATCAGGAACGGCTTGTCGACGTCACGCTCGGGCTCCGGGATGGAGGTGTCGACGGCGTTCATCAGGTCGAGGACCGACTGGGTCCACTTCGCGTCGCCCTCGAGCGCCTTCAGAGCGGAGACCTGGACGACCGGAACGTCGTCGCCCGGGAACTCGTACTCGGTGAGGAGCTCACGGACCTCGAGCTCGACGAGCTCCAGGATCTCCTCGTCGTCCACCATGTCGGCCTTGTTCAGGGCGACAACGATGTAGGGAACGCCGACCTGGCGGGCCAGGAGCACGTGCTCCTTGGTCTGCGGCATCGGGCCGTCGGTCGCGGCGACCACCAGGATCGCGCCGTCCATCTGCGCGGCACCGGTGATCATGTTCTTGATGTAGTCCGCGTGACCCGGGCAGTCGACGTGGGCGTAGTGACGCGACTCGGTCTGGTACTCGACGTGCGCGATGGAGATGGTGATACCGCGCTGGCGCTCCTCGGGCGCCTTGTCGATGTTGTCGAACGGGGTGGCCTCGTTCAGGTCCGGGTACGCGTCGTGCAGCACCTTGGTAATGGCGGCCGTGAGGGTCGTCTTACCGTGGTCGATGTGACCGATGGTGCCGATGTTGACGTGCGGCTTAGTCCGCTCGAACTTCGCCTTCGCCACTGGGGTCCTCCTGTGGAGTGGTTCTGTACGCCTTACTCATCGGCGCCAGGTGATCTTTGCTGGGGTGCCGCCCGCCGGGGTCTTTTCCCTGGGTCAGAACCGGGGTTCTTTCCGGGGTCGAAGCCCCGGCGGTCGGTGTCAAGCCTAAAGCGTGTAAACGGGGTGCGTTACTCGCCCTTGGCCTTCGCGATGATCTCCTCGGCGACGTTCCGCGGAACCTCGGCGTAGGAGTCGAACTGCATCGAGTAGCTCGCGCGACCCGACGTCTTGCTGCGGAGGTCGCCGACGTAGCCGAACATCTCCGACAGCGGAACCAGGCCCTTCACGACACGGGCGCCGGCACGCTCCTCCATGGCCTGGATCTGGCCACGGCGGGAGTTGATGTCACCGATGACATCACCCATGTAGTCCTCGGGCGTGGTGACCTCGACGGCCATCATCGGCTCGAGCAGCACGGGGCTGGCCTTGCGGGCGGCCTCCTTGAAGGCCTGCGATCCGGCGATCTTGAACGCCAGCTCGGAGGAGTCGACCTCGTGGTAGGCACCGTCGTGCAGGATGACGCGCACGCCGGTCATCTCGTAACCGGCGAGGATGCCGAACTGCATGGCCTCCTGCGCACCGGCGTCGACCGAAGGAATGTACTCCTTCGGGATGCGACCACCGGTCACCTTGTTCACGAACTCGTACGAGGTGTCGCCACCCTCGAGCGGCTCGATGCCGATCTGCACCTTCGCGAACTGGCCGGTACCACCAGTCTGCTTCTTGTGGGTGTAGTCGACACGCTCGACGGCCTTGCGGATCGTCTCACGGTACGCCACCTGCGGCTTGCCGACGTTGGCCTCGACCTTGAACTCACGGCGCATACGGTCGACCAGCACCTCGAGGTGCAGCTCGCCCATGCCGCCGATGATGGTCTGACCGGTCTCCTCGTCCGAGTGGACCTGGAAGGACGGGTCCTCCTCGGCCAGGCGCTGGATCGCGACGCCCAGCTTCTCCTGGTCGCCCTTCGACTTGGGCTCGATGGCGACCTGGATGACCGGCGCCGGGAAGTCCATGGACTCCAGGATGACCGGGTTCTTGTCGTCGCTCAGCGTCTCACCGGTGGTGGTCTGCTTGAGGCCCATCACGGCGACGATGTCGCCGGCACCCACCGAGTCGATCTCCTCACGCTTGTTCGCGTGCATGCGGTAGATCTTGCCGATGCGCTCCTTCTTGCCCTTGACGGAGTTCAGCACCTGCGTGCCGGACTCCAGGCGGCCCGAGTAGACCCGGACGAAGGTGAGCTTGCCGAGGTGCGGGTCGCTCATGATCTTGAACGCCAGCGCGGACAGCGGCTCGGCGTCGGACGGCTTGCGCTTGACGACCTCCTCCGGGTCGTTGACGGCGTGGCCCTCGATGGCCTCGATGTCAACAGGGGAGGGGAGGTAGCGCACGACCGCGTCGAGCAGGGGCTGGACGCCCTTGTTCTTGAACGCGGTGCCGCAGAACACCGGGGTGACCGTGGTGTCCTTGGACTTGCCGGACGCGATGGTGATACGACGGATCGCGGCGTACAGCTGCTCCTCGGAGGGCTCCTCGCCCTCCAGGTACAGCTCCATGATCTCTTCGTCGTTCTCCGCGACGGCCTCGAGCAGCTTGCCGCGCCACTCGTCGGCCGCCTCGGTGTGCGTGGCCGGGATGTCGACGACGTCGTACATCTCGCCCTTGGTGGCCTCGGCGGACCAGACCAGGGCCTTCATGCGGACCAGGTCCACGACGCCCTTGAAGTCAGCCTCGGCACCGATCGGCAGCTGCATGACCAGCGGCTGCGCGCCCAGACGGTCGGAGATCATGTCGACGCAGCGGTGGAACTCGGCACCGGTACGGTCGAGCTTGTTGACGAAGCAGATACGCGGAACGCCGTAGCGGTCCGCCTGACGCCACACCGTCTCGGACTGCGGCTCAACGCCGGCGACGCCGTCGAACACCGTCACGGCACCGTCGAGCACGCGCAGGGAGCGCTCCACCTCGACCGTGAAGTCGACGTGGCCCGGGGTGTCGATGATGTTGATGGTGTGGTCGACGTTCTCCAGCGGCCAGTGACAGGTGGTGGCAGCAGAGGTGATCGTGATGCCACGCTCCTGCTCCTGCTCCATCCAGTCCATGGTGGCAGCGCCGTCGTGGACCTCACCGATCTTGTACGAAACGCCGGTGTAGAACAGGATCCGCTCGGTGGTGGTCGTCTTGCCCGCGTCGATGTGGGCCATGATCCCGATATTGCGGACCTTGGCCAGGTCAAGTGAAGTGGTAGCCATAAGGCTTCAGTCTTCTCTCGGTCTCGATGTGGGTAGCGACTACCAGCGGTAGTGCGCGAAGGCCTTGTTGGACTCGGCCATCTTGTGCGTGTCCTCGCGCTTCTTCACAGCGGCACCGAGGCCGTTGGAGGCGTCGAGGAGCTCGTTGAGCAGACGCTCGGTCATGGTCTTCTCGCGACGGGCGCGGGAGTAACCGACGAGCCAGCGCAGCGCGAGCGTGTTGGCACGACCGGGCTTGACCTCGATCGGAACCTGGTACGTCGCACCACCGACACGGCGGGACTTGACCTCGAGGGTCGGCTTGATGTTCTCCAGCGCGCGCTTCAGCGTGATGATCGGGTCGTTGCCCGTCTTCTCACGCAGACCCTCCATGGCGCCGTAGACGATGCGCTCGGCGGTGGAGCGCTTGCCGTTCAGCAGCACCTTGTTGATCAGGGAGGTCACCAGGGGGGAGCCGTAGACCGGGTCGATGATGACCGGACGCTTCGGGGCGGGGCCCTTACGAGGCATTCTTACTTCTCCTTCTTGGCGCCGTAACGGCTGCGAGCCTGCTTGCGGTTCTTGACACCCTGGGTGTCGAGCGAGCCGCGGATGATCTTGTAGCGAACACCCGGCAGGTCCTTCACACGGCCGCCGCGCACGAGCACGATGGAGTGCTCCTGCAGGTTGTGTCCCTCACCCGGAATGTAAGCGGTGACCTCGATGCCGCTGGTCAGACGCACACGCGCGACCTTGCGGAGGGCCGAGTTCGGCTTCTTCGGGGTGGTCGTGAACACACGCGTGCAGACGCCGCGACGCTGAGGGGAACCCTCGAGTGCGGGCGTCTTGTTCTTCTCGACCTTGTCCTGCCGGCCCTTGCGGACCAGCTGCTGGATCGTAGGCACTACTTCTCCGGTTTCTGTGTGCCGATGGGTACAGCTAACCTGGAACGTCGCCGACCCACGCGGTCGGGTGTGTCGAATCCCGCAGACTCCCGCCGCAAGGCGAAAAGGGCGCAGATTACGGTGGCCGATGACGGCTCGCTATGCGGTTGAAGGCACGCACGAGAGCCAGGGCACACCCCAGGCACAAGGTCTGAGCGTACCTACCTCATTCGCTGTGGTCAAAACAAATGGGCCGCGCCCGCATCGGCGTGCGGTCCATGTCAAGCCCCAGCGCCGTATGTGATCTTCGAATCAATGATCCGCGCACCTCACGGCGGTATTTCATGATCTTCGACCCCTCCTTCTCGCGCTTGCCGGTACGGCGCGTCCGGGCGCGGGCCGTATGCCGCGCGGCGTGTCCGACACGGTGGCCTCCGGCGGCCTGACGGACCCGGGGCGGGCCGGCGCACAAAGGACACCGGCCGCACCGGCTCGCGGGCCGTACGGGCCTCGTGGGCCCATAGGCTCGCTCCACCTACTCCGGCTGCCCGGCCGCCCTTCGCCAGGGGTCGCGCTCTCCGCACCTCCGACGCCGAAGGGCGGCCACCCCGAAAGGTGACCGCCCCTCAACTCAAGCTGCTCGCTTACTGGTTGTACGGACCGTAGTCGTAGTCCTCCAGCGGCACGGCCTGGCCGGAGCCCGTGCCGAACGGCGAGTAGTCGATGTCGTCGTAGCCGACGGCCGAGTACATTGCGGCCTTGGCCTCCTCGGTCGGCTCCACCCGGATGTTGCGGTAGCGGGACAGGCCCGTACCGGCCGGGATGAGCTTACCGATGATGACGTTCTCCTTGAGGCCGATCAGGGAGTCGGACTTGGCGTTGATCGCCGCGTCCGTGAGGACCCTGGTCGTCTCCTGGAAGGACGCCGCCGACAGCCACGACTCGGTCGCCAGCGAGGCCTTGGTGATACCCATCAGCTGCGGACGGCCGGAGGCCGGGTGGCCGCCTTCCTGGACCACACGACGGTTCTCGGTCTCGAACTTCGAGCGCTCGACCAGCTCGCCGGGCAGCAGCTCGGCGTCGCCGGACTCGATGATCGTCACACGGCGCAGCATCTGCCGGATGATGATCTCGATGTGCTTGTCGTGGATCGACACACCCTGCGAGTTGTACACCTTCTGGACCTCGCCGACCAGGTGGACCTGGACGGCACGCTGGCCCAGGATGCGCAGCACGTCGTGCGGGTTGGTGGCACCCACGGTGAGCTTCTGGCCCACCTCGACGTGCTCGCCCTCGCTGACCAGGAGTCGGGCGCGCTTCGAGATCGGGTAGGCCGTCTCGTCGCTGCCGTCGTCCGGCGTGATGACGATCTTCTTGGTCTTCTCGGTCTCCTCGATCCGGACGCGGCCGGAGGCCTCGGAGATCGGGGCGACACCCTTCGGGGTACGGGCCTCGAAGAGCTCGACGACACGCGGCAGACCCTGGGTGATGTCGTCACCGGCCACACCACCGGTGTGGAAGGTACGCATCGTCAGCTGGGTACCGGGCTCACCGATGGACTGAGCGGCGATGATGCCGACCGCCTCACCGATGTCGACCAGCTTGCCGGTGGCCAGCGAGCGGCCATAGCACATGGCACACGTGCCGACGGCGGACTCACAGGTCAGGACCGAGCGGGTCTTGACCTCCTCGACGCCCTGTGCGATCAGCTCGTCCATGAGCACGTCGCCCAGGTCGGTGCCGGCCGGGGCCAGCACCCTGCCGTCGACGACGATGTCCTCGGCGAGGCAGCGCGCGTACACGGACGTCTCGACGTTGTCCGCCTTGCGCAGGACGCCGTCGGCGCCGCGCTCGGCGATGCGCAGCTTGAGGCCACGGTCGGTGCCGCAGTCCTCCTCGCGAATGATGACGTCCTGGGAGACGTCCACCAGACGACGGGTGAGGTAACCCGAGTCGGCGGTACGCAGAGCGGTGTCCGCCAGACCCTTACGGGCACCGTGCGTGGAGATGAAGTACTCCAGCACGGACAGACCCTCACGGAACGAGGCCTTGATGGGCCGCGGGATCGTCTCGTTCTTCGCGTTCGACACCAGACCGCGCATACCCGCGATCTGGCGCATCTGCATCATGTTTCCTCGCGCACCCGAGTTCACCATCATGAAGATCGGGTTCGTCTTCGGGAAGTTGTCGTTCATCGCCTCGGCGACCTCGTTGGTCGCCTTGGTCCAGATGGCGATGAGCTCCTGGGTGCGCTCGTCCTTGGTGATCAGACCGCGCTCGTACTGCTTCTGGACCTTCTCGTCCTGCGCCTCGTAGCCCTTGACGATCTCCTTCTTCGCCTCGGGAACGACGACGTCGGAGATGGCGACGGTGACGCCGGAACGGGTCGCCCAGAAGAAGCCGGCCGCCTTCAGGTTGTCGAGCGTCGCCGCCACGATGACCTTCGGGTAGCGCTCGGCGAGATCGTTGACGATCTCGGAGAGCTGCTTCTTGCCGACCTCGTAGTCGACGAACGGGTAGTCCTCGGGCAGCAGCTCGTTGAAGAGCGCACGGCCCAGCGTGGTCCTCAGACGGAAGCTGTCACCCTGCTGCCACTCCGGCTCGCTCTCCTCCTGGGCCGGCGGGGTCCAGCCGCGCGGCGGGATGGTGCCCACCGGGAAGCGGATGTCCACGCGCGACTGTAGCGAGAGCTCGCCGGCGTCGAACGCCATGATCGCCTCGGCCACGGACGCGAAGGAGCGGTCCTCGCCCTTCACGTTCCGCATCTCGCCGTCCGTGGTCAGGAAGAACAGGCCGAGGACCATGTCCTGGGTCGGCATCGTGACCGGGCGGCCGTCGGCCGGCTTGAGGATGTTGTTCGAGGACAGCATCAGGATGCGGGCCTCGGCCTGCGCCTCCGCGGACAGCGGCAGGTGCACGGCCATCTGGTCACCGTCGAAGTCCGCGTTGAACGCGGTGCAGACGAGCGGGTGGATCTGGATGGCCTTGCCCTCGACCAGCTGCGGCTCGAAGGCCTGGATGCCGAGGCGGTGCAGCGTGGGCGCACGGTTCAGCAGAACCGGGTGCTCCGCGATGACCTCTTCCAGCACGTCGTACACGACCGTGCGGCCGCGCTCGACCATGCGCTTGGCGCTCTTGATGTTCTGCGCGTGGTTCAGGTCGACCAGGCGCTTCATCACGAACGGCTTGAAGAGCTCCAGCGCCATCGCCTTCGGCAGACCGCACTGGTGCAGCTTCAGCTGCGGACCGACGACGATCACGGAACGCGCCGAGTAGTCGACACGCTTGCCGAGCAGGTTCTGACGGAAACGACCCTGCTTGCCCTTCAGCATGTCGCTGAGGGACTTCAGCGGGCGGTTGCCGGGGCCCGTGACCGGGCGGCCGCGACGACCGTTGTCGAAGAGGGCGTCAACAGCCTCCTGAAGCATGCGCTTCTCGTTGTTGACGATGATCTCCGGGGCACCGAGGTCCAGGAGCCTCTTCAGACGGTTGTTGCGGTTGATCACACGGCGGTACAGGTCGTTCAGGTCGGAGGTCGCGAAGCGGCCACCGTCCAGCTGCACCATCGGACGCAGGTCCGGCGGGATGACCGGCACGCAGTCCAGAACCATGCCCTTGGGGCTGTTGGAGGTCTGCAGGAAGGCAGACACGACCTTCAGCCGCTTCAGCGCACGGGTCTTCTTCTGGCCCTTGCCGGTACGGATGATCTCGCGGAGACGCTCGGCCTCCTCCTCCAGGTCGAAGGACTCCAGGCGCTTCTGCAGCGCCGCGGCACCCATCGAACCGTCGAAGTACGTGCCGAAGCGGTCACGCAGCTCGCGGTAGAGCAGCTCGTCGCCCTCGAGGTCCTGGACCTTGAGGTTCTTGAACCGGGTCCACACCTCGTCGAGGCGGTCGATCTCGCGCTGCGCACGGTCGCGCAGCTGCTTCATCTCACGCTCGGCACCTTCGCGCACCTTGCGGCGCACATCGGCCTTGGCACCCTCGGCCTCCAGCTCGGCCAGGTCGGCCTCGAGCTTCTTGGCGCGGGCCTCCAGGTCGGCGTCACGACGGTTCTCGATCTGCTGCCGCTCGACGGAGACGTGCGCCTCCAGGGAGGGCAGGTCACGCGTACGGCGCTCCTCGTCGACGTACGTGATCATGTACGCCGCGAAGTAGATGACCTTCTCCAGGTCCTTCGGGGCGAGGTCGAGCAGGTAGCCCAGCCGCGACGGAACGCCCTTGAAGTACCAGATGTGCGTGACGGGGGCGGCGAGCTCGATGTGGCCCATCCGCTCACGGCGCACCTTCGCGCGCGTGACCTCAACGCCACAGCGCTCGCAGATGATGCCCTTGAAGCGGACGCGCTTGTACTTGCCGCAGTAGCACTCCCAGTCCCGGGTCGGGCCGAAGATCTTCTCGCAGAAGAGGCCGTCCTTCTCGGGCTTGAGGGTGCGGTAGTTGATGGTCTCGGGCTTCTTGACCTCGCCGTGGCTCCACTGACGGATGTCGTCAGCGGTGGCCAGGCCGATCCGGAGCTCGTCGAAGAAGTTGACGTCGAGCACTATGCGTCAATCCCTCTCAGGGTCGTAAGTCTTTCGGTCTGTACGGGGGCCTGGGGGTCGGCGGGCCTTGGGATCAGACCCGCCGGACTCCCGTCAGACCTCTTCGACGCTGCTCGGCTCGCGCCGGGACAGGTCGATGCCGAGCTCCTCCGCAGCGCGGAAGACGTCCTCGTCGGTGTCACGCATCTCGATGGACATACCGTCGCTGGACAGCACCTCCACGTTCAGGCACAGGGACTGCATCTCCTTGATGAGGACCTTGAAGGACTCGGGGATGCCGGGCTCGGGGATGTTCTCGCCCTTGACGATGGCCTCGTAGACCTTCACGCGGCCGGTGACGTCGTCGGACTTGATGGTCAGCAGCTCCTGGAGGGCGTACGCGGCGCCGTAGGCTTCGAGGGCCCACACCTCCATCTCGCCGAAGCGCTGGCCACCGAACTGGGCCTTACCACCCAGCGGCTGCTGGGTGATCATCGAGTACGGACCGGTCGAGCGGGCGTGCAGCTTGTCGTCGACCAGGTGGTGCAGCTTCAGGATGTACATGTAACCGACCGAGATCGGGTCCGGGAACGGCTCACCGGAGCGGCCGTCGAACAGCCGCGCCTTGCCGGACGGGAGAACCAGGCGGTCACCGTCGCGGTTCGGGATGGTGTGCTGCAGCAGACCCGCCAGCTCGTCCTCGCGGGCACCGTCGAAGACCGGGGTCGCGACGTTGGTCCGCGGGTCGACCTGGTCGGCGCCGATCGCCTGCAGGCGCTGCGCCCACTCGTCGGCCAGCCCGGAGACGTCCCAGCCGCGGCTGGCGAGCCAGCCGAGGTGGATCTCCAGGACCTGTCCCGGGTTCATTCGGGACGGCACACCCAGAGGGTTGAGGATGATGTCGACCGGGGTGCCGTCCTCCAGGAACGGCATGTCCTCGATCGGCAGGATCTTCGAGATGACACCCTTGTTGCCGTGACGGCCGGCGAGCTTGTCACCATCGGTGATCTTGCGCTTCTGCGCCACGTACACGCGCACAAGCTGGTTCACACCCGGGGGAAGCTCGTCGCCCTCCTCGCGGTCGAAGACGCGGACGCCGATGACCTTGCCGGTCTCGCCGTGCGGCACCTTCAGCGAGGTGTCACGGACCTCACGGGCCTTCTCACCGAAGATCGCGCGCAGCAGGCGCTCCTCGGGCGTCAGCTCGGTCTCACCCTTCGGGGTGACCTTGCCGACGAGGATGTCACCGGCGATGACCTCGGCACCGATGCGGATGATGCCGCGCTCGTCGAGGTCGGCGAGGACCTCCTCGGAGACGTTCGGGATGTCCCGGGTGATCTCCTCGGGGCCGAGCTTGGTGTCACGGGCGTCGACCTCGTGCTCCTCGATGTGGATCGAGGAGAGGACGTCGTCCTGCACGAGGCGCTGCGACAGGATGATCGCGTCCTCGTAGTTGTGACCCTCCCACGGCATGAACGCCACGAGCAGGTTCTTGCCGAGCGCCATCTCGCCGTTCTGGGTGGCCGGACCGTCGGCGAGGACCTGGCCCTCGACGACCCGGTCGCCCTCGTTGACGATGACCTTCTGGTTGACCGAGGTGCCCTGGTTGGAGCGGGCGAACTTGGCCAGGCGGTACGTGATGTACGTGCCGTCGTCGTTGGCGGTGGTGATGTAGTCCGCGGAGACCTCCTGGACCACACCCGCCTTCTCGGCCTTGACCACGTCGCCGGCGTCGACGGCGGAGCGGTACTCCATGCCGGTGCCGACGAGCGGGGACTCCGACTTGATCAGCGGCACGGCCTGGCGCATCATGTTCGCGCCCATGAGGGCACGGTTGGCGTCGTCGTGCTCGAGGAACGGGATCATGGCGGTCGCGACCGACACCATCTGGCGCGGCGAGACATCCATGTAGTCGACGTCCTCGGGGCTGACGTAGTCGACCTCACCGCCACGCCGGCGGACCAACACACGGGCCTCGGCGAAGCGGAGGTCGTCCCCCAGCGTCGCGTTGGCCTGCGCGATGACGAACCGGTCCTCTTCGTCGGCGGTCAGGTAGTCGACCTCGTCGGTGACCTGGCCGTCGTTGACCTTGCGGTACGGGGTCTCGACGAAACCGAACGCGTTGACCCGGCCGTAGGAGGCCAGCGAACCGATCAGACCGATGTTCGGGCCTTCGGGCGTCTCGATCGGGCACATACGGCCGTAGTGAGACGGGTGCACGTCACGGACCTCGAAGCCGGCCCGCTCACGGGAGAGACCACCCGGACCGAGCGCGGACAGACGACGCTTGTGCGTCAGCCCGGACAGCGGGTTGTTCTGGTCCATGAACTGGGACAGCTGGCTGGTGCCGAAGAACTCCTTGATGGAGGCGACGACCGGCCGAATGTTGATCAGGGTCTGCGGCGTGATCGCCTCGACGTCCTGCGTGGTCATGCGCTCGCGCACGACGCGCTCCATCCGCGCCAGACCCGTACGGACCTGGTTCTGGATGAGTTCGCCGACGCTGCGCAGGCGGCGGTTGCCGAAGTGGTCGATGTCGTCGGTCTCGACGACGATGGCCTCACCGCTGTCACCGACCGTCTCGGTCTCGCCGGCGTGCAGCTTCACCAGGTACTTGATCGTCGAGATGACGTCCTCGACGGTCAGGATGCCCGCGTCCAGCGGAGCGTCCGCACCCAGCTTCTTGTTGACCTTGTAGCGGCCGACCTTGGCGAGGTCGTAGCGCTTGGGGTTGAAGTACAGGTTCTCCAGAAGCGTCTGCGCGGCCTCACGCGTGGGGGGCTCGCCCGGACGCAGCTTGCGGTAGATGTCGAGCAGCGCGTCGTCCTGGCCCTGGGTGTGGTCCTTCTCCAGGGTGGCGCGCATGGACTCGTACTCGCCGAACTCCTCGAGGATCTGCTCGGTGGTCCAGCCGAGCGCCTTCAGGAGGACGGTCACGGACTGCTTGCGCTTGCGGTCGATGCGGACACCGACCATGTCGCGCTTGTCGATCTCCATCTCCAGCCAGGCACCCCGGGACGGGATGATCTTGGCCGAGAAGATGTCCTTGTCGGACGTCTTGTCGATGGTGGAGTCGAAGTAGACACCGGGCGAACGGACCAGCTGCGACACCACGACACGCTCGGTGCCGTTGATGACGAAGGTGCCCTTGTTCGTCATGAGCGGGAAGTCGCCCATGAAGACGGTCTGGGACTTGATCTCACCAGTCTCGTTGTTGGTGAATTCGGCCGTGACGAAGAGCGGAGCCGCGTACGTGAAGTCGCGCTCCTTGCACTCGTCGATCGAGTTCTTCGGCGGCTCGAAGCGGTGGTCGCGGAACGTCAGCGACATCGACCCGGAGAAGTCCTCGATCGGGGAGATCTCCTCGAAGATCTCCTCGAGACCGGACTTGGTGGGGACGTCCTGACCGGACTCCAGAGCCTCCTCGACGCGAGCCTTCCACGCGTCGTTGCCGAGCAGCCAGTCGAAGCTCTCGGTTTGCAGCGCGAGAAGGTTCGGAACCTCGAGGGGCTCCTTGATCTTTGCAAAGGAGATGCGCAGCGGGGCGGTGCTGGCGCCGTTGTTCGTATTCGCGGTCGAGGCAGTGCGCGAGGCGGCCAAGAGGGGGTCCTTCCGAGGGCTCGGACTCACTACGCGCGTCCCGGTCCCCGCCGGGCACAGAGACAGAAGTCCCAGGTCAGAGACTTTCGATCGTCGTGCTCAAGCAAGGGGCGTGCTCCTGGTGACGGGCAGGAGGCAGCTAACAGGCAGCGCAAAGGGTCAGTGTAGCCACTTGGCACACTGATGTCCAGTGCGGGATTGCAGGCTCACGACGGAGACCCTCGTTGTCCCTCAACAGCTGCGGCAAGCCACGCCCTCGATGCACATCGATACTGCCCTCTTCGTCGTCGATCCATGCCTCGGATCCGGATCGTTGTGACGACGCGTCCTGAGAATTGCGCGCTGCGTGCAGTTCGTCAAGGCCCCCCTTGCCCAAACCGGGTGCTGCCCTCGTCACTTGCTGCCTGTCACCGGGGCCCTGAGGAGGTACGACGAAGATCACCATACTCCCCGCGGTGACGGGCGCAAGGCAGCCGCCGCCGGACCCCCCGGAACGACGAAGAGCGACCACCCGGATGGATGATCGCTCTTCGGTGCGTTCGCGTTACAGCCCTGCGAGTGAGCCGCGATCGGCACCCCGAGGGGGCCGTGTGTCGTGGTTGCGGCGTTCGAGTGAGCCGCGACCGCGGTCACGAGCAAGCCGCGCTCCGCGGTCGCGAAAGGGCCGCACGGGGCGGAAGCCCCGTACGGCCCAGTGAGCCCTGTGCGGGCCCGCGAGTCCGGTGCGGACCCGAGGAGGTCTTACTTGACCTCGACGGAGGCGCCGGCGCCCTTGAGGGACTCGGCGGCCTTCTCGGCGGCGTCCTTGGCGACCTTCTCCAGGACGGGCTTCGGGGCGCCGTCCACGAGGTCCTTGGCCTCCTTCAGACCGAGGGAGGTCAGCTCACGCACGACCTTGATGACCTGGATCTTCTTGTCGCCGGCGCCGGTGAGGATGACGTCGAACTCGTCCTTCTCCTCGACCTCGGCGGCGGCCGGGGCACCCGGGGCACCCGGGGCGACGGCGGCGACCGCGGCGGCGGCGGTGACGTCGAACTTCTCCTCGAAGGCCTTCACGAACTCGGAGAGCTCGATGAGGGTCATCTCCTCGAACTGCGCGAGCAGGTCTTCCTGGCTGAGCTTCGCCATGGTGGGCGATCCTTCCACTAATTCGGCTGGTGCCGGATGTACATGTCTGGCGGGCGTACGTTCGGCCCGCTACGACCGTCGCCTCAGGCGGCGTCGGTCAATGCGCGAGCCGAGTTACTCGGCACCGCCCTGCTCGTCCTGCTTGGCGCGAAGAGCGTCCACGGTGCGGACGAACTTCGAGGGAAGCGCCTGGAAGAGCGAAGCAGCCTGGGACTGCTTGCCCTTGAAGGCACCCGCCAGCTTGGAGAGCAGAACCTCGCGGGACTCGAGGTCCGCAAGCTTCTTGATCTCGTCGGCGGACAGCGCCTTGCCGTCAAGGACACCGCCCTTGATGACGAGGTTCGGGTTGTCCTTGGCGAAGTCACGAAGACCCTTCGCCGACTCCACCGGGTCACCGGTGACGAAGGCAACTGCCGTCGGACCGTTGAACAGGTCGTCGAGCGTCGTGATCCCGGCCTCGTTGGCCGCAATCTTGGTCAGCGTGTTCTTCACCACGGCGTACTGGGCGTTCTCACCGAGCGATCGGCGCAGGTTCTTGAGCTGCGCCACGGTGAGACCCCGGTACTCGGTCAGCACGGCGGCGTTCGAGCTGCGGAACTGCTCCGCGAGCTCGGCCACCGCGGCAGCCTTGTCGGGCCTTGCCATAGAGCGTCGGCCTCCTTCCGGGTGATGGGACCGCTCGGAAGGGGCTGGGGCAAACGAAACGCCCCGGCGCAGGCGCACGGGGCGGACTCGACCGGTCGAACGCACGGTGAACGCACGCACTCCGGGAGCTCTTCCACTGTCACCTGCGCGGGTCGTCCGCAGTTCAGCGGATCCTTCGGCCACCGCGCCCTCATCCGAGCACACGGCAACGACCAGCGGTCTTTGGCTTCTGTAGGAGAGTACGGGAACGGATCGCCGTCAAGCAAATCCGGCCCCCCGGGTCAGCCCTGCTGGGCGTCCTCGACTGGACGCCTACGAGCCCTGGGTGGTCATCAGGTCCTTGAAGTCGGCGGTGTCCGCCGCCGGGGGCTTGTCGGCCGAGACCCGCACGCCGTAGTCGCGGTAGTACGCGGTGGAAAACATCCGCCCGGTCGACAGCTCACCCCGCTCGGCCTTTTTGACCAGCAGGTCATGGTCGTCGACCCAGATGTCGACGGTCTCCGCGGTGACCCCCGCCTGCTCCAGTTGCGCCTTGAGGCCCGCGACGTCCCCACCTGTGAGGGTCGTCGTGGTGACCGTGCCCGAGTAGTGCGTGGTGCGTCGGCCCCGCACCGTCTCCTCGCCGACCCGGCGTACGTCCCCGGAGGCGAGGAGGAGGCGGACCGGCTGGAGCGGGGCGGTGTTGCGCAGCTGTTCCGTCATATGCGCCCCGGAGCCGCCCGGGAGGGCCGCCAGGTCGTCGTAGGCGTATTTGATCCAGTGCCGGCCGTGCAGGCGGCGGGCGAACGTGGCGCCGACCTTCGCGTAGTAGGCGTCGGGCAGCAGCCGGGCCTCCATGGAGGTGCTGTTCAGCTTGCGCATGGTCTCGGCGAGCTGGCCGCCGGTGTAGGTGATGCGGAGGGTGCCGACGGAACGGCCGGACCAGCCGAGGGCCCCGTCCGTCCTGAGGGCGAGCATCGCACCCATGGCCGTCGTGGACTCTATGCGCGCGGAGCCGGCCCTCCTGGTGGCCTTCTCGACGGCGCGCAGGGCGGCGACCGACCGGGGGTCGACACGGCCGGCGCGGCCGCCCGACGGCTCCGCGGAGCCCTTGTGGGAGTCGCCGTCGCCGGAGAAGCTGCACGCCGCCACGGCGGACAGCGCGGCGACCGCCGCGATCGGGAGGATCCCGCGCCGCATGATCCGGTCCCTCATCCGTCCCCCCTTGTGCACTGCGTGATCTTCACGCTAACTCCGGGCCGGGGGAAACGGCACGCACCTGCCGGGAAACGGCATGTGCCCTGTGTCGCATGTGAGCGAGCCGAGGGGGTGCGCGGCGGTCCGACACCCACTCGGACGCCGGAGGGAGAACGAGCCGGAAAAGGCGCCGGGCCCCGCACCCAGGAAGGTGCGAGGCCCGGCGTGAGCTGCGCATGGACCGCGGCTGCCCGTCAGGTTCAGACGGCGGCCGGGTCCTCCTCGACGAGGAGGTTGCGGGTGCGGTTCGGGTCGACCGGGATGCCGGGGCCGATCGTGGTGCTGATCGCGGCCTTCTTGATGTAGCGACCCTTGGCTGCGGACGGCTTCAGACGGAGGATCTCCTCCAGGGCCGCGCCGTAGTTCTCCACCAGCTTGGTGTCGTCGAAGGACGTCTTGCCGATGATGAAGTGCAGGTTCGAGTGCTTGTCGACACGGAACTCGATCTTGCCGCCCTTGATGTCGTTGACAGCCTTGACGACATCGGGGGTCACGGTGCCGGTCTTGGGGTTCGGCATCAGACCACGGGGACCGAGCACGCGGCCGAGGCGGCCGACCTTGCCCATGAGGTCCGGGGTGGCGACGACGGCGTCGAAGTCCAGACGACCCTTCGACACCTCGTCGATCAGCTCGTCGGCGCCGACGATGTCGGCGCCCGCGGCACGAGCGGCCTCGGCACGGTCACCGGTCGCGAAGACCAGGACCCGGGCGGTCTTACCGGTGCCGTGCGGGAGGTTCACGGTGCCACGGACCATCTGGTCGGCCTTGCGCGGGTCGACACCCAGACGGAAGGCGACCTCGACGGTGCCGTCGAACTTGGTCGTGGAGGTCTCCTTGGCGAGACGGACGGCCTCGAGCGGGGCGTACAGCTTCTCCCGGTCGACCTTGGCGTCCGCAGCGCGGAGAGCCTTGCTGCGCTTGCTCACAACTGCTCCTGTGTGTTCTGAAAGGAGTCGTGGTACGGGCCGAGCAGGCCCTGCCACGTGCGGCGGGTGATCAGGGGATCACTGCCGCATGGGTTCTACCAAGGTGGGGTTCAGCCCTCGACCGTGACGCCCATGGAACGGGCGGTGCCAGCGATGATCTTCGCGGCGGCGTCCAGGTCGTTGGCGTTGAGGTCGGGCATCTTGGTCTGGGCGATCTCACGGACCTGCGCCTCGGTGATCTTGGCGACCTTGGTCTTGTGCGGCTCGCCGGAGCCCTTCTCGATGCCCGCGGCCTTGAGGATCATCTTGGCGGCCGGCGGAGTCTTGGTGATGAAGGTGAAGGAGCGGTCCTCGTAGACCGTGATCTCCACCGGGATGACCCAACCGCGCTGCGACTCGGTCGCGGCGTTGTAGGCCTTGCAGAACTCCATGATGTTGACGCCGTGCTGACCCAGCGCCGGGCCGACCGGCGGCGCCGGGTTGGCGGCACCGGCCTGGATCTGGAGCTTGATGAGCCCCGTGACCTTCTTCTTCTTGGGAGGCATTGCTCTCTCCGGGTCCTTAGTGAGAGTTTTCCGCCGTCCCATCCGGATCATCCGGATGGAGGCATACCGCACAACGATAACGGGTACCTGTGCGCGGCCAAAAACCGAGCAGGTCAGACCGGCATTCGCAGCCTGCCTGACCTGGTCGGAAGTACTTGCGCCAGAGGAACTAGTTCTTCTGGATCTGGTCGAAGGAGAGCTCGACCGGCGTCTCGCGGCCGAAGATCTCCACGAGGCCCTTGACCTTCTTCGAGTCGGGGTTGATCTCGTTGATGGTCGCCTGCAGCGTGGCGAACGGGCCGTCGGTGACGGTGACCGAGTCGCCGACCTCGAAGTCCAGCACCTGGACCTCGACCTTGCGCTGCGGAGCAGGCTTGCCCTCGGCCTCGGCGGCCTCGCGGGCGGCCTTCTCCTCGGCCTCCGGGGCGAGCATCTTGACGATCTCGTCCAGGGTCAGCGGATACGGGTCGTAGGCGTTGCCCACGAAGCCGGTGACGCCGGGCGTGTTGCGGACGACACCCCAGGACTCGTTCGTCAGGTCCATGCGCACCAGCACATAGCCGGGGAGCTTGTTCTGACGGATGGTCTTGCGGTCGCCGTTCTTGATCTGGACGACCTCTTCCTGCGGCACCTCGGCCTGGAAGATGTAGTCCTCGACGTTCAGCGAGACGGCGCGCTGCTCGAGGTTGGTCTTCACACGGTTCTCGTAGCCGGCGTACGTGTGGATCACGTACCACTCGCCGGGCAGGGAGCGCAGCTCCTGGCGAAGCTTCTCGACCGGGTCGAGCTCGGGCTCCTCCTCGCCCTCGACGACCTCGTCCTCGTCCACGACGTGCACGGCAGCCTTCTCGGCCGACTCCCCCGCCTCGGCTTCGGCAGCCTCGAACTCGTCCTGCTCGTCCGCGCCCTCGACGATGTCGAGCTCGTCATCCACGGACTCGTCCGGCTCGGTGGCGTCGTTCAGGTTCGGGTCAGACACGGTGGCTGCTTCTTCCTGGATACATAGGGGTGGAACATGCGAAAGCGGACGCCGGATACCTCGGCGTCCTTCGCTCTCGGCTCAGCCGAAGACGTACTTCGCCGCGTGGTTGAGCCCATAGTCAATCACGGTCACCAGGGCGATCATGATGACGACGAAGACGATCACCACGGTCGTGTACGTCGTCAGCTGGTTGCGTGTCGGCCAGACGACCTTGCGGAGCTCCGCGACGATCTGGCGGTAGAAGAGGGCAAGGCGCTTCAGCGGGCCCTTCTTGGCTCGCTTGCCACCCTTGCGGGTCTTCTTCTTCGACTCCTGCACCTCGTCCTGGGCGTCAGGCATGTCGATGGAGCCCACGGCGTCCGTCACTCGTCCTCACCTGATTCCCGGGTCGTGGCCGTGCCGCGCCCGGTGGAGCCGCACGGCAAATGCAATACATATGTACTGTGCGCACACTTCCTGGTGGGAGTGTGTAGCAGGGCCGGAGGGACTTGAACCCCCAACCGCTGGTTTTGGAGACCAGTGCTCTACCAATTGAGCTACGACCCTTTGTGTGTACCCCAACGTACCGCATCCGACCGTGTGCTCGGTGTGCACCGGCTCGGTCGCCGCCGCTGGAGGCCAACGAGGTGAGAGTGTACGTGTTCCGCGGCCGGGCGTCGAACAGAAAGTGCCCGTACGGGCATTGTCCGTGGAAGATCGGCCAGGCCGCCGTGCGGATCCGGACGGATGTTCAGTCGGTGGCCCGCTCCTGACCAGTCTGTGAAACCCGCGTGCCGGGGGCGTTTCCGGTCTGAAACGATGGGTCCCATGAGCGCTGCAACCCCTCCCACCGAGCGCCGGGTCTCCGCCCGGATCGGCGCGATCTCCGAGTCCGCCACCCTTGCCGTGGACGCCAAGGCCAAGGCCCTCAAGGCCGCCGGGCGCCCGGTGATCGGCTTCGGCGCCGGTGAGCCCGACTTCCCGACGCCGGACTACATCGTCGAGGCGGCCGTCGAGGCCTGCAAGAACCCGAAGTACCACCGCTACACGCCGGCGGGCGGTCTGCCCGAGCTGAAGACCGCGATCGCCGCGAAGACGCTGCGCGACTCCGGCTACGAGCCCGACGTCTCGGAGATCCTGGTCACCAACGGCGGCAAGCAGGCCATCTACGAGGCCTTCGCCGCGATCCTCGACCCGGGCGACGAGGTGATCGTCCCGGCTCCGTACTGGACGACGTACCCGGAGTCGATCCGGCTGGCCGGCGGTGTCCCGGTGGAGGTCGTCGCGGACGAGACGACCGGCTACCGCGTCTCCGTCGAGCAGCTGGAGGCGGCCCGCACGGAGAAGACGAAGGTCGTCCTCTTCGTGTCGCCGTCCAACCCGACCGGCGCGGTGTACTCCGAGGCCGAGACCGAGGCCATCGGCCGCTGGGCCGTGGAGCACGGCCTGTGGGTGCTGACCGACGAGATCTATGAGCACCTCGTCTACGGCGAGGCGGCGTCCGTGTCCCTGCCGGCCCTCCTTCCCGAGCTGCGCGACAAGTGCATCGTGGTCAACGGCGTCGCCAAGACGTACGCGATGACGGGCTGGCGCGTGGGCTGGATCATCGGCCCGAAGGACGTGGTGAAGGCGGCGACGAACCTGCAGTCGCACGCGACGTCCAATGTGTCGAACGTCGCGCAGGTGGCGGCGCTGGCGGCCGTGTCGGGCGACCTGGAAGCGGTCGCGAGGATGCGCGAGGCCTTCGACCGGCGCCGCAAGACCATCGTGCGGATGCTGAACGAGATCGACGGCGTGGTCTGCCCGGAGCCGGAGGGCGCGTTCTACGCGTACCCGTCGGTGAAGGCGCTGATCGGCAAGGAGATCCGCGGCAAGCGCCCGCAGAACACCGTGGAGCTGGCCGCGCTGATCCTGGAGGAGGCCGAGGTCGCGGTCGTCCCGGGCGAGGCCTTCGGCACCCCCGGCTACCTGCGGCTGTCGTACGCCCTCGGGGACGAGGATCTGGTCGAGGGCGTGAGCCGGATCCAGAAGCTGCTGGCGGAGGCACGGGACTGACGCGTCCCGCCTCCCGGTTCTCAGAGGCGGCACCTCCCGAATGCGGGAGGTGACCGCCTCGTTTGTTCGTGCGACAAACATCACTGACGCTCGTGCGATGAAGACCACTGAAGGGAAAGCGCTACCGGTCCGGCGGGGGCGTACGGCAGGATCCTCGAATGGAGCACGTACGTGATGTCTCTGAACTGCCGAAGGCCCATCTGCACCTGCACTTCACCGGTTCGATGCGGCCGGCAACCGTCCTGGAGCTGGCCGACAAGTACGGCGTCCACCTCCCCGAGGCGCTGACCGAAGCCCTGACCAGTGGCGAACCGCCGAAGCTGCGGGCCACCGACGAGCGCGGCTGGTTCCGCTTCCAGCGGCTGTACGACGCGGCGCGCTCGTGCCTGAGGGAGCCGGAGGACATCCAGCGGCTGGTGCGGGAGGCCGCGGAGGAGGACCTGAGGGACGGCTCGGGCTGGCTGGAGATCCAGGTCGACCCGACCTCGTACGCGCCGCGCCTGGGCGGTCTGATCCCGGCTCTGGAGATCATCCTGGACGCGGTCGACACCGCGGTGCGGGAGACGGGACTAGGGATGCGGGTCCTGGTCGCCGCGAACCGGATGAAGCATCCTCTGGACGCACGCACGCTGGCGCGGCTGGCGGTGCGGTACGGGGACCGCGGTGTGGTGGGCTTCGGCCTCTCGAACGACGAGCGCCGGGGCATGGCGCGGGACTTCGACCGCGCGTTCGCCATCGCCCATGACGGTGGTCTGCTGTCGGCCCCGCACGGCGGCGAACTGACCGGCCCGTCGTCGGTCCGCGACTGCCTGGACGACCTGCATGCGGACCGGGTGGGCCACGGGGTGCGCGCTGCGGAGGATCCGCGCCTTTTGAAGCGGCTGGCGGAGCGGGGGGTCACGTGCGAGGTGTGCCCGGCGTCGAACGTCGCGCTCGGCGTCTACGAGAAGCCCGAGGACGTCCCCCTGCGAACTCTGTTCGAAGCGGGCGTCCCGATGGCACTGGGTGCCGACGACCCACTCCTGTTCGGCTCCCGCCTCGCGGCCCAGTACGAGATCGCCCGCCGCCACCACGGCTTCACGGACGAGGAGCTGGCGGAACTGGCCCGGCAGTCGGTGAGGGGTTCGGCGGCACCCGACGACGTGAAGGCGAAGCTGCTGGCGGGTGTGGAGGACTGGCTGCGCCCGAGTGCCCCTTGACGACTCCCTCCTGACGCGGCTTACGCAGCCCCCAGTCGGTGCGGCGCGGGCCACTTGCCGGGCCGCAGCCCGTAGGGGTGGTGGACCGGCGCCGACGGTGGCCGGTCCTGGGCCTGAACACGTGCAGTCCCGGCCGCATGTGGGGGTCTCATGCCCCGGCGGCGCGGTCAGCCGGGGCTCTGGGAGACGGAGATCCCGCCCAGCAGCGTCCGGGCGAGGCGGCGTGCGAAGTCGTCCACCGGCGGCCGTCCGCCCGTCTCCGTCGCGTCGTAGGCGAACGCGCGCTGCGCGCACGCGCCGAGGAGCAGGGAGGCGGCCGCGAAGGTGTCGGCGTCGGGGTGGACGCGTCCTGCGGCCTGCTCGGCGCGCAGGTAGGCGTCGAGGCTGTCGATGGGCTTGTGGGGGCCCGAGCCCATCTGCCGCATCGTCTCATCGTGCCGCCGCTTGAGCTGGGTCTCGGCGTACAGCGACGCGGCGATCGGAAAGCTCTGCTCGTAGAAGAGGGCCGCCTGGCGGGCGATCTCGGTGAGGTTCTCCTCCAGGGTGTGCCGACCGGGCTCGGCGGCGAGGCTGCGCAGCAGCGGGTCCAGCCGGGGCAGCCGCTCCGTGAGCACGTGGATGAACAACTCCTCCTTGCTCGGAAAGTACTTGTAGAGCGCGGCCTCGGAACAGCCCGCCGCCTTGGCGATCTCCTTGGTCGTGGCGCGGGCGAGCCCGACGGTGAGCATCAGCTCGTGTGCCGCGTCGAGGATGCGGACCCGGGCCGGTCTGTTCTGTGTTGCTGCCGTCTGCGCCTCTGTGTGCTGCATGGGGCGCAAGGATTCCATGACCGCTCCGCGGGGGCTTGACGTATGGGTGAGTACTTACTCACCCTAGAAGACAACTGGGGTGAGTGAATACTCACCCACCCAGCACGGGTCGAGCGGAAGCAGGGGATGCGCGGCATGAAACTCACCGTTTTCGGTGCCACCGGCGGCATCGGCCAGGAGATCGTCGAACAGGCCCTGTCAGCCGGCCACCAGGTCACCGCCGTCGTACGGGATCCCGCACGGCTCACCGCGACGGGCGCGGGCCTGGAGGTGTTCCGCGCGGATCTGACCGATTCCGACGCGCTGCGCCCGGCGGTCGTGGGCCGGGACGCGGTGCTGTCGGGGCTCGGCGCGCGCACGCGGAAGGATGCCGGGGTGGCGGCCCGGCTGACGCGTACGGTGCTGGGGGCCGTGGAGGCTGAAGATGTGCGCCGGCTGGTCGTGGTCACCTCCGGTCCGGTCGGTCCCGGACCCGAGGGCGACGGGGCACTGGACCGCGCCGTCCGCGGTCTCGTCTCGGCGATGCTCAAGGACGTCTACGCCGACCTGCGGGAGACGGAGGCCGAACTGGCCCGCAGCGCCACGGACTGGACGGTCGTGCGCCCGCCGCGCCTGCAGAACAAGCCGCTCACCGGCTCGTACCGCACGGTCGTCGGCGGCTTCCCGCGCAAGGGCCGCTTCATCGCCCGCGCCGACGTCGCCCACGCGATGCTGGCGATGGTCGACGACCCGGCGACTGTGAAACAAGGAGTCGGGGTGGCCTACTGACCTGCGAGGGCCGCCTGTCAGGGCCCTAGAGGCTGACCCCCACGGTGACCGGCTCGTTGACCAGCGTGATCCCGAAGGCCTCGCGGACTCCGGCTACGACCTCGCGGGCCAGGGCGAGCAGGTCCTCGGTGGTCGCGCCTCCGCGGTTGGTGAGGGCCAGGGTGTGCTTGGTGGAGATACGGGCGGGCCCGGTGCCGTACCCCTTGGCGAAGCCCGCCTTGTCGATCAGCCAGGCCGCGGAGGTCTTGGTGTGGCCCTCGCCGGCCGCGTAGGCGGGCGGCTCCGCCTCCTCGCCCAGCCGCTCCTTCACACGCGCGTGGAACGCGGCGAAATCCTCGTCGGTGAGGATCGGGTTGGTGAAGAAGGAGCCCGCCGACCAGGTGTCGTGGTCCTCCGGGTCCAGCACCATGCCCTTGCCCGTGCGCAGCTTGAGGACGGTCTCGCGGGCTGCGGCCAGCGGCACCCGGTCGCCGGGCTCGACGCCGAGAGCGCGGGCCGTCTCGGCGTACTTGAGGGGGGCGGAGAGTCCCTGCGCCCCCTCCAGCTCGAAGCGGACACGGAGGACGACGAAGCGCTCGGGGTCGGCCTTGAAGCGGCTGTGGCGGTATGAGAACGCGCAGTCGGCGTTCGGGATCGTGACCGTCTCGCGCGCCCTGCGGTCGTACGCGATCACCTCGGTGATCGTCGTGGAGACCTCCTGGCCGTACGCCCCCACGTTCTGGATCGGGGTCGCGCCCGCGGAGCCGGGGATTCCGGCGAGGCACTCGACACCGGCGAGCCCGGCCTCGACGGTGCGGGTGACGGCGTCGGTCCACACCTCTCCGGCGGCCAGCTCCAGCCTCGTGCCGTCGAGGCTGAAGCCCTCCGTGGCGATGCGTAGGGCCGTGCCATCGAAGCCCTTGTCACCGATGACCAGGTTGGATCCCCCGCCGATCAGCAGCAGCGGTGTACCGGAGTCGTCGGCCTCCCGGACGGCGGCGACCACCTCGGCGTCGGTGGTGGCGGTGATCAGGCGGGTCGCGGGGCCGCCCAGCCGGAAGGTGGTCAGCGGGGCGAGCGGGGCGTCGTGGAGTTCCTGCACGCGCCCAAGACTACGAGACGGCACCGACAGCCCCGTATCGCACGGAGAACGGCCCGCCGGAGGGCCGGCGGGCCGTTGTCCGCCACGCAGACTCGGTGGCGGCGACTCGGCGAACGGTGGTGGATCAGTGGGCGGCCGTCTCCAGGGTGGGGGCCGGCTGAGCCGTGGTGACGACCTGCGAGGCGGGCCGCCGGGCGGGGATCAGCAGGGCCGCGATCCCGGCCAGCCCGACCACGGCGGAGCCCACCACGAGGGCCGGCCGCAGCCCGTCCACGAAGTGCTGCGCGGTCTCATAGCCGCCCCGTGCCGCGAAGATCGACGACATCACGGCGATGCCGAGCGCTCCGCCGACCTCACGCAGGGCGTTGTTCGCGCCGGAGGCGATGCCCTGCTCCAGGGGCCGGACGCTGGACATGACCAGGTTGGATGCCGGGGCGAAATAGAGGGACATTCCGACACCGCTGATGATCAGGGCGGGCAGTTGGACGGCGTACGAGGCGTCGGCGGCGACCACGGAGGCGTAGTACGCAAGGCCGGCGGCCTGCAGGAAGAGCCCGGCGGCGACGACCGGACGTCCGCCGACGCGGTCGGAGAGGTAGCCGGCGACCGGCGCGATCAGCATGGGCATACCGGTCCAGGGCAGCATCCGCAACCCGGCCTGGGTCGGCGAGTAGCCCAGCACGCCCTGCATGTACTGGCTGAGCAGGAAGATCGAGCCGAACATCCCCAGGAACATCAGCAGGCTCGCGGCGTTGATCCCCGAGAAAGCGCGGGAGCGGAACAGCCGCATGGGGAGCATGGGGTTCTTGGCGCGGATGCCGTGGAGGACGAAGCCGACGAGCAGCGCGGTGCCCGCGAACAGGCCGGTCAGCACGAGCGGGGCGGTCCAGCCGTCGGCCGGGCCGCGCACCAGCCCGTACACGATCCCGAAGAGACCGCCGCTGACGAGCAGCGTGCCGGGGATGTCGAGCCGGGCTCCGGCGCCGTGCGACTCGGCGAGGCGGAGGCGGGCGAGCGGCAGGACCACGAGGCCGAGCGGAACGTTCAGCCAGAAGATCCAGTGCCACGACACGTGTTCGGTGAGGCTGCCGCCGATGAGGGGTCCCGACGCGACCGCGAGTCCGTTGACGGCACCCCAGATCCCGTATGCCATCCCGCGTTTCTCGGCCGGGACCGCGGCGGTGAGGAGGGTCAGCGTCAGCGGCATCATGATGGCCGCGCCGACGCCCTGGACGGCGCGGGCCGCGATCAGGGAGTCGAGGCCGGGTGCGAGCGCCGCGGCGGCGGACGCGCCCGTGAAGATGCTCAGCCCGGCGAGGAAGAGCCGCCTGCGGCCGAACCGGTCACCGAGGGCCGCGCCGAACATGAGCAGGACCGCGAAGGTGAGCGTGTACGCGCTCACGGTCCACTCCAGGTCGTCCAGCGCTCCCCCGAGGTCCCTGCGGATGGAGGGCAGGGCGGTGGTGACGACGAGGTTGTCGAGGGCCGCCATGAATCCGGCGACCCCGGTGATCACGAGGGCCCATGTCGCTCCCCCACGACGTGACTTCTGCTGTGACATCGCTCCCCCAGAAGGCGATCGCTGACGACGATTAGTTATTGCTGACTAACTTTCGCGAGCGTGAAAAGGCGACCGCCTTCCCAGCTGCGGTCACTTCTCCAGTCGGCCCTTGACGCGCGCCGAAGGATAGAGCCCCTCCCAGACCCGGTGCTCGGGCGGGAAACCCATGGCCACCAGACAGTTGACGAGCATTCCGTACGCCAAGAACGTCGTCGTCTCGTTGACCTCGGCCCCGAGCGGCAGGTGCACGGCCTCCCACAGCCGCATCCAGCCGGCCCGCACCGCCTCGCCGAACTCGTGATCACCGGCCTCCTCGGTGGCGGCCACCGCGACGTACATCTGCATCTGCATCATCAGCCTCTCGGGCCGCTCCGCGATGATCTTGGTGTACGCGTTCGCCATGGCATGCAGGGCCTCTTCACCCTCGAGGCCCTTGGACGCCTCCTCGAAGGTGCGGACAGTGTCCTCCATGCAGCGCTCGGACGCCGCGAGGAAGATCGCCTTCTTGCCCGGGAAGAGTCGGAAGAGATACGGCTGCGACACGCCGACACGCTTGGCGATCGCCTCGGTGGACGTGCCGTAGTAGCCGCCGCGCGCGAACTCGCTCGTCGCCGCACGGATGACGCTCTCGCGCCTCTCTTCTGCGCTCATCCTGACCATGCGAGAAAGTTAGTACTCAATCACTAACTACGTCAAGGGCTCCTGCGACGCCTCGGAAACCCGGCCCCAAGACCGTTCGACGACCAGGCAGAGCAGTGATCCGCCAATCTAGCCCGGAAGCCTCCGTACCGCAGTGTCGGGCAGCTTGTTCCACCAGTGGTCGTATCGGCTGTAGACCCGTGGATCGCGATCGGCCAGCAGCGTCGTCAAAGAACGGGCCTCTGCGGCAAGTCCGTCCCATGCCTCGGGCGAAAGGTCGTGGAAGGCCCTGGCCTCTATGCCACCGTCGACCGACCGCCACACCCCGGCGACGTAGCCATCGACCAGCAGCGTGGGCAGCACGTCGCCGTTGTTGCGCGTCACCAGCGGGCGGTAGGCCGGCGGGATCACGCGGCTGCGGTCGGCGTAGGCGAGCAGGATGCTGTCCCACATCGCCATGAGACGGGGCGGGGCCGAGGTGTACGCGGGCGGGCACGGAGCGCCGGGGACGTCGAACAGCATGGTGCCCTCGGGTCCCTGGAGCTCCTCGATGCGGCCGTCGAGCGTCCGGAGCGCGTGGCGGATCGGCGCCCGCGGCACCATGGCGAACTGTGCCATGTCGGCCACCGATGCCGGTCCGAACCCTTCCAGGTAGCGCAGGACGAGAGTGCGCAGCGCCTCCTGGTCCGTCTCCCGTCCCGTGGGCACACGGCCCACCGGCGCCGCGACGTAGGACGGCCGGGTGCCGAAGGACCACGGCTCGCCGGTGGCCACGTGCAGAAGCGGCGCGTAGGCCCGCAGCCCCCACCACGCCCTGGCCTTCTTCTCCGTCCCGAGCCGCTCCTCCAACCAGGCTTCCATCTCGGCAGCCGTTCGCGTCCGGTCGGTGAAAGACAGCAGCTGCGGCACCAACTCGCCGGCGTCGGCGGGCGTGAGCCCTGCCTCGGCGAAGCGGTAACCGAGCCGGGAGCCGTACAGAGTCGGCTGCATCGCCCTGCGGAAGGCCTCGTAGTCGTCGGCATGGACCGCATGGAGCGTGATCCGCATCAAGGTCGCCTTGACGACCGCGTGGCCGGTGAACGCGGTGTCCAGATCCGCTGGAGAGAACTCGGCCATCCGGTTCCACAACGCAAGGTACGGCGAGGCGGCATGCTGCGCCTGCAGCGCGACCACGCGACGGACGGCGTCGACAACACCCAGCGACTCCCGCCGCAGGAGCAGCTGCCGACTGAGCGTGGCTCGATTGAGTTCCCTCGCGGAGATGTGCACGGCCCAGGATTGTGCCGTGACAGCGACATGCAAAGAGGGGGGCGCTCAAGAACCTCACACGCGTAAGGGGCGCCCGCATCGGCGAACGCCCCTTGCCGAACCCGTGGTCAGGCCAGCCGTACGACCGCCCGTGACATGCCGAGCACCTTCTGGCCGGCGCTCGTCGCCGTCAGGTCGACGCGGACGGTGTGGTCGTCGAGCTTGGCCGCCACCTTGCCGCTGACCTCGATGAGGGCGCCCTGTTCGTCGTCGGGGACGACGACGGGCTTGGTGAAACGGACACCGTACTCGACGACGGCGCCCGGGTCCCCCACCCAGTCGGTCACCACGCGGACCGCCTCGGCCATGGTGAACATGCCGTGCGCGATGACGTCCGGCAGGCCCACCTCCTTGGCGAACCTCTCGTTCCAGTGGATCGGGTTGAAGTCCCCGGAGGCACCCGCGTACTGCACGAGCATGGCGCGCGTGACGGGAAAGGACTGCGCCGGCAGTTCGGTGCCGACCTCGACGGCGTCGTAGGCGATCTTCGCGGTCATCCTCGTCATGCCTCCTCTTCCGGCGCCCGGGCCACGAGCTTCGTCCAGGCGGTCACCACGTGCTCGCCCGCCGCGTCGTGGACGTCGCCGCGGATGTCCAGGATGTCGTTGCCGGCCAGAGACTTGATCGACTCGATGGTCGAGGTGACGCTCAGCCGGTCACCGGCGCGGACCGGGCGGGTGTATGCGAACTTCTGGTCGCCGTGCACCACGCGGCTGTAGTCCAGACCGAGCTTGGGGTCCTCGACGACCTGGCCCGCGGCCTTGTAGGTGATCGCGAAGACGAAGGTCGGCGGGGCGATCACATCGGGATGACCGAGCGCCTTGGCTGCCACCCGGTCCGTATAGGCTGGGTTGGCGTCCCCGATCGCCTCCGCGAACTCGCGGATCTTCTCCCGGCCGACCTCGTACGGGTCGGTGGGCGGGTAGGACCGCCCCACGAAGGACTGATCGAGCGCCATGGGCTCGGCACCTCCTGGTAGTTCCTCGGGTCGGGCCTCGCCGGAGGCTTCAGGCCCCGTTGTGCGGCCTTCTGCGTTCGGCCGGTGTGACCGGTTCTGGATCCGGCGACATGACAGATTCTGCTTCCTTCCGGTCGGCGCCCGGGTTTCACCCCGGTCGACGCGCCGTTCCGGGTTGCGTCCCGGTCGACGCGCCGTTCCGGGTTGCGTCCCGGTCGACGCGCCGTTCCGGGTTGCGTCCCGGTCGATGTGACCGATTCTGCGCTGCGTCCCGGTCCGTGCGGCCGATTCTGCGTTGCGGGCGCGTGACCGATACTGCGGCGCGGGCGCCTGACCGGTTTCTCGTCGACCGGTGGGCCCACCCTGCTGGACTCGCGTGGCCGATCGGACCTCTCGCTCCGGCCAGGCCCGGTGGGGCCATCTTCCCTCAGCCGCCCGGCCGGTCCGGCCGTCCTGCTTCGGTCGCGTGGCCGGTCGGTCTCATCCTGGTCGGTCCGCACAGCCGATCGACCCCGGTCGCCCGGTCACGGCTGCCGGTAGGCGGAGGCAACCAGGCGCGCCCGGCCAACGCCGCGAGGCCGCCCCCCTGGCTGCTGGGGACGGCCTCGCGGACGAGCCTGATTTATCGCGTCTCGCGGTGCGCAGTGTGCGCGTTGCAACGCGGGCAGTGCTTCTTCATCTCAAGGCGATCCGGGTTGTTGCGCCGGTTCTTCTTGGTGATGTAGTTCCGCTCCTTGCACTCCACGCAGGCCAGCGTGATCTTCGGGCGGACGTCGGTGGCAGCCACGTGAGTGCTCCTTGACGAACGGATAGACTGAATTAACGCAAGAAAGAGTAGCCGATCGAAGGACCGACCCCACAATCGGCTACTGTCAGTAGCGGTGACCGGACTTGAACCGGTGACACAGCGATTATGAGCCGCTTGCTCTACCGACTGAGCTACACCGCTGCGGTGCGATCAGATCCCGCCTCTCGACGAGAACCTTCTCCCACCAGAGCCCCAATACGGAATCGAACCGTAGACCTTCTCCTTACCATGGAGACGCTCTGCCGACTGAGCTATTGGGGCGAGCGATGAAGACATTACACGGTCGCCCGCCGTTCGCCCAAATCCGTTTCGCTGCACCCGCCCGGCTTGTTCCCATGCCTCCCGCAGGTCTCCCCCGGGCCCCGTGTGCCTCATCCGCTTCATCCGTCTCATACGACCGACGGCCCCGTCAGCGGCTGCCGCCCAGCGGCAGGGATGCACGGGAATTTCGTTTCGCAAGCATGAGCTGCGGCGTCCGCCGCCGGCCACGGCGCGAAGGACCACGTGGATACGTGCTGAGGGCGGAAGGACCACGTCGGTACGACTATTGCGCTCCTCCCCGCCGTGGCCGGGTCGTCACCCTAGGCTCGACTCACTCTGCGTGATCTTGCCCCTGGTGCGCAGCCGCCCCGGACCACAGGAGCGCGATGCCCGACAGCCGACCGCAGGCGCCCCACCTCGCGTCCTCGCCCTCGGTACCGGCCGATTCGACCGCCCTGCTGCTGTGCGGGGCGCGGCTCACCGACGGCCGGACGGTGGACGTGCGACTGGGCGGCGGGCGCATCGAGGCCGTGGGCACCGTGGGCAGCCTGGCCACGGGAGCCGTCGGCACCCGTGTCGACCTCCGCGGTTATCTGCTCCTGCCGGCCCCCGCCGAACCGCACGCGCACGGTGACACGGCCCTGTCCGCGGACGGCGACGGACCGGTGTCGTACCGGCCCGACGACGTCCAGCGTCGCACCACCGAGGCCGCGCTGCTGCAACTCGGACACGGCGCGACGGCCCTGCGCTCACACGTGCACATCGGTGACGTACAGGGCCTGGACGCGCTCACGGCGGTGCTGAACGCGCGGCGTTCGCTGTGCGGGCTCGCCGAGCTGACGGCGGTGGCGATGCCGCGGATACTGACCGGTGTCGCCGGGGCGGAAGGGCTCGCGATGCTGCGGGACGCGATGAAGATGGGCGCCACGGTGGTGGGCGGCTGCCCGGACGCGGATCCCGATCCGAGCGGGTACGTGGAGGCGGTCCTGGAGCTGGCCGGTGAGTTCGGCTGCCCGGTGGACCTGCACACGGACGCCGGCGATCCGGCACGCCTCGCCCGGTTCGCGGCGATGGCGGGCGGCCTGCGTCCCGGGGTGACGCTGGGCCCGTGCGGCGGTCTGGAACGCCTCCCGGCGGGGGCGGCCGCCCGTGCCGCGGACCGGCTCGCCGCCGCGGGGGTGACCGTAATCTGCCTGCCACAGGGCGGCTGTGGCGCGGTCGACGGGCGCGGCACGGCTCCGGTACGGCTGCTGAGTTCGGCCGGGGTTCGGGTGGCAGCCGGCAGTGGAGCACTCAGGGACGTCTCCAACCCGGTGGGGCGGGGGGACCCGCTGGAGGCGGCGTATCTGCTGGCGTCCCGGTACGGGCTGTCTCCCGAGGACGCGTACGACACGGTGAGCGCGTCGGCCCGGGCCGCGCTCGGGCTGCCCGAGGTACGCGTGGAGGCTGGCTTCCCGGCGGAACTGCTCGCCGTGCGCGGCGAGCAGCTGGCGGGCGCGTTGTCGCTCGCGTACAGCCGCATCGTCGTGCACCGGGGGCGCGTGGTGGCTCGTACCAGCGCGGTACGCGAGTACTGCAACTCGGCAGCGGTGGCGCTGGACCTCCCTCGGCAGGGGCGGGCGCAACCGTGATGAGCCCGCCGTGAGGGACGCCGGAGGCGGGTGGCTGGTGTCCACCGGTGGGAAACGGAGCCGTACGTGAAGTCGCGCGGCAAAGGCGCCCGTCCGGGCGTACGGTCGGAAACATGCGCATTGTCATCGCTGGTGGTCATGGTCAGATCGCGCTGCGGCTGGAGCGGCTGCTCGCCGCGCGCGGAGAAGAGGCCGCGGGGATCGTCCGGCGCACGGAACAGGCCGACGATCTGCGAGCGGCGGGCGCCGAACCGATCGTGTGCGACCTGGAGTCGGCGTCGGTCGAGGAGGTCGCCGCGCACCTGGAGGGGGCCGACGGGGCCGTCTTCGCGGCGGGCGCGGGCCCGGGCAGCGGCGCGGCCCGCAAGTACACGGTGGACCGGGACGCGGCGATCAAGTTCGCGGACGCGGCGGAACGGGCGGGCGTACGCCGTTTCGTCGTGGTCTCGTCGATGGGTGCGGACCCGGAACACCCGGGTGACGAGGTCTTCGACGTCTATCTGCGCGCGAAGGGCGAGGCCGACGCGTACGTACGCGCTCACAAGTCCCTGGACTGGACGATCCTGCGCCCCGGCTCGCTGACGAGCGACGCCGGCATCGGCCTCGTACGCCTGGAGGCGCACACCGGCCGCGGCGCGGTCCCGCGCGACGACGTGGCGGCGGTCCTCGCGGAACTCATCGACACACCCGCGACGGCCGGTCTGACCCTGGAACTGATCAGCGGTTCGACCCCGGTGTCCGTGGCGGTGAAGTCGGTGGCGGGGAACTGAAGGGTGTCGGTGCCGGAAGGGGTTCCGTCGGCGCATGCGGCGCTGCTGCGACAGATGTACGAGGTGTTCGCGACGGACGGCCGGGACGCGTTCATGTCGCGCTGTCTGTCCCCGGACGTCGACTGGCCGAACGTCCTGGACGGCGTACGGCTCCACGGCCGCGAGGAGGTACGCGCCTACTGGGCACGCCAGTTCGCGTCGGGCCACCCGCTGGTGCGTCTGGAGGGGCTGCGTCCGGACGAGGACGGCGAGGCGGTCGTCGCGACGGTACGCCCCGGGCTGCGCACCGCGACGGGCGACGAGTGGGCGGCGGAGACGGTGGAGCACGTGTACCGCTTCGACGCGGATGGCCTGGTGAACCGGATGGATGTGCGGCCCTCCTGACGGTACGTCGGAGGCCGTGGCCCCGGAGAAATCCGAACGGATCCGAAGAGATCCGAAGAGATCCGAAGAGATCCGAAGAGATCCGAAGAGATCCGAAGAGAAAGGTCAGAAATAGAGAGGTCAGAAGAGAGGAAGCTGACCGGGGAACTCCGGTACGGCGTACCCGTCGAGAGTGGGCTGCGCAGTGTCGGCCTGCGCCGGCCGACGGGATCCGGGACAGGAGACGAGCGCGCCGCGGCACGCGACGACGCCTACATCGCGCACGCCGGGCGGACGCTGACCGTCCGCTCGTGGCATGGCGTACTGGCCGACGACACCGGCAGCCCGGCGACACTCGTCGCGCACACGAAGACGGCCCACGGCACGCTCACCCTCGATCAGGACGGTCCGTTCAGCTACACACCCGACGCGCCTCGGCCGCGGCGGCGTGCGCACGGTCCGGCGGGCTCGCGACTTCATGGGGCCTGGTACGGCCTGGCCGGAACTGCTGTCCGCTGCTGGACAGTCGGCAGCAGAGGGCGTTGGCGATATCGACGCCCGTCTCCTGCTTTTCCAGGCGCCCGGTAGCGGGTTGGGCCTTGCCGGGGAGAAGCTGAGGTCATGGTCGAGCCTTGCGTGATCGTGGAGGCGCCCTGCGGATCTGGTGGCCGCCACGTAAGCGTCGATAACGAGATCCTGGGCACGGCGTACTCGCTGCACGAGTTGACCGTGTTTCTGCAATACGCCGGCGTGGTGGGCGGGGATGAGCTGGACGTGGCCGAATCGGAGCTCATCGAGTGGCACGGCGGTGGTCCGGAAGTCTGGCCGCGCCAGGGTGGTGGACCGGACTGCTGGGCGGCGCCAGGCGAGCCCGGCTCACTGGGGAGGGGAACGAGGAGCGCGTGAGACCTGGCGCAACTCTTGCGTGATCAAGGTCGCGGTGCGTCCCACAAGCGTGACCGAACCAGGGACGCGGGCCGAGGACACCACGATCGATCGTGCCCGCTGCGTGCCCGAAGGGCGGGGGAACCACCGGGAGCGGCGGACAGCCACAGTGATCAGAAAAGCGATCGATCCCGACGACACGTGCCGGTCAGGGGCCGATTCTCAGTAGCGAGGCGGCGCCAGGATTCGAACCTGGGCAGGCATAGCCGTCAGATGTGACCCTGACCAGCCCCGGGTCCGGGTGACACAAAAGCACCGTGACGGCGCGGGGTCCCATGGGGGCGGATCCCCTTCCACGCGGAGAGCAAGCAGTTCAGAGCATGGTTCTCGCGCGGCCTGTCTTCCGGGCCATAGGCGAGCTGAATCAGTGCTGTGACCGACTGCGGATTGGGTGCACCACACCTTGTCGCCACCTTGGCGCCGCGCTGGACCAGCGGCAGCCGGCGCGCCCTGCGCCCGGCCGTCACCCGCCTGTCAGTCACGTCGTTGGTCGAATCCTCACCACGGTGTTACCCCCGTCACCTAATCGTCGATCAAGAGGCGTCATGGGCATGCCACTCATAGGATTCCCGCTGGCAAGACGACCGATCTTGAACACAGGGGGAACCCTTGAAGAAGAAGCTCAGCCGTATCCTCGCCGTGGGTGGCGCCGCCCTCGCCGCCCTCGCCTTCGCCGCGAGCCCCGCGTCCGCCGGCGGGGTCTCCAAGACGATCAGCGGGGCGTACGGCAGCGGGGATTTCTACTACGCGAGCAAGACCGACGCCAACAAGATCTACCTGAAGCTGCTCGACCGTGAGGCCGACGGGCACCACGTCCGCATCCGGGTGCAGTCCCTCACCCCGAGCCGCGTGCTGACCAGCTACGCCTGGCGTTCGGTCACCACCGGCGCCGGCACCTCCGACGAGTGGGTGACCTCGCTGCAGGACACCCGCGGCATCTGGGCGCTGCGCGTCCAGGTCTGCGTCTTCGAGAAGGACACGGCGCTGGGCTGCGGCGAGTCCGACTGGGACGGCAACACCTACTACTGAGCCCTCAGCCTGAAGCTCGGCTCCCGTTCAGGAGCCGAGCGTCTCCACCTACGGGAGAGTGCGTTGTCCTGGCCTGGGTGGTGTATCAGCGGGTGCAGACGTAGCGTTCGCCTGTGAATGAAGTCGCGTTGGAGCTGCTGCCGCCGGGGCGGATGCTCCATACGTGTTCGTCCTGGCTCACGTCGAAGAAGTCGACGTAGACGGACAGGTTGTTCCAGTAGGACCCCACGCTGGCGATCCCGTAGTTGAGGAGGTCCCAGCAGACGCCGTGCCTTTGGGTGGTGAAGGCCATGTTGTTGAAACCGGTGTCCTTGTACAGGCACAGCCATCCGGTGCGGCACGGCTCTGCGGCCGATGCCGGCGCTGGGGAGAGGACGAGGCCGCCTGCCGTCGTGGCCAGCAGTGTGAGCAGGAGGGCTCGGAGCCGCAGTCTTCGCATGGTGTCTCCATTTGATGGCAGGCAGTCCGGAATTGGTCATGGACACGGAAACTTCCGCTCACGGCAAGGGTAGGGCGTGCCGTGGATCCTGTTGCGGCGACGGCCTAATTGCCCAGAGGGGCCGTGGTCACGCAATGCCCCGGCCTTTCGCCTCGTGGCCGGTGAGACACGGCGGGGCGGCCGTGGGCTTTGCGGCCCCTGTTGCTGTCATCGGCGGTGATGCAGTTGGGCCGCCGACCTGACAGTCGGCGGCCCAGCTGCGTTGGATGGCTGAACGGTCACGCCTCTGAGAGGTCAGGTGCGTTCGCGCCGTCTGCGGGTCTGCGTGGCCGCAGTGACCGTGAGGCAGCCGGCCAGTACCAGGGCGAGGCTGCTCGCGGCCAGGCGCTCCGTTGAGGTTCCCCCGCTGCGCGGGAGGGACGCCCCGGTGTCGGGGAGGTGGCCGCCTGGCTTGTGGCCGTGTCCGCCCTTGCCGCCGCGTGCGATGTACTTGTCGGTGACGGAGATACGGCTGGTGACACCGGCTCGGACCGTAGTGGTAGTGGGTTGGATCTTCACCTGGGCGAGACTGACCTTTTTGTTCTCGCCGGTCGTGCTCTCCCTGACGGTGCAGCGCGTGCCGGCCGGGATGCCGCTGACGACTGGCTGACGGTACGTGCCGGCTCCCGTGCCCGCGTCGATGACGAACTTCCGGTCGAATGCGCCACCCGGCACGTCACAGTGGAGCCGGATGACCACCTTTCCCTGGAGTCCGGCGCCCGGCACCTTGATGGGGATGCCGTATCCCGAGAACCTTGATCACCACTTCGTGGTGGACCCGGCGAAGTTCGACTTCTATGCCATGGACTGCTACCGGCTGCTCGGAGAGGATCGGTTCGCCGAGAACCTTGCCGGCGAGGTGATCCGGGCGGGCACCGACTTCGACGGGTCCGAGCGATCACCGATGCGGATGGCGGAGGCGAGGATCACCCTCGGCGTGGTTGCCGCACGGCAGGGCGACTTGGACCAGGCGGTGAACTACGGCGAGTGGGCCTTGAAAGGCGACAGGCAGTCGCTGCCGTCCCTGCTCATGGTCAGCCGCGAGCTTGCGGCCATCGTCAACCGCGACTTCGCCACCGAGCCGACTGGTCGTGAGTACCTCGATCACCTCACCGCACTGAGCCGCGCAAACTAGAGCCTGTTACGGGTTTCTCTACCTCATCAAGCCCCGGCTGCGCTCCGCTCCGCCGGGCGCGCTCCCGGCTCCGCCGCGGGCGCCGCTCCTGCCTCCGGAGGGGGATCGGCCGGCACCGGGATGAAGGGGGCGCCGTTCCTGACCGCGGGTCCATCGTGGCGTGCGCGGGGGTGCTCCCATCCCGTCCACCATCGACCCAGGCAGAGCCGAGCAGACGCGGCCCATGGCGTCCAGGTCGTTCGTACAGTGGCGCGCTCCACCTGGACGCCAGGAACCACGCCCGCTCCATGGTGTGTGGGTCGACGGCGGACGGGATGGGAGCTGGGGAAGGTGGTGGGTTGAGGAGGGATGATGCCGTCATGGCAGATGAGTCGAGGCGCTCCCTCAGCGACCTTCATCAGGGCGAGACAGTCCAAGCAGCGATCACCAGTCACGAGCCATGGGGCCTCATGGCGCAACTCAACGACTACGAACCCGTGGGCGCCTCGCTGGATCTGATTCGCCGCAGTAGCGAGCCCGGGGTGAAACGACTCGCCCAGGAATTGCCTCCTGTGGGCACGACTGTTGACCTCGTCATAGGGGAAGTGCGCGTGTGGCACCGCAAACCCTGGATATGGGTGGACCTCACGGCACCCGATCACGGCGAAGACTGACTGTGTCCCCTGCGTGCCCGATCAAAGGGCGAGTGACGGGGACCGACGGGGGAACGTCGGCGAGCATGCAACGAAAACGCAGGTCAGCGGCTCGCCAGCTCAGGCCCATCCGCATACGCGATCTTCCAAACTCGTGCTCTTTAGTGGCGCATGCCATCATCGAGCGATGCTGACCAAGGAGGATGCCCGCCAGTTGGTGCTCGCTGAGATCGAGCAGGTACGGGGCTGCGTCGAGTACGAGCTTGGGATCCTCCGCGTACAACAGTTGTCATTCGGGTGGATCTTCTACTGGGGAGCGGTCGGCGATGGACGGAGCGGACAGCGCCCTCGTCTCGGAGGCAATGGCCCCTTCCTGGTGGACTGTGAGAACGAGCGGCTGATCCGAACCGCGACCGGCGTGCCCGTCCCCCCGTCAGATCGCGAACTACGAGCGTCGCCTGCGACGCGAGGCTCACGCCCGGAACGCGGCAGCCAAGCGAGCTGTACAGCAAGGAAGTACAGCAACCACGGCGACCACGGACGACCAGCGCCCATCCCGGGCGACTGGTTAACAGCTCCATAGACCCCAGCGACCTCGGCGCCCATAGTTCGCATCGAGGGGCTCACGTGCCCGCTGCGTGCCCGTTCCTAGGGGGACGTAACAGAGGGGCTCCAGGGCAGCTTCTGGCTAGGCTGCGGGCATGATGGAGCATCCTGGCTTCGGCGCGATGCTGGCGTGGCTGCTGGACCACCGGGAACTTGGCGTGCAGGAGTTGGCCGACCGCGCCGGGGTGACGGCAGACGAGGTCAGCGCGGTGCTCGCAGGGGAGCGCCCAGGCGAGGGGCTGCTCCGACGGCTTGCGCCCGCGCTGGGTTTCCACGCCGTCGATCTGTTCATCCTCGCGGGGTTGGCGGTCCCGGACGATATGGCGCCGTTGGACGACACGGCCGCGAACTGGGTGGCGACCACCGTGACGGATGCGGTGCGCCTCCCCGCAGCGGGACGCCGTGAACTTCTGAAGCTGATCCGCTCACTGCCGCAGGAGGAACGGCGTTCCAGCTTCGCCCCGAAGCCTCTCATGCCCCTCGCCGGCGGTCCGGGCTCTTGGGTGATCCGCATGCTCCAGTACCGCAACCTGAACTGGATGGGCATGGCGAAGACGCTTGCGTTCGTGACGCCCACATATCTGTCGGCGGCCACCTACGGGGTGATCGGCTCCGGTCGTAAGGAGCTGACCCCACGCTTGGTGACGGACTTCTCTGTCCTGCTGGGGGTGGACGCCCGCGAACTGGCCGCGCTGACGGGCGTCTTCCTGCGTGGGATGCCGCTCTCTCCGTCCCCGGAAGCCGTGGACGCCGCAGCGCTGCTGTGGGAGGCGCGACGGCTGTCCGCCGTCCAGGCGCGACACGTCGCCGAGCTGGCACGCGCTCTGCGCGACAATTCCCGCGCCGGGTAGCTCGTCAGCCTGCCCGGATCCTGACACCCGTCGGCCCCGCACCTTGAGGTTCCCCCGCTGCGCGGGAGTGGCTGACTAGCAGGTCAGGGCGGATTGACGTGGTTTCAGGTTCGTTCCGGCCGCGATGCTCCGGTGCCGTCACATGGCGTCGACGCACCGGAGATTCGCATGCCACGGACTGCCGAATCCGGTTCAGATGCTGGATCCGCCGTCCACGGTCAGCAGCGCGCCGGTGATGTAGGCGGCCTTCTCACTGGCGAGGAACACGACCGCCTTGGCGACGTCGCTGGGGGTGCCCATGCGTCCGAGTGCCGTCATGGCCGCCTGGGGGGCCGCATTCGGTCCATCTGCGGGATTCATGTCCGTGTCGGTGGCCCCGGGCTGCACGACGTTGACGGTGATGCCCCGTGAGCCGAAGTCGCGCGCCCACCCCCGGCCGAGCTGATCGATCGCCGCCTTGCTCGCCGCGTATTCGGCGACACCAGAGACGGGGACACGGTGGGCTACGGTGCTTCCCACCAGGATGACGCGCCCGCCGTCGGTCAGAAAGCGCGACGCGGAGTGTGTGGTGACGATGGTTCCCATCACGTTGGTGGCCATCATCCGCTGAACCCCTTCCTGGAGTTCGAGGTCCACCTGGTCCACGGTGCCCATCACAGCGATGCCGGCCGAGTTCACCAGTACGTCGATCTGACCCCCGAAGAATTCGGCGGCCTTCTCCACAGCGGTCGACGCCTCGTGCGGTACAGCCTGATCCGCCTGCACGGCGAGCGCCTTCGCCCCAAGGCCGGTCAGTTCGGCGACAACGGTCTCGGCCCGCTCGCGCGACTTCCGGTAGGTGATCACGACATGCGCACCCTCGCGTGCGCATTCACGGGCGATCTCCGCACCGATACCCCGCGACCCTCCGGTCACGAGCACCGTGCGTCCTGTCAGAGCCTTGGACAAGGTGGACATGGTGATAACTCCTTATGCGCTGCTGAGCTGCCTTTCAGCTACGCAACCGAAGCTAGAGTTTGACACTAATGTGAACGTCAAGCCCGATCTGAACCTTTACACTGATGTAAAGGTTGGCCTCCGGTGCCATCAAGCGCCGCATCCCTCTCTGTCAGCCTGTGGTGAGACGCCCTTCTGTGAACGTTTAACCTGAGAGGGCACGACAGGAGATTGCACACCCATGAGCAGTAGTGAACC